>REEJ01000030.1 GCA_007695125.1 Trueperaceae bacterium | reverse complement strand
ACGGATGAACGCATCGAGGCCGCCGGCGCTGGGGCCGTCGAGCTCCCCAGCCGTGGAGCCGGCGACGTAGACGTTCCCGTCCGCGTCCGTGGCCACGCCGGTGGCGAAGTCTTCGTCGCTGGTGCCGAACTGACGTGTCCAGCGCAAGACGCCGAGCGAATCGACGGTCAGCGTGATCGTGTCGCTCATGGTGGGATCGCTGGTGCTGGTCGCGGTGATGTCGGTGACGCCGGCCGCGTGGCTGGTGACGGCCCCTGCGTCGTCGATGACGGCGACGGCCTCGTCGCTGCTCTCCCAGGTGACGGCAGCGCTGGCGCCGCCGCTCGCGACGACGGTCGCGATGAGCGTCAACGGGTCATCGACCACGATGGTCCGATCACCACCGTCGATGCTGACGCTCGTGACGCTGGGCGTCGTGCAGGCGACGAGCACGAGGACGAGGACGAGGGCGATACCTACGACGAAACGCGCGAGACTCGAGCGCATGGCGTACCTCCGACGGGGGTCGCGACCGTCGACGGTCACGACTCGAGGTGACGAACGTGCGTTCCCAGTGTTGAGGCTATACATGCCGCCCACGTGCCGCCCATGCCGCGTCGGGCAGACACGATCTCCTCGATCCGGCTAGCGCCCGTACTTCCGGACGAAGGCATCCCCGTGACCGGCGTTGGCACCCTCGAGCGCGCCGAACGTGTAGCCGCTGGCATAGACGTTCCCGCTCGCGTCGGTCGCCACGCCGAGGGCTCGATCGCTGCTGCTGGTACCGAACTGCCGCGTCCAACGGAGCTCGCCGTCGCCGTCGTACGAACGGACGAAGGCGTCGACGATCCCGGCGCCTCCTCCTTCGAGGTCGCCTCCCGTCGCGCCGGCGACGTAGACGTTGCCGGTCGGATCGGCGGCCACGCCGAAGGCCTCGGTGCCGCTGCCGGTGCCGAACTGGCGCGTCCACCGAAGGCCACCGTCGCCATCGTACGAACGGACGAAGGCGTCCTCCATGCCGGAGTTGGCTCCCTCGAGCGCGCCTTGCGTGAAGCCGGCGACGTACACGTTCCCAGTCGCATCGGTGGCCACACCGGCGGCCCCGTCGATGCTGCTCGAGCCGAACTGGCTGGTCCAACGGAGGATGCCATCAGCGTCGTACGAGCGGACGAAGGCGTCGAAGTTGCCGGCGCTGGAGCCCTCGAGCGCGCCGGCCGTGCGTCCGGCGACGTAGATGTGCCCGCTCGCGTCGGCGGCGACGCCGAAGGCGATGTCGTCGCTGCTGGTCCCAAACTGGCGGGTCCAACGGAGCGTGCCTTCGCCGTCGTACGAGCGGACGAACGCGTCGGCACCGCCGGCGTTGGTGCCCTGGAGGGAGCCGAGCGTGAAGCCGGCGATGTAGACGTTCCCGTTCGCATCAGTGGCCACGCCGAGGGCCGCGTCGACGCTGCCGGTGCCGAACTGGCGGGTCCAGCGGAGCGTCCCGCCGCTGTCGAACGAGCGAACGAAAGCGTCGCTGGCGCCCGCGTTGCTGCCCTCGAGCGCACCGAACGTGCGCCCGGTGACGTAGACGTTCCCGCTCGCATCGGTGGCGACGCCGGCGGCGATGTCGGAGTTCTCGGTACCGAACTGACGGGTCCACCGGACGACGCCGGCGCTGTCGAACGATCGGACGAAGGCGTCGTAACTCCCGGCGTTGGCGCCCTCGAGCGCGCCGACGGTGGAGCCGACGGCGTAGACGTTCCCGTGCGCGTCGCTCGCCACACCGAGGGCCTCATCGTCGCTGCTGGTGCCGAACTGGCGCGTCCACCGCAAGGCGCCGAGCGGATCGACGGTCAGCGCGATCGTGTCGCTCTTGCCGGGATCGACGGTGCTGGTCGCGGTGACCTCGGTGACGCCAGCGCTGAGTCCGGTCACGGTACCGACGCCATCGATGACGGCGACCGTCTCGTCGCTGCTCTCCCACGCGACGGCGTCGCTCACACCGTCGGCGACGTCGACGGTGGCGGTGAGCGTGAGGGCGTCGCCGACCACGATCGTCCGGTCGCCCCCATCGATGGTGACGCTCGTGACACCCGAGGGGCTCGGGGTCGCGCAGGCAGCGAGCGCGAGCACGAGCGCGATGGCGGTAGCGACGGCGATGTTCGCGCGGGTCGTGCGCATGGCGCGCCTCCAATCGGGCCGCGGCCGATGCCGGCCACGTCTCGAGATGACGATCGCGGGAACGGCCGACCCCCGCTCAGCGCCCATGCTTGCGGAGGAAGGCGTCGAAGCCGCCGGCATTGGCGCCTTCGAGCGCGCCGAGTGTGTAGCCGGCGACGTAGACGCCCCCGCTCGCGTCGGTCGCCACGCCGAAAGCCTGGTCGCCACTGCTGGTGCCGAACTGGTGCGTCCAACGGAGCGTGCCGCCGCCGTCGTACGAACGGATGAACGCGTCGTCGCCGCCGACGTTGGCGCCTTCGAGCGCGCCGCGCGTGTGGCCTGCCGCGTAGACGTGACCGCTCGCGTCGGTGGCCACATCGTAGGCGACGTCGGAGCTGCTGGTGCCGAACTGGCGGGCCCACCGGAGCGTGCCATCGCCGTCGAACGAACGGATGAACGCATCGAGGCCGCCGGCGCTGGGGCCGTCGAGCTCCCCAGCCGTGTAGCCGGTGACGTACACGTTCCCGTTCACATCGGTGGCCACGCCCAGGGCGGGGTCGTCACCGCTGGTACCGAACTGGCGGGTCCAACGGAGCGTGCCGCCGCCGTCGTACGAACGGATGAACGCGTCGACGGCGCCAGCGTGTGTACCCTCGAGCGCTCCTCCCGTGAAACCGCTGACGTAGACGTTCGAGTGTGCGTCGGTGGCCACGCCCGTCGCAAAGTCTTGGCTGCTGGTGCCGAACTGGCGCGTCCAACGGAGGTCACCGTTGCCATCGTACGAACGGATGAAGGCGTCGGTGCCGCCCGCGCCGGTGCCTTCGAGCGCGCCGTCCGTGCGGCCAGTGACGTAGACGTTCCCGTTCGCATCGGTGGCGACGCCAGTGGCGGTGTCGAAGGCGCTGGTGCCGAACTGGCGCGTCCAACGGAGCGTGCCACCGCCGTCGTACGAACGGACGAAAACGTCGGCGCCGCCGGCGTTGGTGCCCTCGAGGGTTCCGGTGGTACGGCCGACGGCGTAGACGTTCCCGTTCGCATCGGTGGCCACGCCGAAGGCCTCATCGGTGCCGTTGGTGCCGAACTGGCGGGTCCAACGGAGGGTGCCATCGCTGTCGAACGAACGGATGAACGCATCGACGCCTCCGGCGCCGTCACCCTCGAGCACCCCGTCCGTGAAGCCGACGACGTAGACGTTCCCGCTCGCGTCGGTCGCAACGCCGCGCGACTCATCGTCGCTGCTGGTACCGAACTGGCGGGTCCACGCGAGGACGCCGAGCGGATCGACCGTCAGGGTGACCGTGTCACGCACGCTGGGATCGACGGTGCTCGTCGCGCTCACGTCCACGACGCCGACCGTGAGGATGGTGACGCTGCCGGCCCCGTCGATGACGGCGACGGCTTCATCGCTGCTCTCCCACGTGAGCGCGTCGCTGGCACCGCCCTCGGTGACGACGGTCGCCGTGAGCGTCAGCGCATCGTCGACCACGACCGTCCGATCGCCGCCGTCGATGCTGACGCTCGTGACGCTCGATCCACTCGGGGTCGCGC
>REEJ01000283.1 GCA_007695125.1 Trueperaceae bacterium | reverse complement strand
TGCTGGCACTGCTCGCGCTCGCGGTGACGATGCAACTCCCCCGCGTGACGCTGCCGGACACGCACGACGTCGAGGCGTGAGGGCCACATCGGCACGCCACGACGACACCCGCTCAGGACGACCTCGCCTGACTCGAGCACGCACCATGCGTCAGTTCAGCGGTCGGCGCAGCACCCTCGGGCGACCGCCTTCGAACACCAAGTCGGCCTCCGTACCAGGCTCCGCACCGGGGAGACCTCGCTCGCTCGGCACTTCGTACGCGCGCCGCGTGGCCATCGAGTGCCAGACCTGCATGCGCTCGTTGGCGACCTCACAGCGCACCGCGACGCGAGCGCCAGGTGCGACCTCGGGTGGCGGCGGTGCAGCGACGGGCCCCCACGCGGCGTCGCCAGCGCCTCCCGGTGGCGACCAGCGGGTACCCACTCGACGACCGCGCAGCAACGACGCCAGGCCGGCCCATGCCTGGCGCCAGCCGCGTGCGGCGGCGATCCAGGATGCACGACCGGCTCGCGTCCAAGGCGGCGCGTGGACCACACGCCAGGCCACCAGGCCGCCGGTCACGGCTGCGACGAACGCGACGAAGGCGTTCGCGCCGACACCACCGACCACTGCAGCAGCCAACATGCCGGCGAACATCGCGACGAGCCATGGTGGGATCCTCGACACGCTTCATGAAGCGTACCCGAAGGTGGGACGTTTGACCGTGGCGCGACGTGCATGGTATCCGTACTAACGTATCCATCCCAGGCCACGTGCTGCCGTCCACGGGCCACATCACCGCTCCACAAAGGAGACACCATGAAGCGTTTGATTGCCATCATCGCAAGCACCGCCGTCGCATTCCTCGGCGTCGCACACGCCCAGCAGTTCCTCACCATCGGCACCGGCGGCGTCGTCGGCGTCTACTTCCCGGTCGGCGGCGCCACCGCCCGCATCGTCAACGAGGCGAACGTCGGCCTGCGCCTCACGGTCGAGTCGACCGGCGGCTCGGTCTTCAACGTTCGCGCGATCCAGGCCGGTCAGCTCGACCTGGCCCTGGCGCAATCCGACGTGACGTACCAGGCGTACAACGGCACCGGAACGTTCGACGGCGAAGCGTTCGAGGGCCTCCGCACGATCATGGGCCTGCACGCCGAGCCCATGCACCTGATCTGCCAATCGAGCGCCAACGTCGAGGGCTTCCGCGACATCGCCGGCAAGCGCGTGTCGATCGGCAACCCCGGCTCGGGCATCTACAACACCGTGCTGGCCATGCTCGACGCATTCGACATGAGCGAAGCGGACTTCTCGGCCGAGTACCTCGTCGCCGCGGAGCAGCCGGACTTCCTGCGTGACGGCCGCATCGACTGCTTCTTCTACACGGTCGGCATCGGCGGCGGCGCGATCCGCGACATCACCGCCACGGCCGACGTCGACGTCGTGCCGCTCGACGACCCCGAGCTCCAAGCGCTCATCGACGAGTTCCCGTACTACGCGTTCGCCACCGTCCCGGGCGGCACCTACGGCAACCAGCCCGACGACGTCACGCTCTTCGGGGTCAAGGCGCTGTTCGTGGCGAGCACCGACCTCTCCGAGGAGAACGCCTACAACATCGTCAAGGCCGTCCTCGACAACCTCGACGGCTTCCAGGCCACGCACCCGGCCCTCGCGACGCTGACCAACGAGGACTTCGTCAGCGGTCTCGGCGCCCCGCTCCACCCGGGCGCCCAGCGTGCCTTCGAGGAGGCCGGCCTCTTCTAGGGCAGTAGGTCCTCGGTCCGGCACCACCGGATCGTGAGACGACGGCATGCACGAGCGCCCGGGGCGCCGCATCGTTCGCGGCGCCCCGGGCGTGTCGTAGGCTGATGCGAGACGACAATCCGGCGACTAGGCAACGTAGGCGAAGGAGCGCCCATGGCCCGTACACCCGAACGTGAGGACGACGAGCGCGGTCCGCACGACGACCGGCACCAGGCCGACGCGCACCCCGGCGACGCCGACGAGCGCCCGAGCGACGACCAGGCGGAACCGACCTCGTTCACCGTCGAGGAGGTCATGGTTGAGGCCGCGAGGGACGAGGGCGCCGCTGCCGCCGCGAAGATGGTCGAGGAGGCGGAGGCCGGCGGTCGCGAACCCGGGCAGCTCATGGTCTGGGTGATCTTCGCGATCGCCATCGCCTGGTCGCTGTTCCAGCTCGGCATCGCATCCGTGTTCGTCATGGACGCCACGCGGGCACGCGCGTTCCATCTCGCGTTCGCCATCGTGCTCGCGTTCCTCGTCTTCCCGGCGCGGCGCCGTGACGGCGCCAGGCACATCCCCTGGTACGACTTCATCGCGGCGGCCGTGGCGGGGCTCGGCGTGCTCTACCTCGTCATCGACTACCACGGCATCCAGACCCGTTTCGGCATCCCGATCCAGCGCGAGGTGGTCCTCGGGACGGTGACGATCCTCCTGCTGCTCGAGGCGACACGCCGCAGCCTGGGTCCGGCGCTCGCCATCGTGGCGAGCGTGTTCCTGCTCTACGCACTGACCGGGCCGCGCGGGCTCATCCCGCTGCCGCTGCCCGACCTCATCTCGCACCGGGGCTACCCCGTCGAACGGCTGATCAGCCAGATGTACGTCACGACCGAGGGGGTGTTCGGCGTCGCGCTCGGGGTGTCGGTGCAGTTCGTCTTCCTGTTCGTGCTGTTCGGCAGCATGCTCGACCGCGCCGGCGCGGGCAAGTACTTCATCGACCTGGCGAACGCCTTCCTCGGCACGTTCCGGGGCGGCCCCGCCAAGGCCTCGGTCGTCGCCTCGGGCATGACCGGCATGGTGTCGGGATCGTCGCTCGCCAACGTCGTCACCACCGGCACGTTCACGATCCCACTGATGAAGCGCGCCGGCTTCCCAGGCCACAAGGCCGCCGGCATCGAGGTGGCGGTGTCGACCAACGGCCAGCTGATGCCGCCGGTCATGGGAGCCGCGGCGTTCATCATCGCCGAGTTCACCAACGTCCCCTACTTCGACGTGATCCGCGCCGCCGCCATCCCGGCCGTCATCTCGTTCATCGCGCTCTTCTACATCGTCCATCTCGAGGCCTTGAAGCTCGGGCTCGCTGGCATCCCGCGCGCGCAGCTGCCACCGCGGCTCAAGACCTTCGTCGAGGGGATCCACTACCTCGCGCCGCTCGGGGTGCTGATCTACTACCTGGTGTTCATGCGGTCGTCACCCGCCTTCGCGGTGATGTGGGCGATCGTCACGATGGTGTTCCTTATGCTCGCCCAGGCGCCGATCAAGGCGCGGCTGCGTGGCGATCCCGTGCTGCCCGCGATCACGTCCGGCGTCGTCGACGTCATCCGCGGCCTCGAAGCCGGTGCGCGCAACATGGTCGGGATCGCCGTCGCCGTCTCGACGGCAGGCATCGTCGTCGGCACGGTCAACCTCACCGGGCTGGGGTTGCGCCTCACCGAGATCATCCAGACGCTCGCGACGTCGATCGCCAACGCCATCGGCGTGATCGTCCTCCCGATCGTGACGCTCTTCCAGGGCAACCCGGACGCCGTCCAGAACCTGCTGATCTTCTCGGTCGTGCTGGTGATCACCGCGATCGCGAGCCTCATCCTCGGCCTCGGCCTGCCCACCACGGCGAACTACATCGTCATGGCCACGCTCACGGCGCCGGTGATCTACAGTCTGGGCCAGCAGTTCGGCTTCGGCTTCCCGCT
>REEJ01000031.1 GCA_007695125.1 Trueperaceae bacterium | reverse complement strand
CTCCGCCCACCTGGGGTGCACGCTCTCGCCGGGCGCGAGCCCGGTGACGCGGTCGAAGGCGTCGAGGCCCGCGGCGTAGCCCGGGGCGCGCTCGGCGTCGCCGCCGGCCGCGCCGTGGCAGCGCGCGGCGCCGGCCACGCGCCCGTCGACGACCGCGAACGCGAGCCGGGCGGCGTCGACGTGGCGCTCGAGGCGCACGCGTGCGTTGGGGCGCCGCGGCCCGGGCCAACGGCGTTCGAGCGCGGCGGCGGACCGGACCCGCCACGCGTCGCCGCTCGCCGTGTCGACCACCACCGCATCGTGGTCGAGGCGCTCGAGGGCCGCGAGCGCGTGGTCGTACGCCGCGGGCACGAACGTGTGACCCGCCGGGACGGGCAGCCCCGCGTAGCGCGCCACGGCCCAGACCGCCTCGCGCGTGACGGTCGCCTCGCGCGCGAAGCGGCTCGTGTGCCACAGCCCAGTGAGCGCCCGGCGCGCGCCGTCGTGCACGTCGAGCAGCCAGCCGTCGCGCTCGACCACCACGAGACCGCTGCGGCGCAGGCGTTCGGCGCACACCCGCAGGTCCCAGGCTGGCCCGGTCGCGTCGGCGGGCCCGGCGTCGCGCGCCGGCCGGACGTCCCACAGCGCGGCCGCCCCCACCTCGCCGGCGGCCACCACCGCGCTGGCAGCCGCGTCGCGCTCGCGGCGCCAACCGTCGACCACGCCGCCGTCGTCGTCGACGCGCAGGGCAATGAGCTCGTCGACCACGGCCCTGAGCTCGTGCGCGCGCCCCTCGAGCTCGACCAGCACCCGTTCCGTGTCGCGCCGCTCCAGGCGCACGAGCGCGACCGAACCGTCGGCGGCGAGGCGCGCGAGCTCGCGCTCGAGGCCCGGCGTGCAGCGCCCCATCAGCTCGACGCGGGCGTGCTCGAGCGGGTAGTCGTTGTCGTCGGGCCGCTCCGGGAACGCGTCGAGGAGCATCCTGGCCGCGACGTCGACCGGCGCACCGTACATGGGGTACTCCGAGCCGTACATGGTGGGGTTCATGTTCACCTCGCCGACCACGCAGCGCTGTTCGAGGCGCGACGCGTCGATCCGCTCGAGCATGAGGTCGATCCCGACCACCCCCTCGGGGGCGCAGGCGGCGCACGCCTGCTCCGCGAGCAGGAGCACGTCGGGGTGCACGAGCGGCAGCACGTTGATCCCCTCGGCCCCGCGCGACGTGTTGCTCGCAAGGCTGAGGAAGACCACGGCGCCCTCTGCGGGGACGTCGTCGAGCCGGTAGCCCTGCCGCCAGAGCGTCCGTCGGACCGCCGCGTCGAGCGGCAGCCGCCCCTTGCGCAGGCGGGGGTTGCGCCGCCTGAGGCGGTCGCGACGCGCGTGCAACCTGGCCACGGTGCGACGTCCGTCGCCGACCACGTGGGCCGGGAAGCGGACCATCGCGCTGACGGCCGTGCCGGAGACGACGGTCACGCGCAGGTCGATGCCGCGCACCACCTCCTCGACGATCACGCGGTCGCCGTAACGCCGCGCCTGGTCAAACGCCGCCTCGACGTCCTCGACCGTGCGAACGTCGACGCTGACGCCGCGCCCCTTCGACGCGGCCGTGGGCTTGACGACCACCGGGCGGGCGTACGACCGGAACCAGGCGAGCGCGTCGCCCCGCTCGCCGAAGGCCGCACCGTGGGCCACCGGCAGGCAGGCCGCCAGCAGGCGCTCACGCGCGAGGTCCTTGTTGCGCACCGACGCGAAGTCGATCTCGCTCTGGTCGGCGCGAGTGGTCAGGCTGTAGGCGGTCGACGACGCCGGTCCGGCGAGGACGAGCAGCCTGGTGCCGGCGCGGAACGGGCGCGAGGCGTAGACGTTGCGCTCCCGCGCCGCGCGCCGCAACGAGCGCAGGTTGCCGGCACGGCGCTCGTCGTAGGCGTTCGGTTCCGCGAGGAGCGGGCCGAGGAGCTCGCGCACCGCCAGGAAGCGGTGCTCGGTCGAGCCCGGCGCGACGCGGCTCGGCTGGATGGCGAAGCGGCCGTCGGGGCGTTCGAGCGTGAGGCGCGCGTGGAGCGCGCGGACGACGGCATGCCGCGGCCCGCGCCAGCAGCGCCGCGCAAGCCTCTCGACACGAGCGGCGCGCCCATAGAGGAGCACCTCGACCGAGCCGTCGGTCACGTTGCGCACCCAGCCGCGCACACGGGCGCGACGCGCGGCGCGGCGCAGCCAGGCGCGGTAGCCGACACCCTGCACGTCACCCTCGATGCGCACGAACACGCCGACACGTCGCCCGAGCACCAGGCGTCGCAGCCAGCGTCGCGCTCGTCCGCCGCGCACGAGGCCGAAGGTCCCGTGTGCGGGCGTGGCGGGCGGTCCGAGCGGCGTGACGAGGCGCAGCCAGACGGCCGCGAGGCGCGCGCGGATCACGTCCGCTCGGCGAGGGTCGCGCGGACGTGATGGGCCAGCAACTGCCCGAAGCGCGCGTCGCCCAGCGGAGCACGCTGGACGCGCTGCATGAAGTCGGTGCAGGGTTGGCCGTTGGCCTCGATCAGCACCGGTCCGTCGTCGGTGACGCATACGTCCCAACCGACCAGGACGCGCGGCGCGAAGGCGCGGTGGGCGCGGAGGCAGAGCCGCAGCACATCGTCCCAGAGCGGCATGGGGCTCCCGGCGATCGGCGCGCCCGAGTCGGGCCGGACGCGCAGGCGCTCGAGGTCACCGTCGATGCCGAGGCTCGAGGCCTCGCCCAGGGTGCCGTCGTCGAGGGCCACGGGCGCCGCGATGCCGCCCGCGTGGAAGTTGTCGACCACCCCGTCGAGGCGCCCGGGCATGCGCAGGATGGCGGCGACCGGCTCGGGCGCACCGCGCTCGTCGAGGATGGTCACGACGCGGACGGTCGCGGCCGCCTCGCCCGCGAGCGGCCTCAGGTCGCGGTGGTTGACGGCGCGGTGCTGGACGAGGAACCCGTCGGCGTGCTTGGCCTTGCGCGAGCGGGCGGCGTAGCGCTCGAGGAGCTGCGCCAGGGTGTGGCGCTTGCGGGTGGCGGCGCTACGGAAGCGGCCGGGCTGGCCCGGGAGCGCGGTCAGGCGGTCGGCGCCGCGGCCGCCCTTGCCCGCGATCGGCTTGACGAACAGGTCGACGTCGAGCGCGTCGAGGTCGACGCCGGGCTCGAGGGCCACGCGCCCGCCGCGCACCAGCGCCACCAGCGGCACGACCGGCAAGCCGTGGGCGAGCGCATGCGCGTGGAAGCGGGCCTTGTTAGAGACCGAGGCCGGGCCGCGTTGGTCGCCGAGCATCCGGTAGAGGACGTACTTGACCTCGTGGCGGTGCAGATACTGCCGGGCCCGGCCCCGGAACTCCGGGAGGTACCACTCGAAGCGGTAGTACTGCTCGGGCATCGACGGGAGCCACGACGCGAGCGAGAGCATCTCGATCGCTTGCCGCACCTTCGCCTTGCCGGTGAGGCGACGTACGTAGGCGCCGTTGGCGCCGACCAAGCGGACCGCCGCCGCGAACACGTCCTCGAGGTACCAGGCCGACCAGCGCCGGGCGCCCTGGTAGACGGAGTACTGGCGCTGCATGGCGCCCTTCGGGTCGTCGACCTGGTAGGGGGCGAGGAGCTCGGCGCGGTGCGTGCGGTAGGCCCAGTGGAGGTACTCGGCGTCGCCGGCCGTCGGGTCGATGCGTCTAAGCACGATCGGCACGACGCGCGAGCGCCGCTTGTAGCGCCGTGCCCAGCGGCCGAGGAGCGACATCGCGCCAATCTACCACCGCCCCGCCGGGGC
>REEJ01000032.1 GCA_007695125.1 Trueperaceae bacterium | reverse complement strand
GCGTCCGAGGTCACCTTCGAGCTCGACGCCGTCGGCGACGACGTGCGCCTGACCGTGACGCAGCGCCGCCTCGGCGAGGACCCGGCCACGTGGGCGAACGTCGCCGGTGGGTGGCACACGCACCTCGCGATCCTCGAGGACCGCTTGCTCGGCCGCGTCCCGGCGCCCTTCTTCACCGCCTTCGAGCCGATCGAGGCGGCGTACCTCGAGCGGTTCGTGCCGACCGCCGGCGCCGTGCGTGAAGGCGGTGAGCCGTGACCGAGTCCGATCGGCTGCGCATCGTTCGCCGCTTCGACGTACCGCCGCGGAAGGTGTTCGACGCCTTCACCGAGCCGGACGCCATGCGCGTCTGGTGGACGCCGGACACGTCCTTCGACCTCGACCTCCGCGTCGGCGGCCGCTGGCGCATCACGCGGCCCGACGGCGACGAGACCCTCGTGATGGAGGGCGCCTACCTCGAGGTCGACCCACCGACGCGACTCCGCTTCACGATCGCCATGCCGCAGTTCTCGGGGACCGCCGACGAGATCTCGCTCACCGTCGAGCCCGACGGCGTCGGCTGCGTCGTCACCTTCGAGCAGACGGGCGACGGGATCGCCGACGAGCTGCGCGCCCTCCCGACCGGCGCCACGTCGGCCAGCGAGGCGGGCTGGCAGCAAGGCTTCGACCTGATGGAGGGAGCGTGGCGCGCGCGGCCGCAGCGCTGAGGCCGGGGGCCTGGGCGTTCTGCGCTGTCACAGAGGCTCCGTTGGGCGGCGCCGCGTCCATGCCCTTTACCATCGAACCGATTGCGTTCGTCTCCGCCCCGCGCACGACGCTGGAGGACGACGACTGGGGTGGCGAGGTCGTCGAGATTCGGCTCGCGCCCGGCATGGACGCATCGTCCACGGGCTCGATGCCTTCTCGCACGTCGAGGTCCTGTTCGTGTTCCATGAAGTCGACGCGGCCAAGGTCGTGACCGGCGCTCGGCACCCACGGAACCACCCGGCCTGGCCCAGAGTCGGCATCTTCGCCCAACGGGCGAACAACCGTCCCAACAGGATCGGCAGCACGATCTGCAGGGTCCTGGGGGTCGACGGCGGCCCGTTGCGGGTCCTGGAGCTCGACGCCATCGACGGAACGCCGGTCGTCGACAGCAAACCGGTCATGAAGGAGTTCCTGCCGCGGACCGAGGTGACGCAGCCCAGCCGGGTCACCGAGCTCATGGCCGACTACTGGCGCGAGCCGTGACGCCCGAACACCCGGTCGATGCGACACGTGTCGGCGTGCCCCTCGCGTGGGCGAACAGCACGTCCGTGCGTGGCGATGCGGTCGACGCCGTTCGGCTGACCGAGACGCGCCCGTCGAGTGTCGCCACGACGATCGACCAGTGGACCGTCGAGATGGACGTGAACGCGCCTTCACGCTCGCTCGCGGTCCGCCAGACCCGCTCGACGAACCGCGAGTCGGGACGGCGCTCCTCAAGGTGGGGAAACATGCGCCCTGCACCTCGTTGGTCGACTCGTTGGCATCCGCCTGGTGTCGTGTCCCGGCGACCGCACGACCGCGTGGGTAGCACACGTCGCGTGACGGCATCAAGTCACGAACCATCGACACGACGATCGAGGGGCGCTCCCGGGGCAGCGGCGCGCACACGCCTCCTGACGGTCGCGGCGGCCGCGGGCCTGATGCCGCTGTAGCATGCCGCTGAGCCGAGGAGTCGCACGATGGACGAGTTCATCGCCACCGACATCGCCCACGGGCGTCACCGAGACGCGGCCGCGATCCGGTCGTACGACGACCGGGACGAGGCGGCCGTGGTGGCGCTGATCGAAGTCGTGTTCCCGAACGACTCGCCGTGGAACGTGCCGCTCGAGGTGGTGCGGCGCAAGGCGCTGGTGCAGCGCGAGCTGTTCCTCGTCGCCGAGTTCGACGGTGTGGTGGTGGGGACGGTGATGGCGGGCTTCGATGGGGTGCGCGGGTGGGTGCACAAGCTGGCGGTGCACCCGGACCATCGGCGGCGCGGGTTGGCGTCGGGGTTGATGGCCGAGGCGGAGCGGCGCTTGCGGGCGCTGGGGTGCCCGAAGCTGAACCTGCACGTGCGAGCGTCGAACGTCGACGTGGTGGCGTTCTACCAGCGGCTGGGGTACGCGGTCGAGGCGAACGTCAGCCTGGGCAAGCGGCTCGACACGTAGGCTCCGGCGCCGCAGCGCCAACGGACGGCGGGTCGGGCGCCGGCGCCACGCCCTCGCACCGCGGTCGCGCGGTATGACTCACCCAATGCCGACCGCCGTGACCCTCGACCACCTGCGCCGCTACGCGATCGCGCGCAGCCTGTTCCGGCCGATGAGCCTGCTGCGCGCCGTGAACCGGCTCGGCTACGTGCAGTACGACCCGATCCGGGCGCCGGCGCGCGCGCAGGACCTGATGCTGCGCCACCGCGTCGAGGGCTACCGGGCGGGCGACCTGGACGCGCGCTACGCGCGTATGCCCGTCGAGGAGGACCTCTTCGTCAACTACGGCGTGCTGCCGCGGGCCACGCAGCGGCTGATGCACCCGCGGACGCCGCGCACGGCGTGGTCGCGCGCACGCTGGACGCAGGCACGGGCGGTCCTGGAGTTCGTGCAGAGCAACGGCGTGGTGCACCCACGCGACGTGGACGCCGCCTTCGAGCACGGCACGACCAAGAACTGGTTCGGCGGCAACAGCCGGGCAAGCACGCAGCTCCTCGACGCCATGCACTACCGCGGGCTGCTACGCGTGGCGCGGCGCGAAGGCGGTGTGCGCCTCTACGCTGCGCAGCTCGCCCACGAGCGCGAGGTCCCGGAGGACCCGGACGCCCACCTGGACGCGTTGATCGACGTGGCGGTGGGGACCTACGCGCCGCTGACCGCGACGATGCTGAGCCGCACCGTCATGTGGATGGGTTCCGCGGCCGTCCCGCAATGGCGCGAGCGGCGCCGCGCGGCGCTCGCTCGCGTCAAGGCTCGGCTGGCCCAGGCGACGGTGGACGGCTGCGTCTGGTACTGGCCCTCCGACGAGCGTCCGACCGGGCGTCGCCCCGCGCATGACCTGGCGTGGGACGATCAGGTCCGCCTGCTAGCGCCCTTCGACCCCGTCGTCTGGGACCGCGAGCGCTTCGAGCGCTTCTGGGGCTGGAGCTACCGCTTCGAGGCCTACACCCCGGCGCCGAAGCGCCTTCGCGGCTACTACGCCCTGCCGATGCTGTGGCGCGGCCAGGTGATCGGCTGGGGCAACGCCGCCGTGCGCGACGGGCGTCTGGGGGTGGAGCCGGGGTTCGTGAGCGGGAGCGCTCCGCGCGACGCGTCGTTCGCGCCCGCGTTGGAGGAGGAGCAGGCGCGGCTGGAGCGGTTCCTGGGGCTGTAGTGGCGTTCGCGCCGGTCGGTGGGGTGGTTGGGGGGTGCGCCCTGCCGCCGGGTTCGTGGAGGTCGACCACCGCGCTCCGCCGGTCGTGCCATGGCGAAGTGCGCTTGGCGGTGCGTGCTCGTCGCCGTGCTCACGTCGCTGCCGCGAAGACGCTGGTGGCGCCGCGTTCGAGGTCGAGGAGGTAGGCCTTGCGGGCCTTGCCGCCGCCGTAGCCGGTGAGCGCGCCATCCGCGGCGACGACGCGATGGCAGGGGATGAGAATGGCGATGCGGTTGCGGCCGCAGGCCCAGCCCGCGATGCGGGCACCTCCGGGCTTGCCGACGTCGCTGGCGAGCTGGCCGTAGCTCAGGGTCTCGCCGTAGGGGATGTGGAGAAGGCGCTGCCACACGTCG
>REEJ01000302.1 GCA_007695125.1 Trueperaceae bacterium | reverse complement strand
TCGGGAGGGTGGTCGGACGGTCGGCGCTGGTGTCGTGACGGCCGTGACCAAGTAACCATGGCGACCCCGAAGATTCGCATCAAGCTCCGCGCGTTCGATCATCGCTCGCTGGATTCCAGCGCGACGAAGATCGTCGAGACGGTCCGTCGCACCGGCGCCCACGTGGCCGGTCCGGTCCCGCTCCCCACGCGTATCCGGCGGTTCTGCGTGCTCCGTAGCCCCTTCACGGACAAGGACAGCCGTGAGCACTTCGAGATCCGTACCCACAACCGGCTGATCGACATCAAGTCGCCCACCAAGTCGACCATCGACAGCCTCATGCATCTCGACCTCCCCACCGGGGTCGATATCGAGATCAAGACGGTCGGAGGCCGATAACCGTGAGAGGCATCCTCGGCACGAAGGTGGGGATGACCCAGGTCTGGCGTGACGACAAGCTCGTACCCGTCACCGTCGTCCTGGCTGGTCCCTGCCCGGTCGTGCAGCGCAAGACCCCCGAGCGTGACGGCTACAGCGCCGTCCAGCTCGGCTGGGTCGAGAAGAAAGAGAAGCGGGCGAACAAGCCCGAGCTCGGTCATGCCAAGGCCCACGGGGTCGCCCCGATGCGCCACCTGGTCGAGTTCCGCGACTACACGCCCGAAGGCGACGCGGTCACCGTCGAGATGTTCGAAGCCGGACAGAAGCTCGACGTCACCGGCACGAGCAAGGGACGCGGCACCGCCGGCGTCATGAAGCGCTGGGGGTTCAAGGGCATGCCCGCCACCCACGGCACCAAGAAGAAGCACCGCCACCCCGGCTCGATCGGCCAGCGCAAGTTCCCCGGTCGCGTCTACAAGGGCAAGAAGATGGCCGGCCACTTCGGGGCCGAGGCCATCACCACGCTGGGGCTCGAGGTCGTCGAGGTCCGCCCCGACGACAACGTGATCCTGATCAAGGGTGCGGTCCCGGGTCCGAACGGCGGCCTCGTCGTCCTCAAGGACTCGAAGAGGGGAGCCCGCTGATGGCGGTCACCATCGACGTCATCGGGAGCGGCCGCAAGGTCGTCCTCGACTTGCCCGAGCCGAAGGAGTCCGTGCTGCACGAAGTGGTGGCATGGCAGCTCTCGAAGCGCCGCCGCGGCACCGCGGCCACCCAGACCCGCGCCTTCGTGACCGGCTCCACCGGCAAGATCTACCCCCAGAAGGGGACGGGTCGGGCCCGCCACGGCAGCCGCAAGGCGCCGATCTTCGTCGGCGGCGGCACGGCCTTCGGTCCGCACCCGCGTGACTACGGCTACACGCTGCCCAAGCGCGTGCGCCGGCTCGGCCTCGACATGGCCCTGGCCGCCCGCGCCCAGGACGGCAAGCTGATGCTGGTCGAGTCGTTCGGCTGCGAAGGCGGCCGCACGAAGGAGTTCCTCGCCTGGGCGAAGGCCAACGACGTCGACGGCAGCGAGCGCGTGTTGCTCGTCAGCGACGACGACATGGTCCGGCGCGCCGCGCGCAACCTCCCCTGGGTGAACGTGCTCCCCGGGCGTGGCCTCAACGTCTACGACATCCTCCGCTCCGACGTGGTGATCGCCGACGCCGCGCTCTTCCCGAGCGACGACGACGGGAGCGACGCATGAACCCGCACGACGTCCTCCTGCGCCCGGTGCTGTCCGAGAAGGCGGTCGGCGAGATCGAGGCCGGCAAGTACGCCTTCTTCGTGCACCCGAGCGCCAACCGCACGCAGGTCAAGGACGCCGTCGAGCGCGTCTTCAACGTCGAGGTCGTGAAGATCAACATCGCCAACGTGCGCCCCAAGGACAAGCGGCTCGGCCGCTACGTCGGCCAGACGCCACGGCGCAAGAAGGCGATCGTCACCCTCGCCGCAGGCCAACGCATCCAGCAGCTCGAAGGGCTGACGTAAGGGAGGGATCATGCCTACCAAGAAATATCGCCCCTACACCCCCTCCCGCCGCTTCATGACCACGTCGGACTTCGGCGAGATCACGAAGTCGGAGCCGGAGAAGTCGCTGCTCGCCCCGATCAGCAAGAGCGGCGGCCGCAACAACCGCGGTCGCATCACCTCGCGCTTCCGCGGCGGCGGTCACAAGCGCCGCTACCGCATCATCGACTTCAGGCGCCGCGACAAGGCCGGCATCCCGGCCACGGTCGCGGGGATCGAGTACGATCCCAACCGCAGCGCCAACATCGCCCTGCTGCACTATCACGACGGCGAGAAGCGCTACGTGATCGCGCCGGAGAAGCTGCTCGTCGGTAGCGTCATCGTCTCCGGTCCCGAGGCCGAACCCGTCGTCGGGAACGCCATGCCGCTGCGCTTCGTGCCCATCGGCTCGGTGGTGCACGCGATCGAGATGGTCCCCGGCAAGGGCGCCCAACTCGCTCGCAGCGCCGGCACCGGCGTGCAGATCCAGGGCCGCGACGGCGCCTACGTGACGCTGCGGCTCCCCTCGGGCGAGCTGCGGCGCGTGCACGGCGAGTGCTACGCCACGCTCGGCAGCGTCGGCAACGCCGAGCACAAGAACATCGTGCTGGGCAAGGCCGGCCGCAAGCGCTGGCTGGGACGCAAGCCCCACAACCGTGGCCGCTCCATGAACCCGGTCGATCACCCGCACGGCGGCGGGGAAGGTCGTTCCACCGGCGGTCGTCCGCCCGTCAGCCCCTGGGGCCAACAGGCCAAGGGCCTCAAGACGCGGGACAAGAAGAAGATCTCGAGCCGCTTCATCGTGCGCCGCCGGAAGGAGAAGTAATCGTGGCTCGTTCCGTGAAGAAGGGCCCGTTCATCGATTCGCACCTGCTCAAGAAGGTCGACGCGGCCAACGCCCAGGGCGACCGCAGGGTGATCAAGACCTGGAGCCGTCGCAGCACCGTCATCCCCGAGATGGTGGGGCACACGATCGGCGTCTACAACGGCAAGCAGCACGTCCCCGTCTTCGTCCAGGAGAACATGGTCGGGCACAAGCTCGGCGAGTTCTCGCCCACCCGCACCTTCCGCGGTCACAGCGGAAGCCGGAAGGACTGACGTGGCCGCTTCAGCCTCCCTGCGCATGCTGCGCTCGACGCCCCGCAAGACGCGCCTGGTCGCGGATCTGATCCGCGGCAAGGACGTCGGCGACGCCGAGAACATCCTGCGCTTCACCGACCGCCGCGCCGCGACGCCCCTGCTGAAACTGCTCAAGAGCGCCAAGGCGAACGCCGTGAACAACCACGACATGTTCGAGGACTCGCTCTACGTCTCGCAGATCCAGGTCGGGGACGGTCCGACGCTCAAGCGCTTCCTGCCGCGGGCGCGCGGTCGCGCAGACCTCTTGCGCAAGCGCACCTGCCACATCTACATCACCCTGGAGGAACGCCGTGGGTAACAAGATCAACCCGATCGGATTCCGCCTCGGCGTCAACAAGACGTCCTCCGCGCGCTGGTACGCCGGCACGAAGGCCTACCCCGGCCTGCTGCAGGAGGACGAGGCGATTCGTCAGGCCGTGTTCGAAGACGTCGGTCGCGCCGGAATCAGCCGCATCGACATCGAGCGGGCCGCGCACAACATCAACATCACCATCCACACCGCCAAGCCCGGGGTCGTCATCGGCCGCGGCGGCGAGTCGATCAAGGCCCTGCGCACCAAGCTCGACGGCAAGGTCAAGGGGACCATCGCCGTCAACGTGCAGGAAGTGCCGAACCCCAACACCAACGCCACCCTGGTGGCGCAGCGCATCGCCGAGCAGCTCGAGCGCCGCTTCGCCTTCCGCCGCGCCATGAAGCAGGCCGTGCAGCGCACCATGGAG
>REEJ01000033.1 GCA_007695125.1 Trueperaceae bacterium | reverse complement strand
TCGGCGGTTCGTGCGCCTTGCCCGTACGGGTACGCCCCGCGCTCCTGGTCGAGGTGCGACGACCCGGTGACGATCACGTGGAGGTCCGGAAGCAGGTCGTGGATGTTCTTGAGCTCTCGCGCCCAGTCCGGGTAGCGATGGACCTCGTCGATCACGAGCGTCCTGCCGGCGTGGTCGCGTGCGAAGCGCTCGGCCAGGTCGACCAGTTGGCGCGAGACCGCGAAGCGTTGGGCGAGGAAGCTCATGCGTCTCGTGCATCAGACGAGAGAGATGCGATGGCGTCTTGTCCGATATACGGTGTCCGTCTTCGTTCGTCCATTCGAGGGATCCGTACACGGCGTCACGCGCGCCGACCCGGTCGATGGTGACGCCTGTGACGGAGCCCGTGGGCCCATGGCGCGGAGCGGTGCACGCACGCTCCGAGCGCGACGAGCCCGGTGATGCTCGCTATCGCGAGGACCGTTCGATGCCTCGTGGTCGTTATCCTCTCGCCGGGTCCGCCCTCCAACGACGCGCCGTTGTCGCGACCACACGTGGGTAGAGCGCGTTCTCCGGTTCACTACCCAGCGGGCTGTCCGCTCCCGCCGCTCCCGCGGGGAACTGCGCTCTGCCCGCGGTCCGGCGGGTGTCGTGTAGCATGGTCCATCGAAAACCGACCAGATGGTATGTGGGCTCTGTCGGGCTTTGGAGGTCGTGATGGCGAAGGACGCTTGTGGCGCGCGGCGCGTTGGACGACGCCGGCGGGGGGTGCTCGTGGCGTTCGCAGCGCTCGCGCTGGCGGTCGGTGCCGTCGGCTGCGGTGACGGTGGAACTGGCAGCGACGGCACGGCGCGGTGGGATACCGCCGTCTGGGGCAGCGCGCGGTGGGCGCCGTGATCCGGCGCACCGTTGCGATGATCCTGGCGCTGGTGGCTGCTTGGGTGCTCGCGGGCGATGCGCTCGGGCCGTTCGTGAACGGCGGCGCGCCGCTCTCCGCCTCGGCGCTGCGGGCCGCGCTCGATGGCCGTACGGATGCGCTGTCGGACCTGCGCGAGCAGATCATCGACCTGCGCCGCAACCAGGTCGCGCTCGGTGACAGGGTCGCCGTCCTAGAGCAGTCAGTGGCGCAGTCGAGTGGTGCGGAGACGATGACCGATCCGCTCGAGGCGAGCGACGCCGGGCCTTGGGCCGGGGTCGGCATCGTTGCCGGTGAGATCGCGAACGCTGAGGCGCTGAACGAGGTCTTCGAGCGGTTCGCGAGCGACCTGACGAACATTCGCGCGTTCCAGGGTCTGCTCGTCCTCGAGCAAGACGCCCTCTTCGGCCGCATAGAGGCGCTGGAGGCGGCTGCCGACATCCTCGATCCGCCGGAGGCGGACCTGCTGGTGCCGGACGAGACCGACGTCTCGGTTCCGCACGAGTTCACGACCGGCTCGACCATGCGCGCGAGCGAGATGAACGCGAACCTGCGGGCCGTCGACGATGCGCTGCTCGCGGAGTTCGCCATGGCGAACGCGATCGGCGCGCACCAGGCGGTGCTCGAGGCGCGCATCGAGGCGCTCGAGGCGGAGCCTGATGCAGTGCCGCTGTTCACGTGGCGCATCGGCACGTACGACCGGGCTGAGGGCCTCTCCACCGCGAGCGAGTTCTTCTTCACGAACGAGGGTCCCTTCGAGCCCTTCACGATCACCGTCGAGGGCCCCGAATCGTACGAGCACGCGATCACGGTCACGGACCCCGCCGCCGGGAACGTCGGTTGGTTCGTCCCGCTGCTTCCCTCCGGAACGTATACGGCGACCACGACCTACGGCGGCGTCGACTTCGAGCAACCGATCCAGTACGACGCCACGAGTGTGCTCTCTCGCCCAGGCCTATCGCTCGGCACCACCACGCCCACGACGGTGGTCGTCACGATCGGTCGCGTCGAGGGCGCCGCCATGTACGACGTGCGTCTGCTCGAGGTTGGTGGACGATTCGTCGCGGGGGAGAGCCTCGAGCCCTTCGAGTCGTCGGCGCGCGACGTCGAGTTCAGCGGGCTCGACCTCGACCCAAGCGCGTCGTACTACGTGTTTGCCGTCATCGCCAACGTTCACGACCCATGGAACGTGACGTTGCCGCCGCAACAGGTCGACCGCGGCGCGTCCACGACGGACCCGTTCACCCCGGGTGCGTCCAACGGAGGCGACACGAGCGTCCGCGAGTACGTCGTGGGCCCCGGCCGCGTCGCCACGCTGACGAGCATCGAGGGCGTCATCGACGGGTACGACGGTGGCACGGTCGAAGCCACGTTCGCGGGACTCATGGCTACTGTGGGACTCTCCTGTAACGGCGATGAGTGCGAGACGATCTTCTCGCCCGGCCTACCGTGGGTCCCGACGTCGATCGACGCGCAAGGGGCGTTCACCGTCGAGCTGCCGGCGTCGCCGTCGCTCGACGGTGTCGGCACGGCGATCCTCTGCGGCGAGGAGGTCGTGCTCTCGTACTCCGGTTCTCTGCATGTGCACGACGCGCCGCTCGGTGAGCCGGGCTCGTCGCCGACCGCCTCCTACGCCCGTGTCCGCCTCGAGGAGCCCAAGACGCCCGTGAACATCCTCGCCGACGCCGGAGCGGTCGTCTGGTACGCATACACGACCGGTTCCGTCGACCTCACCTGCGCGCAGACGGAGTCGGACTACGGTACCGAACCGATGCTGGTGGACGTCGACGTGCGGCTGCGACCCGGATGGAACGTCATGACCTGGTTGCAACGCAGCGAGGGTGACGACATGGTGCTCTACATGCGCACGGGCGAACCCGGCTTGTCGGTCCCGTGGGTCGTCCCGGAGCAGCTGTACTGACGCTCTCTGGCGCCGGGTTCGTCTGCGTTCGGAGTTGACCTAGTTCGATGAGGATCGGGAGGTCGTGATGGCGAAAGATGGAATCGAGACTCGGCGTGCTGGTGCTTGGAGCCGCGTGGTGCTCGTTGCGCTCGCCGTGCTCGCGCTGGTCATCGGTACGGTCGCCTGCGGTGACGGCGGGCCGAGCGGCGGCGAGTCGGAGCGTTGGGACACGGCGGTGTGGGGCAGCGCGCGGTGGGCGCCATGAGGCGACGCTGGACGGCGCTGCTCCTGGCGGCCTGCACCGCCTTGGCGCTCGGTGGCGACGCCGGCGGCCCCTTCGTGAACTCGGGCGGCGCGCTCAGCGCCTCGGCGCTGCGCGCCGCGCTCGATGCGCGTGCAGAGGTGCGCGAGCTGGTACGTGATCAGTTGATCGACGCTCGCCGGACGCAGGTCTTCCTCCGTGACCGCGTGGCCTTCCTGGAGCAGGAGTCCGCCACCGTGAGCGCGGCGAGCGTCACGGACGCTCCGATCACGGTGGCCGAACCGCTCCAGGCGGGCGCGGATCCTTGGACCGAGGCCGGCATCGTTGCTGGCCGCGTCGCCAACGCGGCGGACATGAACGCCGTCTTCGAGGCGTGGGTCACCGATGTCTCCAACTTCCGCGCGTTCCAAGCGCTGCTCATTCGCGAGCAGGAAGCCTTGTTCGAGCGCGTCGAGGCCTTGGAGGACCGGGCGGGCATCCTCGATCCGCCGACGGCGGACCCGCTCGTACCGAACGAAGACGAGTTTGCGGTACCGCACACCTTCACCACAGGTTCGGTCATGCACGCGAGCGAGATGAACGCCAACCTGCAGGCCGTGGACGCTGGATTGGCCGAGGAGGGCGCGACGGTGGCGGGGAGCATCGCGGGCCTGGACCTGCTCGAGGCGCGCGTCGAGGCGCTCGAGGTGGCGCTCGATCTCGAGCCGACGT
>REEJ01000034.1 GCA_007695125.1 Trueperaceae bacterium | reverse complement strand
AACACCAGGTCGACGGGCGTGCCGTCCTCGAGGTAGGGCATGTCCTCGGGCGGCAAGATCTTCGCGACCACGCCCTTGTTCCCGTGCCGGTTGGCGAGCTTGTCGCCCTCGATCAGCCGGCGCTTCTGAGCGACGTAGACGCGCACCATCTCCTGCACGCCGGGCTTGAGCTCGACGCCGGGGTCGCCCCTCCGGAACCGCACGGTGCGGAGCACGATGCCGCCGTCGCCGGGCGGGACGCGCAGCGAGGTGTCCTTCACCTCGCGCGCCTTCTCGCCGAAGATCGACCGCAACAGGCGCTCCTCGGGGGTCGGGTCCTTCTCCCCCTTGAAGCTCGTGTGACCCACCAGGATGTCGCCCTGCTTGAGCTCGGCACCGATGCGGACCACGCCGTCCTCGTCCAGGTCGCGCAGGGCGGCCTCGGACAGGCCGGGGATGTCGCGCGTGATCTTCTCCGGCCCGAGCTTGGTGTCGCGCGCCTCCTTCTCGAACTTCTCGATGTGGACCGAGGTGTAGGCGTCGTCGCGCACCAGGCGCTCGGAGAGCACGATGGCGTCCTCGAAGTTGTAACCGTCGAAGGGCATGACGGCGATGAGGATGTTCTTGCCGAGCGCGAGTCGGCCGACCTCGGAGGCGGGGCCGTCGGCCAGGACCTGACCGGTCTCGACCTGTTGCCCGATCCGCACGACCGGGCGCTGGTCGAGGTTGGTGTTCTGGTTGGAGCGCTGGAAGCGCGTCAGCTCGTACGCGCGCTCGATGCCTTTGGCGCCCTCGACGACGACGCGGGTGGCGTCGACGAACGTGACCGTGCCCGCCGCCTCGGCGAGCACCGCGGTGCCGGAATCGCGCGCCACGCGCTCCTCGACGCCGGTGCCGACGAACGGCGCCTCGCTCCGGATGAGCGGCACGGCCTGCGACTGCATGTTCGAGCCCATCAACGCGCGGTTGGCGTCGTCGTGCTCGAGGAAGGGGATGAGCGCGGTGGGGATCGAGATGATCTGCTTGGGCGAGACGTCCATGAAGTCGACGCCGCCCGGGTCGACGAACACGGGGTCGCCGAGCTTGCGGGCGACGATGCGCTCCGTCGCGAAGCGCCCGTCGTCTTCAAGCGGCGTGTTCGCCTGCGCGATGATGTAGCGATCCTCGTCGTGGGCCGTCATGTACACCACTTCGGGCGTCACGACGCCGTCCTCGACGCGACGATAGGGAGCCTCGATGAAGCCGAGCGGGTTGACGCGCGAGAAGCTCGCCAGCGACGTGATCAGGCCGATGTTGGCGCCTTCGGGCGTCTCGATCGGGCAGATCCGGCCGTAGTGCGTGCGGTGCACGTCACGGACGTCGAAACCCGCGCGCTCACGGGTGAGGCCGCCGGGTCCGAGGGCCGAGATGCGGCGCTTGTGGCGCAACTCCGAGAGCGGGTTGACCTGGTCCTTGAACTGCGACAGCTGGCTGCGTCCGAAGAACTCTCGCAGCGCGGCCACGATCGGCCGGTTGTTGACCAGCTTCTGCGGCGTCGCGGCGTCGGGGTTGCCGAGCAGCATGCGCTCGCGCACCCCGCGCGCCATGCGGCCGAGGCCGACGCGGATCTGGTCGGCGACGAGCTCGCCGACGGTGCGGATGCGGCGGTTGCCGAGGTGGTCGATGTCGTCCTCGCCGTAGCCCTCCGTACCGGCCTGGAGCTGGACGAGGTACTGCAGCGTCGGGATCAGTCCGTAGTCGACGAAGGTGCCGTCCTTGTAGCCGAGCAACGTCTTCTGTTCGAACGACAGGCCCAGCTTGTCGTTGAGCTTGTAGCGGCCGGCGTCGCCCAGGTCGTAGCGTCGTGGGTCGGCAAGCAGGCTGTGGATGTAGCTGATCGCCTTCTCGACCTTCGGCGGGTCGCCGGGACGCAAGACCGTGAACAACCGCAGGAGCGCCTCGTCGCCAGTGATCCCGCTGGCCTCCTCGGCCTCGAAGGTGGGATCGACGAGCGACTCGTACCCTTGGAACAGCGCGCGGATGGCCTCGTCGCCATATCCCAGGACGCGCAGCAACAGCGTGAAGGGGAACTTGCGCTTGTTGACCTTCATCCACAGCACGTCGCTGTTGTCGAACTCGATCTCGATCCAGGGGCCACGCTTCGGCATCGGGATGATGCTGGCGGTGAGCCGCCGGTTCGCCCCCTGCGCCACGCCGGTGAAGTACACGCCCGGCGAGCGGTGGATCTGCGACACGATGACGCGGTCGGCGCCGTTGATGACGAACGAACCGTCCTCGGTCATGAGCGGTAGGTCACCGAGGAAGACCTGGTCCTCCTTGATGAGGCCGGTGTCCTTGTGGACGAGCTGCAGCTTCGCGAACAGGCCCGCCTGGTACGACAGGTCCTTCTCGCGGCACTCTTCGGGGTTGAACTCGGGCTCCTGGAGCGTGTACTCGAGGAAGTCGAGCACCAGACCGGTCTGGCGGCCGCGCTCGGTCTCGTCGATCGGGAAGATCTCCTTGAACGCCGCCTGGAGTCCGGTTTCGGCGCGCATCGGCGCCGCCACGTCGCGTTGCAAGAACGCGTCGTACGACGAGATCTGGATGTTCGTGAGGTTTGGCAGATCGATGACTTCGGTGATACTGCCGAATCGGCGGATCTCGCGCATGGTCACCCCTTCGGAGTCGCTGCGGCGTGCGGGTTGACCGTCCGGCCGGCGACCGGTACGGCTGCGTGCAGGAATCGGACCGCACCGGCACGCTCGGCCGGTGCAGCCAGGTCAGATAGACGACGTGAGATAGGAGAGGGTGGTCCGACGGCCCCCGCCCGGCGCGCCACATGGGGCGCGCCGAGCCGCAAGCCGTCGGCCATCGCGGTCACGTGATGGGTGTCGACGTGATCCGTCAGGGTTCCCTCCGACCCGTGCATCCGGTGCGTGCGAATGGGTTACTTGACCTCGACGACGGCGCCCGCGGCCTCGAGCTTGGTCTTGACCTCTTCGGCCTCGTCCTTGGAGACGTCCTCCTTGACGACGCCACCGCCCTCGACCAGGTCCTTGGCCTCTTTCAGGCCGAGGCTCGTGATCGCGCGGACTTCCTTGATGACCTGGAGCTTCTTGTCGCCGGCCGACTTGATCGACACGGTGAACTCGGTCTGCTCCTCGGCGGCGGGAGCGGCTTCGCCGCCCGCGGCCGCAGCCATCATCATGCCCGCGGGCATCGCCGCGGCAGCCTCGACGCCCCACTTGTCCTTCAGGGCATCCACCAGATCCACCAGCTCCAGGACCGTCAGGCCCGAGAGCTGTTCCACCATCGCGTCTTTATCGAACGCCATGTCATGCCTCCTTCATCGTGTCTGCATAGTTGTTGAATACGGTGACCAGGTTCTGCGGGGGAGCCTCGAGCACGCCCACCAGTTGCGAGAGCGGCGCCTGGAGGACGCCGACGAGCTGGCTGAGCAGCTCCTCGCGCGAGGGCAGCTTGGCGATCTTCGCCAACGCCTCGGGGCCGACCACACTGCCTTGGAGATACCCGCCCTTTGAGGCAGGCAGGTCCTTGGCGTGGGCCTTGGCGTAGTCGGTCAGCGCCTTCGCGGGCGCGACCGGGTCGTCGCCGACCAGGACCAGAGCCGTGGGCCCGGTCAAGGTCTCGGCGAAACCCTCGATGCCGTGCTGTTCGAGCACGACGTTGATGAGGGTGTTCTTGGCGACGAGCAAGCGTCCACCAGCGGCGCGCACGTGCGCGCGCAGCCTGTGGAGATCCCCTGCAGAGAGCCCCTGGTAGTCGACCAAGAAGAACGTCGACGCCCCCGCGAGGAGCTCGCGGAGCTGGGCGACGG
>REEJ01000127.1 GCA_007695125.1 Trueperaceae bacterium | reverse complement strand
TGGGCCGACGACACCGCGCTCGGCGACGCCCGCAGCGCCGCACCCGACGTCCCCGTCACGAACGTCACCTGGTACGCCGCCATGTCGTACTGCGACTGGGCCGGTGGGCGGCTGCCGACCGAGTTCGAGTGGGAGTACGTCGCCGGCCAGGGGATCCGCCGCGACGACGCGCGGGCGGTCGAACTCTTCGCCTGGTACTCGAACCCCGGCGCGAGCCTGCGCCCCGTCGGCCAGGGAGCCGCGAACCCGTTCGGCGTCTTCGACCTCCACACCCAGGTGCTCGAGTGGGTCGAGGACTTCGAGACGGTGCTGCCCGGGACCGACGACGGCTCACCCTTCGGGATCGCGTGCGGCGCGGCCGCGCGCCTGATGGCAGGCAACGGCCTCGCCGATCAGCTCGCGCTGATGCGGCACATCGTCCGGATGAACTTCGCCGCCGATCGCGGCACCAGCACGCTCGGTTTCAGGTGCGCGTGGGACCTCCCTGACGACGCACCCCGAGGGGCCGCTGCGGCGGCCGGAGGTACGCCATGACACTCCTGCGATTCCACGCCACCTTCTGGAGCGTCGCCCTGGTGACCCTCTTCGCGCTCGGCAGCGTCCTGGCCGACGGTGGCGACCGGGATCACGCGGACGGACACGGGGCCGGTCAGAGCGACGAATCGCCCCACAGGCACGACGCGCACGGCTCCCACCACACGCCGCTCCCGCTGACGAACGTCGCAACCGACTCGCTCTACCACCTCTCCACGACGTGGACCGACCAGCACGGACACGCGCTGCGGCTGTCGGACTTCCACGGGCAGCCCGTGATGATCACGATGTTCTACGGCAACTGCACGACCGCCTGCCCGTTGCTGCTCCATCGCGCCCGAACGCTGCAGACCGATCTCGGCGTGGCGATGCCGGTGCTGGCGGTCAGCTTCGATCCCGAGACCGACACGCCCGCGGCCATGCGCGACTACGCGGCGCAACGCGGGTACGCCGACGGGACCCTGGGCGCGTGGAGCTTCCTCTCCGGCACCCCGAGCGCCATCCGCACCCTCGCGACGATGCTCGGCGTGCAGTACCAGCGCCGCGGCGACGGCCACTTCGACCACAGCAACCTGATCGCCGTGCTCGACGCGGACGGCGTCGTGCGGGTCCGCACCGAGGGCACCAGCCCCGACGTGTCGCGCGTGGTCGAGGAGGTTCGGGCCGCCGGCCTCGTCAGACCATGAGGTCGCGGCGCGCGAAGCGCCAGGCCCCGAGGGGTGCGGCCACGACGCTGAGGAGCGCGAGCTTCGCCGCGCCGAGCGCGTCGAGCCCATGGACGAGCGGTTCGCCACCGAGCATCCAGGCGAACGGCGACAGCGCGGCGAGCACGTCGACGCCGGCGGCATCGGCGACGCTGCGGAACACGAACGCCAGGGTGGCAAGGCCGGCAGCGGCGGCGACACCGGCGCCCCGCCGCCCGGTCGCCGCCCCGACGGCCAGGGCGATCGTGCTGAAGCCGCCGACCAGCAACCACATCGCCAGGCTGGTGGCGAGGACGTTGACGACGCTCACGCCGAGATCGAACAGCGGCCCGCTCGCGAGCACGGCCAGCGTCGTGATCGCGACCAATGTCGTGATGAGCGCCCAGACGGCCGCGAGCCGTTCCCAGTAGAGCCGCGAGCGCCCCACGGGGGCGGCCAGGTCGAGCTCGAGCGTGCCGTCCTCCTCTTGGCCGGCGATGACGCGGCCACCCAGGCCGATGCCGTACACGAGCAGCAGCACGGGACCCAGCAGCCCGTAGACCACGGCCTCGAGGTACCCCGCGGCGGTGCCGATGCGGTCGTATCCGAGTGCCCTCATCAGCGCCTCCGGCATCCCCTCGACCATGGCCTGCATGTCTGCGCCCATCATCGGCCAGAAGGCCAGATACATGAACGTGATGCCGGCCAGGGCAGCCCCCCACCCGGTTACGCCGCGGCGATGGTCTGCCCACACGCGAACGAAGCTCGCGATACCCTCAGCGCGCATCGTGGTCTCCTTCTGCGGCAGCTAGGCCACCGTGGTTCCGGTAGACGTCGAGGAAGAGGTCCTCGAGGTCGCGATCACGCGCCGACCACGCCAGCACGCGGCCCCGCGCCGCCCACTGCAGGAGCTCGTTGGGCTCGCCGCGCAGCAGGCACGTGAGCGTGTGATCGTCGACGCGCACCTGCTCGACGCCTTCGATCGCGGCGGCCGCGGCGGCGTCGGGTGCCTCGGCGAAGCGCAGGCTGACCCGTTGGCCCGCCCGGCGCCGCAACCCCGCCACCGAGTCGACGTCGACCGTCTTCCCCTCGCGGATCACGGCGACCCGATCCGCGACCGTCTCGACCTCCCGCAACACGTGCGACGACATGAAGACCGTCGCGCCGCGTGCGGACGCCTCGCGCACCAGCGCCAGGACCTCGTACTGGAGCAGCGGATCGAGCCCGCTGGTCGGCTCGTCGAGGATCAGGAGCTCGGGCTCGTGCATGAACGCCTGGATGACGCCGACCTTCTGCTTGTTGCCCTTGGACAGCGTCCGTACGGGCCGCGCGAGGTCGAGGCGGAAGCGCTCGGCGAGCGCGTCGATGGCGTCGCGCCCGCGGCCGCCCCGGAGCGCGGCGAGGTGGTGCAGGTGCTCGCCGGCGCTGATGCGGCCACCCAGCGCGAGCTCGCCCGGCAGGTAGCCGATCCGTGCACGGAGCGCGGGACCACCTGCCGCTGGGGTGAGGCCGAACACGCGCGCCTCGCCGGCGGTGGGCCGCAGCAGGTCGAGCAGCACCCGGATGGTGGTCGACTTGCCCGCGCCGTTCGGACCGATGAACCCGTAGACCTCGCCCGCGCGCACTTCGAGATCGAGTCCGTCGAGGGCCCGCGTGCGGCCGTAATCCTTCACGAGCCCACGAGCCACGATCACGGTGTCGCTCATGATTCCTCCTCCGAGCCCACCGTGCCGGGAGCCGCGTCGTCCTCTCCCGGCCGGCCGGCCGTCGCGATCGCCTCGAACCAGTGCGGCATCACGAGCCCGTGGCTCAGGAGCTCCAGCGCCGGCCCGACGTAGGCGGGGTTGCTGGCGTGCGCCTCGGCCGGACCGGTGAGGTCGACGCCCAGCACACGCTCGACGTGCTCGTGCAGGACCATCGCACCGAGCGACCACAGGGTCAGCACCGCGGCGACGCCGCGTGGGTCGTCGCTGCGCCGCAGCACACCGCGCTCCATGCCTTCTCGCACGTAGCGCTCGGCGTCGTCGATCATCTCGTCGACCAGGGCGGCCACCTCGGGGGTGCCCTCGGCCAGCGTCCGGGCCAGGTAGCGCTGGATGGGCGGATCGCCGGACTGGTCGCGCAGCACCGCGAGCGGATCGAGTCCGGAACCGGCGCGCAACACCGCCGTCTTGCGCTCACGGATGAGCGCCGCCACTCGGCGGTCGCAGGCGCCACGAAGCCGCTCCTTGGAGCCGAAGTGGTGGATGACCAGCGCCGCGGAGACCCCTGCGCGCTCCGCGATCTGCCGCACCGTGGTCGGCCTCACGCCGCCCTCGGCGAAGCACGACAGTGCGGCGTCGCGGATCCGCGCCGGCGTCGAGCGATCGTCACCGTCGCGCAGCGCGTGGACCATGGCGCTCTCGTCGCCGCTTGAACGCATGTTCATAGTATTGAACGCCCGTTTAGCCACCGTCAAGGGGAGACCGTCGCGAGGCGCCACACCCCGCCATGCCGCCAACGCCACGCAGAACGGCCGCCCCGAGGGGCGGCCGTGAGCTCTGGAGCGGGAGACCGGATTCGAACCGGCGACATCTACCTTGGCAAGGTAGTGCTC
>REEJ01000035.1 GCA_007695125.1 Trueperaceae bacterium | reverse complement strand
CGGCAGCGTTGGGCTTCGCAGCACGACGCCACGCGCCACGACCTCCCTCCGAGCGCCGTTGGAATGCGGACGTTATGCCGTCTCGTACCTGCGCCTGCACGTTCTGGCACGGTAGCTCGTTCGTCGTGCCCTTCAGTACAGGAACCCGAAGGCCCACAGCGGCACGGTGCGCCCCAGACCGTGCTCGACGCCATCGAGCGCGAGGACGCCACGCGCATCGCTCGGGAGCTGCGCGTCACGCTTGCCCGGACCGCCGATCTCGACCACGAGCGGCGAGGCCCCGCCGATCTCGACGTCGGCGCTGCCGTGCGCCGTGATCGGGTACTCGCTCGCGACCTGGCTGACGAAGAACGCTTCGCGCAGCGTGCCTCGCCGCAGCTGCAGGCCTTTCACGCCCGCGACCGCGGCGTAGAGGGTGGGTGTGGCGAGGTAGATCTTCGCAGGCTTTCGGACCGCCGCGGCGCCGCTGCGAGCCTGCGGGAGGAAGGTGAGCACCGAGGACCGCTCGAGCTGGTCGAGGTACGCGTACGCGGTCGTTTTCGCGATGCCGAGGGTGCGCGCCATCGACTCGACGTTCGGGACGAACGGTTCGGTCGTGGTCACGAGCGCGATGAGGCGCTGCATCGTCGCTGCGGCGGTGGAGCCCGAGCCGAAGGTGGCCGGGATGTCCTGGTAGAGCACCGCCTGCAGCGCGCTCATGATCTGCGCGTGCAGGTCGGCGGTTCGTGTCCCCTGCCCGTACGGGTACGCGCCGCGCTCGAGGTAGGCGCTGAAGCGCGACAGCACCGTGTCGTCACGGTCGCGCAGAGCGCTCACGACGCGCTGGGTGAGGGTCGCGTGCGCATCGAGCAACGCTTCGAGCGCCATGGGCTCGATGCTGACGCCGAGCTCGAGCTCCAGATACTCGCGGAACGAGAGGTGCGGCAACCGGACCGTGAGCACGCGTCGCGCGAGCTCGTGTTGGCCGCGCTCCAGGTCGAGGTGCGACGACCCGGTGACGACCACGTGGAGGTCTGGCAGCAGATCGTGGATGTTCTTGAGCTCCCGTGCCCAATTAGGGTAGCGATGGACTTCATCGATCACGAGCGTCTTGCCGGCGTGGTCGAGCGCGAAGCGCTCGGCGAGGTCGACCAGCCGGACGTCGCCGAGGTTGACGTCGTCTGCGGTCACGTACAGTCCGCGCTCGGGCTCGTCGGCGTGGGCGCGCTTCAGTCGTTGCAACAGGAGCGTGGTCTTGCCGACGCCGCGCATCCCCGTGATCATCACGAGCCGGTGGCGCCAGTCGATGCGCTCCATCGCGAAGCGTTGGAAGCGCAGGTCGATGCGATCGACCAGGCGGCGCGAAACTGCGAAGCGTTGGGCGAGGAAGCTCATGCGTCTAGTGCATCATACGGAATAGATTTAGAAGCGTCTAGTGTAATGGACGATACTCGATGCGTTCCGTTCAGTGAACCGAACGGTTGCGAGTGTGTCGCACCCCCGTACGCACTCGACGGCGTTCGCGTCCGTCTCATGGATGGAGAGCGAGCGCGTGCGCGTGGTGCCCTGCCATCTCGCTCCCGTTTCGTGACCACGGACGGCGCTTGGGCGTCGATGCTGCCTCGATCGCCGCGACAGCGTTGGCCCGCGACTTGGCAGTCGTTGCGCAGCACCACGGCTTCGAGGCCCAAGATGCGGGCCTTCCCTTGGGCGTGCCGACCACGACGGGAAGCGTGGCACGTGCGAGCGGAGCGAGTGGAAGTGCCTTGTGCTTGTCCGCAGCCATCCGGAGCTCGGTCGCGGCGCCACGGCTGGGGTCTCGCGCCGGGGCGTAGACGATGCTGTGCAGCTCGATGAACCACACGAGGAACGGGCCAAACGTAGAACGGACCATACGAAGAACGGGCGGCCGCATGGACCGCCCAACCGGCGCTTGCCGTGGAGTTGAACGCCGATCATCGGACCCGAGCTCTCGCCTGTCAACCGACCCCACCGTCGTAGGTTGCCGGGATGTCTTGGTAGAGCACGGCCCGCAACGCGCTCATCAAGCGTGATTCCCGCCGAAGCGTCGCGTGCACCAGACGGTATTCGCCGTTGTCCGTCCAATGGGTTGGACGGTCGCCAGCGCGACCCACGCCGACGCCCCGGCACGGAGCCGGGGCGTCGCTGTCGCAGGTGGGAGACGTGCGTGCTCTGGGCTAGTACCCGGCGTGCGGGCCCTGCGTCGGGATGAACGTGATCGTCCCGCCGTCCGGGTAGCCGGTGCCGGAGTCGGTGAGCCACGTGAGCACCAGGTCGAGGTCGCCGCTCACGTCGGCGTACCCCGTGTAGCTCATCGGGTTCGGGAGGCGCACCAACTCACCGTCGTAGTGGCCGATCCACAGCGCGCCGGACTGGTCGAGGGCGACCATGTAGGTGTAGTCGATGTCCGTGTCGAGGTAGGCGGAGGCCTCGACGGTCTGGTAGCCGCTGAGCGCCAGCGCGCCGTCGAAGCGCGACACCTCGTAGTCGTAGTTGCCGACGTACAGCGTGCCGTCGACGTCGACGACGACCGACATCGGGTAGTAGAGGGTGTAGCCGCTGTTGCTGATGTCGGACGACGCGTACGTGAGGTAGAGGTCGGGGACGACGGACTGCGTGCCCGTGAGCGCGCCGAGGCCCTCGAAGCGGTAGACCGCCTCGTTGCCGTAGTCGGCTACCCAGACGTTGTCGAGGTGGTCGACGAAGACGTCGTAGATAGTGCCGAACGCGCTCGCGAAGGTCGAGTCGTCCACCGAGACCACGGCCGCGGGGGCGAGATCGACGTCACCCGTGGCGCTGAGCACGTCGTCGAAGCGCAGCAGCAGGCCGGCGGAGTAGGTGCCGACCCAGAGGTTCCCGGCGCTGTCGAAGGCGCTGCCCATCGGGCCGCTCATGGCTGCGTTGGTGATCACCGCAGCGGGCGTCACGTCGCCGTCGGCGTCGAGGTCGGCGGCGTCGATCACGACGATGGCGTCGTAGCTGTAGTCCGACACGTACAGGCGCCCATCGGGCCCGAGCGCCATACCGGTGTAGCCGTTGTCGAAGTCGTCGGTCGTCCACGCGCTCGACGCCTCGCCGCCGTTCACCAGGTCAGCGACGGTCAGCACGTTGATGGTGCCGTCCCTGTAGTTCGGAGCGAGCAGCAGTGCTGGCTGTTCGACCGCATAGGTGACGGTGACGGTGGTCGTCTGCCCGGCGGTGATGCTGACGTCGACCTGCGCCTGGTCCGGCGCCAACCGGTCGCCCATGATGCTCGCAGTTGCCACGACGGGGCTCGCCACGATCGTGTGTGCGCCGGCGGGGAGCGTCAGCGAGGTGGAACCGGTCACCTGCTGGGTGCCGACCGAGAGGTCGGCGTCGGTGCCGGTCGGGAGTCCGGCAACGACGATCTCGAGCGTGCCGGTGCCGGATGGGCCGCAGGCGGCGAGGCCGATGAGCAGGCCGGTGAGCGCCAACAAGAGCGTGAGGCGTCGTGTAGAGCCGGAACCGGGAACGTGCATGTTCATGGGGGCTCCTCCAAGGTGCCACCGTTCGCCCCTGCGACCGAGACGCTGCACTGCGCGAACGGAGATGCATACAGGGTAAGGCCGGACGATGCCGACGCGCCGTGAAGATGGTCTCTACGACGTGAACGGCGCACGAAGAGGAACAGAGCGAGAGCGTGCCGCGCTTCGACGTCGTTCCCGTACAGTGAGGCCATGCCCGAGAACGGCCAGCTACGCGACGACGGCGCGGCGGACACGCCGGACGCCACACCCGGAGGCCCGTTGCACACGCTGATTCGGGCCGGCGACCTGAGCGCGACGTTCGACCACGGCAGCGGCGCGCTGCGCTGGC
>REEJ01000053.1 GCA_007695125.1 Trueperaceae bacterium | reverse complement strand
CGACCACGGTCGCGACGCCCGATTGGCGACGCACCGGCGCGGGCTTGGCGCCCGGGGCGCCCGACGGCGCGCGGCGGTTCGTGGCGGCGCTCGCCGACGTCTACGGTGACGCCGCGGCGTCCAGGCTCCAGGTCACGCTCCATCCCGACGTCGGCCACGAGACCGTGCCGACCATGATGGACAACTGCCTCGAGTGGCTGCACAGGCACGTCTGAGCAGCCGTGGGGTTCGTCGACCCCGGCTCGGCCGCGACGCCCCGCCGCGGCCGAGCGGGATGACGAACATGGCGTCGTCGAAACGTGGGCAACGACTACGGCACGACCAAGGCCATCACGCCGAGGTCGAGTCGAGCGAAGTCGCGGCGGTTGAGCGTCACGAGCGCGCTCGCGCCTGCGGCGTGGGCGCAGGCGACCACGTGGGCGTCGTGCACGATCCCACCGACGAGCCCGCGATGCGCGAGGTCGCGCACGACGGACCACGCGCCGACGTCGTCGGGCAGTGAGACCACGCCCGCATGCTCTTCGAGCGTGTCGCGCAGGAGCCGCTCCGCCACGTCGGCGCGGAGCCGCCAGGGGGCCGGCAGGCGCGTCAGGACAGCGTAGGCCTCGAAGAGCACGGGCGCAGGCACGATAGCGCCGCCGGGACGGGAGAGGGCGTCGTCCACGGCTTTGCGCGCCGCATCGTGGTGCTCGTGCGCCCCCAACAGGGCGGCGACAACGACGCTGGTGTCGAGCGCGACGGGGCTCATCGTTCGGCGCGCAGCGCGTCGAGCGTGGTCTGTACGTCCGCGGAGCGCAGTGGCGGCGTCGGCGCGTCCGGAACCGCGACCCACACGTGGCCATGGCGCTCGACCCGCACGTCGGCCGGCGGCACCTCGAGTTCGATGCGGCCGTCCCGCACGGTCGCCTCGACCGTTCCGCCCGGCACGATGCCGACGGCGGCGCGCAGGGCCTTCGGGATCACGAGGCGGCCGGCCGAATCGATGGTGATACGCATGGTACGACAATACCATGCGCTCTGGCATGCAGAAGCCGTCTGGGGAGCAGGGCCGCGGGCCAGCGCCGAGCCACGGTGTCGGAACACCATGCCTGAGCATGCCCGCTGGGTGTGCGTCGCGCTTCGGCTGCGTAGGTGGGCGCCGTGCGTGACCCGGTCCAGGCCCACGGCTGCGTGCGCCAGCTCGTACACACGGCGGGTCAGTGCCCGTCGCGCCAGTCCTCGACCGCCAGAGCAGACAGGCGGCGGAACTCGTGCAACTTGCCGGTCACCAGCACGCGCTCCGCGGCGAGCGCGTGCGCGGCGATCCACAGGTCGTTCGGTCCGATGGGGGTGCCGGCGCGCTCCAGGGCTCGACGCAGGTCGGCGTACGATCGAGCGACCTGGTCGTCGAGCGGCAGCACCTGGAGGCGCGCGAGCAGACCCTCGACGCGCTCGACCAGCGGCGCGGAGCCGTACCGCAGGGCCCCGAAGCGCAGTTCGCCCGCCACGATCGGCGTGGTCGCAACCGTCTCTTCACCCACTGTGGCGATCCGCCGCACGACCGCGCCGGCTGGATCACGCACCAGAGCCGACAGCGTGTCCGTATCGAGCAGGTAGAGCCTCACACCGTGGGTTCGTCGAGCGGCAGGAGGTCGTCGTCGCCGACGTCCGGAAACGGAACGTCGAGCGGCAGGAGGTCGTCGTCGCCGACGTCCGGAAACGGAACGTCGAGGGGCTCGAGCGTCGCCAACCACGGCAGCAAGCCCTCCCGCGGCAGCGGCACCACGGTCAAGACGCCGTCCTCGCGCCTGAGCAGCGCTTCGTCGGCGTCGAACTCCCAGTCGCGCGGGATGCGCAGCGCCTGGTTGCGGCCGTTGCGGAACAGGTTGACGCGTCGCTCCTCCGCCATGGCGATCGACCCCCAATCGACATGCGTATGTGCCACGGCCTATGCTCTTGTGTGTGGCGTCGGCACGCGCTCGCCGGCAGCACGTCGAGCCCCGCACGGACGAGCACGGACGAGCACGGACCGACGACGGCACCTCGGTCGACACCGCGACGGTCTCGGGCGCTACGGCGTCCCGCTCACCCACCCTCGCCGATCCGCACCACCTCGAACGCGCCGAACACATCGACGTCGCGCCACTCCGTGGTCGCCAAGCGCGACACGCCCGCCGCGCGGTAGCTCGCGGCCAGCAGCGTGTCGAGCAAGCGCTTCCGACCCAGACGATGCTCGGCCATCCAAGCCAGGAAGATCGCCACCGTATCCCCTTCGGCGGCGACCTGACGGCACTCGCGCGCGTGCCACCAACGCGACGCCAACGCCAACGCATCCTCCATCGACAGCGGTGACGCGAAGCGACGCGGATCCGTGACGACGTGGGCGTACTCGGCGAGGACTTGCGGGGCGAGGGCCATCGCGCCGTCGCGGCCACGAACCTCGTCCGAGAACCAACGCCAGGCAGGCGCATGGGCGGGGTGCTCGCGCACCGTGATGGCCACCATGACGCTCGCGTCGATGCCGGCCGTCATCGTTCGTCCACCATCTCAGCCAACAGGTCGTCGCCCGGCGCCAACGGCCGCAAGGCTCGGCCCAGGCTCACGGGCTGGAACTGGCCAAGGTCATCTCGGGGCGTGAGGTGCGTGCGCCGGTACGCCTCCATCGCCTCACGGATCAACTCCGACGTGGGGCGCCCCATGGCACGCGCGGCGCGTCCACGCTTCACCATCGCACCAGACGTCGCACGTCACGATCTGAACTCGGCACGGACCACATCGATCTCGGCTCGTCGCCGACACCGAGTCGGTCGCGGTGACGAACCCACGGGGCCTCGATGCCGGCAGCTGAGCGAAGCGCGGTGCGACGACGCAACGGATCACGAGCGGGTGTTCCGAACGGCCGCCCATGACCGCTGCAACGTGCGGCCTCGAAGCGTTGCATGCTGCGGCATCAGCGTTCGGGCCGGCGACCCGTTGGCGGACTCGCACCTCGCCCAGCGACCCCATGCGCTTCGGTCGCGAACCGTCGATCACGAACGCCACGACCGCCTGCGGAACCGAGGCGGCGTCATCAACGCCGATACACGCTGCTCCGATGGCCCACACGAACGAACAACACGAGGAGCTCGTGATTCCGCACCTCGAACACGATGCGGTAGGCGCCCACCCGGACGCGCCTCAAGCCGTCGAGCTCACCCTTGAGGACGGTTCCCACGTGCGGGTCAACCACCAGCCGATCGATCTGCTGCACGAGCAGGCGACGAGTTCCGACGTCGAGACGCGCCAACTGTCTAGCCGCGCTCGCCTTAATCCTGACCGAGAAGGTCACGACGGACGCTGTCCCATTCGAGCACCGGGTCGGCCGGGTCCTGCAACGCCTGGATGGCCGCAGCGACGTCCTCGAAGTCGTCCAGGTAGTACTCGATGGCCTGCCGCACCACGTCCGCACGCGTGCGACGCAACGGTCTGCTCGGTCAACGCGGGTGCCCCTTCAGCCGGGCGAGTCGCCGCTTCGTCCGCTGCCGAGCGGGATTGGGTCGCCCACCTCCTGCGCCGCGCAGCGCTGCTGACCGAAAGCTCGTGGCCACGCCCTTGCGCGACCCCGCCCCGGTGCGGTCGAATGGCCGTGCTGGGCCCGATGCCTCCACCTGGACAACGCAGGCGGGGCCTGCCGTCCGCCGTGGAGGCGGAGGCCCCCCGCGCGCCGTCACAACGGAGGCCCCCACCCACCTTGGCAGCAGAGGCCCCGCGCGCGATCGGGCCCACCGACCGCACACTCGCGCCCAGGGCGCTCCGGCGCAGGAGGCCCCATCGATGCCCCGCAGCACCCTCCTCGCGCTCCTCTCGTTCCTCGCCTTCATCAGCCTCGGCCTCCCCGACGG
>REEJ01000141.1 GCA_007695125.1 Trueperaceae bacterium | reverse complement strand
GCCGCTCGGCGGCGTCGATCAGCGTCAGCGAGTTCGAGCGGATGTTCGGCACGTAGACGCGGCTCCGGTCGGGGGTGAAGGCGAGCATGTGGCTCGCGTGCTGCCCCGTGGGGATCACCGCCACGGGCTCGTGGTCGGGACGTGAGAACACGAACACCTTGTTCGCCAGCGTCGACGCCAACCACAGGTTCCCATCGGCATCGAAGTCCACGTGATGCGGGAACGCGAACTCGGGGTGCGTGAACGTCTCGCGCACCGTCATGCTTTCGTTGTCGATGACCGCCACGCGCTCCCCGACCGAGCTCACCACGTACGAGCTGGCACCGTCGGGCGTCACCACCACCTCGTGCGGGTCGCGCGCCACCTCGATCGTGGCGAGCACCTCGCCGTCGGCGCAGCCGACGAACGTGACGGTGTGGGCGTCCTTGTTCAGGACGATCAGGCGGCCGGAATCGGCGACGGCTTCGGGCATACGGGCCTCCTCGTGGGCGCGCTACAGCACCAGGAACGACGCCGCGGCGAGCGCGAGTCCGGCAGCGATCTCGCCGGCGGCGAACCACCGATGAGGGCCCACCGCCCGTGCCCGGAACCGCGTGCGCAGGTGGTCGACGAGCTCCTCGGCGACGACCCGGCCGGCGTCGTCCACGGCGCGCAGGGTCCCCTCGCCAAGCCGTGAGCGCGCCACCAGCTCGACGCCCTCCCAACGCTCCCGGAGGGCGACCCGGTCGACGCGCTCGCCCGCGTCCACCCTCACGTCGTACGTGTAGCCAGCACCGCGGAGCGCGGCATCGATCGCCTCTCGGAAGTCCTCGTCGCGCACGGCGACGACGGCGAACCCCCGGCGCGCCACCATGGTGACCCCGAGTGCGCCGAGCACCGCGAGTCCGAGCAGCGACGCGGTCGTCGGGCTCGGTCCGAGGCCGACGAGGCTGTGACCACGCCACGCCGCGGTCAGGTCGACCAGCAACCCGAGCGTCACGATCGCCGCGAGCAGGGCAGCCTCGACGCGGCCGTCGACGACCCATGGCGTCCGCCGCGCGAACGGCACGGCCCCGCGCAACAACGACCGGACGATGGTGTACGCGACGATCACCACCACATCGACACCTCCGCTGTGAGGCAGCCCGCGAAGCCGTGATGGACAGGCGTTCACGTCAGTGTAGCCGCACCGAGCGCAGCCGCACACGAGGCGAGACGCCCCACGCACGTCGGCGCTACGCGTACCGCTGCGCCGCCCGCCTGAGCGCCGCCGCCACGTCCTCGCGCACCGACGCCGGCTCCAGCACCTCGACAGCGTCGCCCCAGCCCATCAACCACGGCACCAGCTCCAGGGCCCGCCCGCGGTTGTCGAGGGTGGCCCGCACCACGGCGAGCGCACCACCGTCGGCGTGGTCCTCGAGCGATACCAGCGAGTCGCCCGCCACCTCCCGGAACGCCATCGCTACGCCCGGTTGGAGTCGAACCGTCACGCGTACGCTCTCCCCCACGATCACGCCGAAGGCGTCGCCGATCACCGCGTCCGGGTCGAAGTCGGCGGGGATCTCGTACGTCTCGTCCAGCAGGCGCACCTCGCGCATGCGTGCGAACTTGAACACCAGCACCTTGCCCGGCGCCGCCCGGTCGACCACCAAGGCGTACGGCTCGTGGTTGCGCCGTCCGACCTCGACGAAGTACACCTCCAGGTCGCGCTTCGTGCGCTTCCCGCCAGCAGACTCGTAGGCGCAGCGCAGCACCCGCCGCCCGAACCACGCCTGCGCCACCACGTCCAGCACGCGGTCGCGGTCCTTCGTGCGCAGCGCGTCCACGCGCCTGAGCAGCGCCGATTGCGCAGGCTCCGGCACCTGCCTCGCGAGCTTCGTCATGGTGTTGCGGTAGTGGCGTTCGCCGATCCCCGTGTGCGTCAGCATGCGCGCCGCCATGTACAGCGCCAGCGCCTCGACGTCGCTCAGGAGCGCCGTGCGCGAGCGCAGCCGGTAGCGGTGCCGGTCGTCGCGCACCAGCCGCTCGCCGTACTCCTCGGACAGGTACACGAGGTCGCGCTCGATCGAGCGCCGACCAGCGCCGAGCGCGCGCGCCAGTTCCACGACGCCGTAGGGCCGCAGCCCCAACAACTCCTCGAGCCGCCGCAGACGCTCCACACGTGAACGTGTCCGATCCGCCACGCTCATCGCCTCCCTCCGTGCCGTTGATCGCCGCCCTCGGACGCTGCCCGCAGCGGCGCCGCGCTCCGTCACTCGTTGACGCACCTCGAACCTACCCTGAGGCGACAGGAGGTACGCGATGCAACACGCCACACTCGAGCGCACGCGCCACGCCACGCACCGAGGCCACCAGCGCACGGTCCACGATTGCGTCCTCGAGCGCCTCCAGCGCGGCGACGCCACTGACTTCCCCGGCCGCCACCCTCACCACCCCCGGGTCGCGCTCCGCATCCTCCGCACCGCCGACGGCTACTGGGTCGCGCCCCACGCCAACGGCAGCATCCTCACCGTGTACGAGGTCGAGACCAGCCGCGTCGACGCCTGGGCCTGGCGCCACCTCCACCACCCCGAGCAGCAACTCGGTCGCCTGCGACGCCTGCCGGTGCACCACACGCCGGAGCAAGCGGTCACGGCCGACCTCTACCGGCTCTGGGTGGAGGCGTGAGGCCGCCCACAGGCGGCGCCGGCGTGGCCTGCGCGCTACTCTGACGGGCACACCATGCCCACCGACCCGATCGACCAGCGTTCATCCATCGTCCGCATGCGCACCGACGTCGACGCGCTGTGCGCGCGAGGATCGCGCCCCGTCGGTTCTGTCGGCCACGACGCTGCTCGTCGACACCTGACCAGCCGCTACGCCGAGATGGGGCTCACGCCGTACGGCGAGGGCTTCGAGCTCCCCTACGTGATGACCGGCCAGCGCTTCACGAACCTCGTCGCCCTCGCGACCGGGAACGGCGCGCCGGACGCACCACCCGTGCTCATCGCGGCCCACTACGACACGGTGCCGGGCTCGCCCGGCGCCGACGACAACGCTGCCGCCGTCGCGATCGCCCTCGAGGTCGCTGCGCGCCTCCGCGAACGGCCGGCCGCGCGCCCCGCGGTCATCGCGCAGTTCGACGCCGAGGAGCCACCCTCCTTCCACACCCCCGCCATGGGGAGCACGTACTTCCACGCCCACCAGGCCACCGCACCCATCCACGCTGCCATCGTGCTCGACCTCGTCGGGCACGCCGTCCCCGTCCCGGGAATCGAGGACGTCATCTTCGTCACGGGCATGGAGAGCGACCCGGAGCTCGAGCGCACCATCCGTGCCCTCCCCGACGACATGGGCGTCCGGATCGTCACGGCCCTCAACCGCTACGTCGGCGACATGAGCGACCACCATACGTTCCGCCTCGGACGGGTCCCCTACCTGTTCCTCACCTGCGGGCGCTGGCCGCACTACCACGCAGCCAGCGACCTCCCCGACGCGCTCGACTGGCGCAAGATCGCAGCCACCGCCGACCTCGTCGAGGTCGTCGTCCGAGACGTCGCCGAGCGTTCGCTCGCCGGACCGTGGGAGGGCTACGACACCACCGCGACCGACGCAACCACCATGCGCGCAGCGCTCGAGCCGCTCCTCGAGCGTTTAGGCGTGCGAGTCGAGACGCGGCACGACATCGACCGGGTGGCGGCAGCGTTGCTGCACCAGTTCAGGCTCTGACGACGATCAGGCATCGCGCGCCGAACGCGCAGCCAGCGTGCCGACACACGGCTGCGGCTCCGGCCGTCGAGGCCGGCGCCGCAGCGCGAACGATCGAACGTGGTCGGTTACAGGTAGAACGGGTACGCGGGGTACGCGTAGCCAGGTGTCCAGTAAGGGCTGTAACCGTAGTGCTTGTAGAGGCCCCCATAGTAGCCGTCGTCGCGGTGTGCATCCTTGCGCCACGCCTCGTCGGACGCGACCGTGGGATCGTACTCGGGACCCGAGCCGACCTGCTCGCCGGTCTGATCGACGGAGACGGTGTCCTCGGTGATGCGGGTCACCGCATCGACGGGAATCAAGCGATGCTTGGCGCCGATGCCCAGGAAGCCACCCGATGTGACCCTCAAGAACCGCACCTTGTGTTCGCGATCGTCGATGAGCAGATCGTCGATGGAGCCGATCTCCTCGCCGTTGCGGTCGACCACGGTGCGGTTGCGGACGTCCTCGGCGGGATCCTTCACGTCGTAGGACTCGTCGTTCAGGCTGAAGAGCGTGGGTGTGTCGTCGCTGTCGTACGCGGCTGGGGTGTCGTGCCTGTCGTTCGTGTCGGTCATGTCCGTCCTCCACTGACGAAGGGGGCGGCGTCTGCAGGCGCAGGGCCTACCCACCTCCCACCCTATTCGGGCAGGAGCGATACCGGGGGACGGTGGTCACATGTGGCGACGTCGCCGACTCGGCTCCGCAGAGCTGGCGGTACGCACACGTTGGAAAGCTCGTTCGCCGACGAGGGTTGCGACACAACCGCCACCAACGCTGCCACGCAACCGCCCTATCATGGTCTCGATGCACCTCAGCGACGTCCTTCGCCTCGGTTGCCTCGAGGGAGCAAGCGTGATCGCCGGCCGCGTTGGCCTACAACGCGACGTGCGTTGGGTGCACGTCATCGACAACCCAGACGCTGTGACGTGGGCGCGACCAGGCCAGTTCTTGCTCACGACGGGCTACGCGTGGCCCCGGGACCACGCCGAACGACTGGCACTCTTCGAGCAGTTCGCGGTAACCGGCGTGACCGCAGTAGGACTTGCGGTCCCGCAGTTCTTCGAACGGTTCCCCGACGGACTCGACGCCGTCGCGGAGCGACACGACATGACCCTCATAGAGATTCCGTGGGAGATGCCGTTCGCTCAGATCACGCAAGAGGTACACACCGCGCTCCTGAGCGAACAGACGCGCGTCATCGAACGCTCCGAGGCGATCCATCGAGCGCTAACCCGCGCCGCAGCGAGCGCGACGAACCTCGACGCCGTCGTTCGGACACTGACGAACGAAACGGGTCGGAGCACGCTCGTCATCTCCGACGAGTACACGGTGCTCGCCTACGCAGGGCCTCCTGACGGCCGACCGACCGAAGCCGAGCTTCTCGCGTTTGCGCCATCGCGGCCAGGCGCACAAGCGCTCGATACCGACTCCGTCGCCGAAGTCGTGCACGCCACCGAACCACTGCGCGACGTGACCTGGGCAGTGCGCTGTCCCGTGCGCGTGCAGGGCGTGAGCTCGGTCGAGGTTCTGATGCTCGGAAGCGACCGGGGTCCGGGGCCGTTGGAACTACGAGCGGTCGAGCACGGGGCGCTCGTGGCAGCGCTGCACCTCGCCCACCACCGCGAGCTCGCTTCGGTCGAAACCAGGCTACGCCGCAGTTTCATCGACGACCTCGTGCAAGGTCGTGTAGACAAGTCAGATCATGCGTCGGAACGGGGCCACGTCGTCGGCTTCTCGATGCGCGGCGTGTACCGCGTAGCGCTCGCCGAACTCGATGTACCGACCCCGTTGGGACCAGATGCCTTCAGGCGACGCGAGAACACGCTCACGCGCGTTCGCACCATGCTCGTCCGGTACGGGGCCACCGACCTCGTCACCACGACCTCCAACCGCGTGATCGTCCTCCTCCCCGAGGACCTCCCACCTGAGCGGTTGTGGGAGGCGTTGGGCGCGGATCGACGTGCAATGGTCGTAAGCCGGTCACACCAAGGCGTGGACGGCGTACGCAGCGGCTATCGGGAGGCCGATGCCAGTATCGGGCATGTGCCAAACGGGACCTTCGCGTCGTTCGAAGCGCTTCTCCTTCCGAGGGCGCTCACTGGCGATACCGACGCGCAGCGGGCCTTGGTCGAGTCGTTCGAGGCACCACTTGCAGCAGAGCGCGGCGGGGACAAGCTGGCAACGACCGCCTTCACGCTCGCGCGCCACGACTTCGTATTGACGGCGACTGCCGCAACGCTACGGGTTCACATCTCGACGCTGCGCCACCGACTCGAGCGCATCGAGGATGTCCTCGGCGTAGACGTCCGCGATGCTGACACGCGCTTCCGGCTACGCATCGCGACGTTCTTCCGGGACAACAACCGAGATCGTCCTACTTGACATAGGAACTGCGCGACCCATTTCCTACACTGGCTATCTACCGCACGCGAGGTCGACACGCTACGGTAGCCGCCATCGAGTTCACGACAGAGAACAGCCGAACGGCTGCGGGCGACGACATGTCGAACGTGCGAACCGCAAGAGGTGACAATATGGCCTTGACCACGTCCAGGACGTCCCGACTCCTCAACTCACGCCAGGAGCACGTGCCGCGCGGCCTCGCCGTAGCTCACCCCGTTGTCGTCGCCAATGCTCAGGGTGCCACCGTGTGGGACGTGGACGGACGAACGTACGTCGACTTCGTGGGCGGAATCGGTGTGCTCAACGTCGGACACAATCATCCGCGGGTGACCCAAGCTGTTCGCGCTCAGCTCGAACGGTTGAGTCACGTCTCGGCGCAGGTGGCGACCTACGAGCCGTACGTCGCACTCGCTGAGCGACTCAACGCCATCGCGCCGGTGAGGGCACCTGCCAAGACGCTCCTGCTGACCACGGGCGCCGAGGCGGTCGAGAACGCAGTGAAGATCTCGCGAGCCGCAAAAAAAATAAAAACGATCATCAGCTTCGCGCAGTCGTTCCACGGTCGGACGTTGCTAGGCATGAGTCTGACGGGCAAGGCGCGACCCTATCGCCAACGCTTCGGTCCGTACGCTCCGGAGGTGTACCACGCACCCTTTCCGAACCCGTACAGGGGCGCCGATGACGATGCATGTCTAGCGGCGTTCGACGACCTGTTACTCACGCAAGTGGCCGCAGACCAGGTCGCAGCCGTCGTCGTGGAACCTGTGCTCGGCGAGGGCGGGTTCATCCCGGCGTCGACCAGGTTCCTCTCAGGCCTCCGGCAGCGGGCAGACCGTCACGGCTTCCTTCTCATCGCCGACGAGATTCAGTCCGGCTTCGGCCGCACCGGCACCATGTTCGCCATCGAGCACAGTGGCGTCGAGCCAGACCTCGTGACGACCGCGAAAAGCCTTGCAGGTGGACTCCCGTTGGCAGCCGTCATCGGCTCCGCGCACCTGATGGACGCCCCAGATCCCGGCGGCCTTGGAGGCACGTACGGCGGCAATCCACTGGCATGCGCTGCGGCGCTGGCCGTTCTCGATGTCTTCGAAAGTGAGGGCCTCCTGGAACGCGCGCGACGACTCGGCCAGCGCCTCCGCTCGTCGCTCGACCACCTCCAGGAGCGCTTCGCCGCCATAGGCGAAGTACGCGGCCTCGGTCCCATGCTCGCTATCGACCTCGTCCGCGACCCAGCGACACGCGAGCCAGCACCAGAACTCGCCGCAGCGCTGCTCGAGGCTGCTCGTGAACGCGGCCTCCTGCTCCTCAGCGCGGGTCTGCACGGCAATGTCGTCCGCTTCCTCACACCCCTGAATATCGACGACGACCTCCTGGAGCACGCACTGGCCGTCCTCGAAGACGCCATGGACGCTGTGCTCGACACCGAGAGGAGGCAACAGCACGCTCCCTGATGCCACACCGAGACCACCGTCCGACCCTCGATCGCCTCATCCGTCCAGCACCCGAGTCCACGCTCCTCGTTTCAGGAGGTCAACCATGCCAACCCTGCGCCGAACGTTCACCGCGCTCGCCCTACTCGTCGCGATGTCCATCGCAGCCGCTCAGTCGGTGGTCGGTATGGCCATCCAGGATGAACCCGCCAGCCTCGATCCCTTGATCACGACGCAACTCACGGCGTACCAGGTCCTCAACTACCTGATGGAGCCGCTCGTCTACATCGGTCCCGACAACCAGCCGCACGGCTGGGTCGCCGAGTCGTGGACGATTCGAGACGACGGACTGGTCATCGACTTCCAGATCCGCGAGGGGCGCACCTTCCACGACGGCACCCCGCTCGATGCGGAGGCGGTCGCGTTCAGCATCAACCGACACCTCGACCCCGATGCGAACTCGGCGAACCGAACGGGCCTCGGCACGCTCGAGCGCGTCGAGGTCACCGGGGCATACAGCGTGCGTTTCACGTACTCCGCGCCGTATGCGCCAGTGTGGACGTCATTGGCCAGCCCCTTCTATGGCATGGTGTCGCCCACGGCCGTCGCGACGCTCGGTGAAGACTTCGGGCGCGCCATCGTAGCCTCCGGTCCCTTCAGCCTCGAACGCTGGACGCCGGCCTCCGGCTTCGAACTGGCGAAGGTCGAGGGCTACACGTCGCCACGCATCGACGTCGTCAACACGGGCGAGATGATGATCGACGGTCTCCACATCCGCATCCTTCCCGAAGAGGGCACCCGCGTCGCAGCCCTCGAGACAGGTCTGATCCATTACGGTGACGCCCCGCGTGGCGAAATCGACCGGCTCGAAGGCGATCCGCGCTTCGCGGTCGTGATCAACGAGAACAACAACTCGTTCACGATGCTCGAGGTGAACCCGTTCCTGCCGCCGATGGACGACGTACGTGTTCGCCAGGCCGTCGCGCACGCACTCGACATCGACGACATCGCCTTCGTCAGCTACGACGGCTTCGTCACCACCAACTACACGCCCGTACCGCTCGGAAACACCGGCTACCGTGAATGGATTGGTGAGCAGCACGGCTACAAGCACGACCTCGAGAGAAGTGCCGAACTCCTGCGCGATGCCGGCTACGAACGCAACACCAACGGCGTGTGGAGCAAAGACGGCCAACCGCTCGAGTTGATCTTCTGGACGTACACGCTTCCCAACGGCATGCGCGGCGGTCAGATGACCCAGCAGCAGCTTCTCCAAGCCGGCTTCGCGGTCGACTTCCAGACCTTCGAGGTCGCTTCCATGATCGGTCAGCTCCACGAACAGCGCCACCACCTCAACTACATGTGGTGGTCTGGCTGGGACCCGATCTTCCTGTCGTTGGTGTTCCGTACGCCGGGCTGGGCGGGCGGCTACAGCAACCCAGACCTCGACGCGATCCTCGATCGCGCCGCCAGCGAGCTCGACCCCGAAGCACGCCAGGCGATCGTCGAAGAGGCACAGATCTTCATCCTCCAGGACGTGGGCGTGATCCCCGTTGGGACCGACTGGGGCGTGCTCTTGACACGCACCGACCTCGAGGGACTCAAGCTCGACGCCCGCGGATTCGTCCTCCACACCGCCGCGGTTTTTATCAACTGCGCTTAGTAAATCCCGACCGACGGGTGGCGCGGGGCTGGTGGTGCGCGCCACGTCCCCCGAGAGGCTGGTAGTCCATCCGAACCTATCTGCTCCGCCGGCTCCTGATCACCGTACCCGTGCTGTTCGCGATCACGGTGCTGGTGTTCTTGATGCAGGTGCTCCTACCAGGGGATCCGGTCGACATCATGACGCTCGGGCAACCCGTCGATGCGGCCACCCGCGCAGGATTGCGCCGAGAACTCGGCCTCGACCTACCGGTGCACGAGCAGTACCTGAGCTACCTCGGTGGTCTGGTACGCGGCGACCTCGGCCGCTCGGTGCGAACGCGCCGGCCCGTGATGGAAGAGATTCGTACCCGATACCCGAACACATTGCGCCTGGCCGCCGCCAGCATGGCCATTGCGATCCTCATCGGAGTACTCACGGGAGTGCTTGCTGCCGTGTACCGAGACACGCTCATCGACCTCGTCGTCTCCACCCTCGCTACGCTTGGGCTTTCGGTCCCCGCATTCTGGCTGGGGTTGATCCTGATCTTCCAGTTCGGCGTCACCTGGCAGCTCCTGCCCGTCATGGGCTTCGACTCGTGGCGGCACCTGATCCTGCCCGCGTCGACGCTCGGCCTGATCTTGGCCGCCGCGATCTCTCGCATGGTCCGCTCCTCGCTCCTCGACGTGCTGCGCCTCGACTATGTGCGCACCGCAAAGGCGAAGGGCCTGAACGCGCAACACGTCCTGTGGCGGCACGCCATGGCGAACGCGCTCATCCCCGTCATCACCATCGTCGGGCTCCAGGTTGGCGCGGTGCTCGGAGGAGCTTTCATCATCGAAGTCGTCTTCGCCTTCCCCGGCATCGGCGAGTTGGCGATCCGAGCGATCCAGTACCGCGACTTCCCGCTGATCCAGGGCGTTACGCTCGTCGTGGCACTCACGACGGTCGCGGCGAACCTCCTCGTCGACGTCCTCTATGGCGTCGTGAACCCCCAGATCCAGTTCAGCTGACATGGCTTCGTCGACACCAAACACCACGACGAACGCTGTGGACACGCGTCGCATGAAGGGAACGCTGGGCCGGCTCATACGCGTCCCGTCGTTCTGGATCGGCGCGGTGCTCGTCGGACTCCTCGTGCTCGTCGCGCTGGTCGGTCCTGCACTGACTCCAGGCGACCCATACGCCATGAACGTCCGCCAGCGACTCCAACCACCCTCACCCGAGCATTGGCTCGGCACCGACGAGTTCGGCCGCGACGTCTTCACTCGCATCGTGCACGGTAGCCGACTCACGCTCCGCATCGGCTTCGTCTCAGTTGGCATCGCACTCGTCGTCGGTGGCTTGATGGGCGTCCTCGCGGGCTTCCTGGGTGGTTGGTTCGACGTCGTGGTGATGGGCCTGGTCGACGTGCTGCTCGCCTTCCCCGCGATCTTGCTCGCGCTCGCGATCATCGCCGTGCTCGGGCCGGGGTTGACCAACACCATGATCGCCGTCGGCATCGCAGCCGTGCCTGGCTTCGCCCGCGTCGTTCGCGCCGCCACGCTCGACGTCAAGGAGCGTGTCTTCGTCGAGGCGGCGCGAGCGCTCGGCGGGTCGTCCGCCCACGTCATGCGCAGGCACATCGGTACCAACATCGTCTCTCCAGTGGTGGTGCTCGTGACGTTGCAGTTCCCTATCGCTTTGCTCAGCAGCGCTGCGCTGGGCTTCGTCGGGCTCGGCGCACAGCCTCCCGAACCTGAGTGGGGAGCCATGCTCGTGTCGGCACGCGACTACCTGCGGCGCGCGCCCTGGCTCGTCAACGCGCCAGGGATCGCCATCGTACTCACGGTTCTCGGCTTCAACTTGCTCGGGAACGCGCTTCGGGACGCATACGACCCCACGCAACGACACGCATGAGGAGGCTCGCTCGATGATCGCCGTATACCAGGGTGCCGGTACCGGCGACCCGACACGTGAAGGCATCCAAGCGTTCTTGGACCACATCGGCCTGGCTTGGCGCGGCGTCGATGCCGCCGACATCGCGGAAGGGGCTCTCGACGACGTCGACGGCGTGTACTGGCCCGGCGGCTGGGCCTGGCCCTACGTTCGTGATTGCACGCCGACCGCCAAGCGTGCGATCACCCAACTGGTGAGGCGAGGCGGCGTATACGTAGGCGTCTGCGCCGGAGCGTACTTCGCCGCCGACGTGATCCGCTGGGAGGGGCGGCTCGTCGAGTACGACCTCGACCTCTTCGAGGGCCTCGCCGAGGGACCACTCGACGAGATCGAGCCGTGGAAGGGCTGGAAACTGACCACTCTCAGGCTCCACGACCACCCTGTCAACGCAGGTGAGTCCGAACAGACTGCTCTCTACTGGGGCGGCCCACGCTTTCAACCTAGTCCGCGGCAGAGCGTCGACGTGCTGGCATCGTATGGGCACGGCGGCGACGCGGCCACCATCACGTTCCCGTATGGCCGTGGCCAGGTACTCCTGATGGGTTGCCACCTCGAGCTCGGCTGGGATGCGGCCGCAGGCCACATGGACCTCAGTGGTGGCCACGGTGCGCGGTGGGCGTGGCTCGAACGGGCGCTCGCGTGGACGCTTGATCAAGGACGACGCCGGTGACGCATCGGCGCAAAGGACGCTTCGCCGGCGCACGCATCGCCGTCACCGGTGGCGCCCGCGGTATCGGACTGGCGATCACGCAGGCGTTCCACCATGAAGGTGCTCGTGTGGCGCTGTGCGACCGTGACGCCGACGCTGTCGCGTCGAGTGTCGAACGGCTTGGAGCGCACGCGCTCGGAACCGTCTTGGACGTCAGCGACGACATTGCTGTTGGAGTGTGGCACGACGCCCTCCAGCACGACTGGGGTGGCATCGACGTGCTGGTGAGCAACGCCGGGATCTACCCCTCGAAACCCTTTCTCGACCTGTCACTGGAAGAGTGGGACCAGGTGATCGACGTCAACCTGCGTGCCGCCTTCAACGTGTGCCAGACGTTCGCGCGGGGCATGCGCGCCGCCGGCTCGGGAGGGGCGATCGTGACCATCGCCTCCGGCAGCGCACGCTTCGCGCGTGTCGGCGCCGCGCACTACTGCGCATCGAAGGCCGGCCTGGTGGCGTTGACGCGCGTCATGGCGCTCGAACTCGCCCAACACGGCATCCGTGTCAACGCTGTCTCGCCTGGCATCGTCGCCGTACCGGATGGCCCTCCCCTGTCAGCCGCCTACCGCGAAGCCATGACCACGGCGGTTCCAGCAGGGCGCATGGGAACACCTGAGGACGTCGCCGCCGCCGTCCTATCGCTCGCGGATCCAGACCTTTCCTACGTAACGGGCACTGAGCTGCGTGTCGACGGCGGCCTCGCCGCCGGCCGGTACGGGATCCCGACCAGTGGTTGACGTGTGGCAACTCCCTGCACCGTCACCGATTACGGCGCACTGCAGCGAGCACGACGAGAGGAACGAACGATGAGGCGCATCGCATGGAAGGCCGGCGCGCGCTGCGCCGTGTCGATCGGCATCGACGTCGACGGAGAGTCGCTGTGGCTCTCCAAGGATCCGGAGAACGAGCGGAGGCCCGGTGTCCTTTCGCAAGGGGCGTACGGACCCAAGGTCGGTCTCCCGCTCCTGCTCGAGATGCTCGAGCGCCACGCGTTGCGAGCTACCTTCTTCGTGCCGGGCTGGGTGGCCGAGCGGTATCCCGAGGTCATCGCACGCGCGCACCGCATGGGCCACGAAGTCGCGCACCATGGCTACTGCCACGAATGGCCCGACCCAGATGACCCACGCGGTGAGGAAGCGCGGTTCGTACGTGGCCTCGAAGCCCTCGAGCACGTGACGGGCCAACGCCCAGTGGGCTTCCGCTCTCCAGCCTGGGAACTCACACCCCGGACGCTCCCACTGCTGCGCGAGCACGGCATGCTCTACTCGTCGAACCTGATGGACGACCTGGCCCCGTACATCCACGACGAGGGCATCGTAGAGCTACCGGTCCAATGGCTCCTCGACGACGCGCCGTACTTCATGTTCCAGACACGCGTGCCATCGCGCCCCATCTGGCCGGCGGAGCACGTCGAACGCGCCTGGCTCGAGGAGTTCCACGGGCTCTACCGACTCGGCGGATACTTCAACCTTACGCTCCACCCGCAGTTCATCGGTCGGCCAGGCCGCCTTGCGATGCTCGAGCGCGTGCTGTCACGGATCTCGACATACCCAGACGTGTGGTTCGCGAGCCTGCGCGACGTCGCGACCTACTGGCGCGACACGCACGGGTGAGGGTGCCCGACGTCGACGCCACGTCGAGCGGAACCGTCGTCGTCACGGGCGCCGCCGGTGGCATCGGTCGAGCTATCGCGCGAGCACTGGCTCGCGCCGGCTGGCGGCTCGTCTTGGTCGACCTCGACCGCGTAGGCCTCGAGCACCTCGGCGCGGCACTTCGTGACGATGAGGAAGCTCAACCCGCGATCTCGATCCATGCCTGCGACGTGAGTGACGAAGCTGCGGTCGCCACGCTTGCCCACACCATCGTCCCGGATGACGGAGCGATATGGGGGCTGGTCAACAACGCTGGTATCGGCGGCGTCGGGAACACGATCGAAGCCACCACGCTGACCGAGTGGGAGCGGATGCTTCACGTGGACCTCACGGGACCCTTCCTGATGTGCCGGACGTTCGCACCTGCCCTACGCCGCGGTAGCGGGGGCCGGGTCGTGAACCTCGGTTCGGTAAGTGCGGCGTTAGGGGTCGCCGGGAGTACGGCCTACACCGCTGCGAAAGGTGGTCTCGAGGCGTTCAGCCGAAGCTTGGCCCGCGAGCTCGCCTCCGACCGTGTAACTGTGAACGTCGTCGCTCCAGGTGTCATCGACACGCCGATGGCTCGGCGTCGCGGCATCGACCATCAGAGCCATCTCATCCCATGGCCCCGCATCGGCGCCCCCGACGACGTGGCCGCGCTCGTGGCGTACCTGCTCTCGCGGGATGCCGAGTTCATCACGGGTCAGGTGATGCACGTCAACGGGGGTGCGTACATGTGAACCACTCGGTGCGCACGCACAGGGTATGCGCCACGGCACCTCAACCACGGGTCCCTGCCTAGCGCCATTGGAGGACGACATGAACTACCCGATCCACGCCGACACCCTCTTCCGCAACGGCACCGTGATCACCATCGACCGCGCGCGACCCCGTGCTGAAGCCGTGGCCATCGCCAACGGCAGGATTCTGGCGGTGGGGACGGTCACCGAGCTCGATACCCTCGTGGGACCCAAGACACGCGTCGTGGAACTCGACGGTCGCACGCTCATCCCCGGCTTCCACGATGCGCACGATCACATGATCGGTTTCGGCCTCCAACTCCAGATGGTGCCCACCAACGCGTCGGCCACGCGGACGATCGATGCCATCGTCGAGTCCCTGGGACGCCGGGCTGACGAGACCCCTGCTGGAGCATGGGTCCGGGGCGCTGGGTACGACGACAACAAGCTCGCCCCCTCACGCCACCCGACACGCGCCGATCTCGATCGCGCCTCGACGGATCACCCCATCTTCCTCCGCCACACGTCAGGGCACATGGCGGTCGTCAACTCCTGTGCACTCGCACTGATTGGCGTCAACGCCGGCACCCCAGATCCAGACGGCGGGCGGATCGTGCGTGACCAGGCCGGTAACCCGACCGGGCTCCTGCTCGAGACTGCCATGCACCTGGTGACGAAACGCTTCCACCCGCATCCCCACACCGAGCTGGTCGAGGCGCTGGCAGCGGCGAACGACGTCTACGTAAGAGAGGGCATCACGAGCCACACCGAGGCCGGGATCGGCTACCTCTCGGACCTCGAGGCGATCGCGTACCGCGAGGCCGTCGATACGGGACGACTGAAGGTCAGGTCCACGCTCATGGTCCGCGCAGAGAGCCTCGAGCGATTACAAGGCTCCGGCGATGAAGAGGGGTTCGCCCTGACGCTCGGTGTGGGCACGGGATGGGGTGACGACAGGCTGCGTCTCGGTGCCGTCAAGATGTTCTCGGACGGATCGCTCATCGGTCAGACAGCAGCCATGAGCGAGGGTTACGTTGGAGCGCCCGACAACCAAGGGTTGTTCACGACGCCACGGGAGACGCTACGGGACTGGATCCTCCGTGCGCATCGGAGCGGTTGGCAATGCGCAGTCCACGCGATCGGCGACATCGCCGTCAGCTTCATCCTCGACTGCTATGAGGAGGCACTCCAAGACGCACCGCGAGCGGATCACCGACACCGGATCGAGCATTGCGCCATCACGCGACCCGAGACGCTCGAGCGGATCGCTCGGTTGGGCGTCGTCCCCGTGCCCCAGCAGCGCTTCATCGGAGAACTTGGCGATGGCTTCCTCCGCGTCCTCGGCCGCGAGCGCGTTCGGTGGTGTTACGTCCAGCGCAGCTATCTCGATCACGGCATCGAGCTGCCAGGGAGTTCCGACCGCTACGTCGTCCGCGGCACACCTCTGCTGGGCATACACGACGCGGTGAACCAGGTGACCGACGCTGGCGAGCCCTTCTCCCCGGAAGAGGCCCTCACGGCAGACGAAGCGCTCCGCGCCTTCACGCTCGGTAGCGCCTTCGCCAGCTTCGATGAACGCAACAAAGGGTCCATCGAAGCGGGAAAGCTCGCTGACGTCGTGGTGTTGGACGCTGACCCGACACGGGTGGACCCGCGTTCGATCCGCGACATCAGCGTCGTGCTCACGATGATCGGCGGTGAGATCGTGTTCGAGGGCGAGGCGTAGCCGACCGGTTCGGGCGCGCCCGTGTCCAACGGGAGCTATCGCGTTCGAGCTCACACTGGCGGCTCCGACGGCCGAGGGAGATGCACACCGACGGAAACGCCGATCGTTGGCTCCGATGGTCATCGGCCGAGCACCAACCTCCTCTGCAGATGGTGCTCGTCCTCGAGTACCGCGGCGAGTTTGAGCGATCGATCGAGGTCGCCGCGTTGAGCGTCGAGACCAAGGCTGGCCATCTCGAACACCTCCGCACGCTGCTCCGACGTCTCGCAACGCGTATCCGTCAAGCTGGCCGTCACCGATCGGACTCCGGTACCATACGGAGCGTTCGCAGCCCAGGAGGCCGAAGTCGTGACGATGCCCCGCGCCCACCGTACGCCCCACCCAGGCGGAGTCGGCGGGCCTCGGTCGGCGGTCCGCGCCGCGCTGACGACCGCGGTGTGGTGCGCGTTGACGGTCGCAGCCACCGCCTCGGCGCAGGCCGCACTGAGCTATCTCGACGCCGTAAGCCGAGCCGGCGAGGGACCGACCGTCCACCTGGCCGAGCGGGCCCTCGAGCTCGCGGAACGCCAGCTAGCGGTCACCGCCGCGCCCGTCCGTGGTGAGCTGACGGCCGGTTACCGCTGGACCGGCGGCGAGCGTGACCCCGGCTTCGGCGAGCGCATCGACCTGACCGACCAAGGCTTCGACCCCGTCGCCCTGACGCTGTCGTTTCCGGCCCTCGGGCTCGGACCGGCCGGCGACGCCATCGACCGCGCACGAGCCGACGTCGCGAGGGCGCACGCCGAGCTGGCGGCCGCCCGCCGAGCGGCGTTGATCGACGTCACGAGCGCGTTCCAGAGCGCGCTTCGCGCTCGAGCGTCGGTGGAGCTCGCGCACGCCGAGGCGGAGCTCGCCGCCCTCGAGCTGCGAGCGGCCGACCTGCGAGCGGCTGCGGGGGCCGCCACCGCGAGCGAGGTCGCGCGCCTCGCGGCCGCCGAAACGCGTCTCCGCAATGCCGTCACCGCGGCCGAGTTCGAGGCGACCGCGGCGCAACGATCGCTCGAACTCGCGCTCGGCGGCCCGGTGCCGCCGCCGGCTGGGCCGCTGCCCGAACCCACCACGCTACTCGACGGTGTGACCGTACCCGCGTGGCGCGACCGCTCCGACGTCCTGGCGGCGCAGCTGGCGCTCGCCGACACCGAGCGCAGCGCCGCCGCGACGCTGCGCGATCAGCTCCCGAGCCTCGGCGTCAGCGTCGCGCACGCCAGCGGCGACGACGAGCGCACCCTGCAACTCGGCGCCGCGTTCGACACCCGCACGCAGCAACCGACCCTGTCGATCGGTTACGACCCGGACACCGGCGTCCCTGGCTTCGGCGATGGCGGCAGCAGCCGCTCCCTCACGCTGGGCATCACGCTGCGCGTCCCGCTCGATCCCACCGTCGGCAGCGCCCTCGCCGCCGCTCGCATCGCGCGTGAGCGGGCGGAGCTGCAGCTGGAGCTCACGTCCGCGCGCGCCGAGCTCGACGTCGAACGCCGCGACTTCGAGCTGGCGTCCGCGCTGGCCGACGCCGACCTCGCCCGCGCCGCGGCCGACCTCGCCCACGCCGACCTGGCCGTGGCCGAGGCGCGCTTCGCGAGCGGCGCGCTCTCCGAGCTGGCGCTCGCACGCGCCCGACTCGACGCTGCTCGCGCCGACCTCGACGCCGACCGCGCCGCCGACGCGGCGCGCCTTGCCGCCCTGCGCCTGCTCGACGCCCTCGCCGCCGACCCCGACCGTCGGCCGGCCCACCGGGAGTGACATGCACCGACGTCCGATCGCCCTACTCCTGATCCTCGCGTTGGGCGTCGCGCACGCCCAGCTGGCGCTCGACCTCGAGCGCGCGACCGACCGTGCCGCCGACGTGGCCGCTGGCGTCGCGAGCGCGCGGCTCGACCTCACCACGGCTGAGCGCGACCTCACACGCATCGAAGCCGACCCGACGACGCTGCGCGTCGCGCTCCTCCAGTCGACCCACGCCGTCGACCGGGCCCGCTCGGCGCTGCGCAGCGCGGCGGCGGTGGCGCGCGACGGCGCTGCCAGCGCCTACACCGCAGCCCTCGAGGCCGACGCTCAGCTCGCGCTCACCGAGGCGGCCCTCGCGATCGCCACCACGGTTCGCGAGGCCATCGGCATCCAGTTCGACGCCGGCGCCGCGACCCGTCTCGACGTCGAGCGCGCTGACGACGACGTGCGGGCCGCCGAGCGCGACGTCGCCGATGCGACGACCGCGCGTGCGCTCTCCTACGACCGGCTCGCGAGCCTGATCGATGCAGTCGGCACGGAACTCACCCTCGCGGCCGCTCCGGAGCCTCGACCGCTGCTCCCGCTCGAGGCCTACGTGGACGACCTGGCGGGCAACAGCCAGGTGCAGGCGGCCCGGCAGCAGGTCGAGCTCGCCGAGGCGCAGCTCGCTGCGATCGACAATCCGCTCTCCAGCGCCCCCGCCGACATCGCCGCGGCCCGCGATCGGCTCGAGGCCGCCCGCTTGCAGCGCGACGAGCAGGCGCGCAGCCTGACGCTCGTGGTGCGCCAGGCGCACAACGCAGCGCTGTCCGCCGAGGCGCGGGTGCGCGCGGCCGAGGCAGCGGCGGCGTCGGCCGAGGAAGAGCTCACGATCCAGCGGCTCCGCTTCGACGCGGGCAGCGTGTCGGCGCTCGCCCTCGCGCGAACCGAGCAGCAACGCTTGGCGCAAGCGAACGCGTTGGCGGCCGCTCGGCACGGCCTGGACGCCGCCATCCGACAGCTGCAGCTGACGCTGCTGGGCGCGCGGTGAGCGCCCCGGCCCGCCGCCGGGGGCGCCGCGGCGCGTGGATCGTCGCGCTGCTCGTGCTCGCCGTGGTAGCGGGCGTCATCGGATGGCGCGCCACGCGCGGCGCTGCGCCCACGACGACGCTGGTCGAGGGGATCCAGCAAGGGGTCTTCGTCCGTGAGGTCACCGGGACAGGCGTGATCGAGGCGGTGCGGGAGCGCTCGCTGGCGTTCGCGGCCGGCGGTACCGTTGCGAGCGTCGCCGTCGCCGTCGGCGATTCGGTCGCGGCGAACCAGGAGCTCGCGCGCCTGGACACGGCGGGCATCGAGCGTGATGCCAACGCGGTGCGCACCTCGCTCGCGTCGGCGCGCGCCGATCGCGACCGCCTGAACGCGCAGCAGGCCGTCGACCGGCTCGACACGCAGGCGGCGGTCGCCGACGCCGAGAACCAGCGGGTGCGCGCCGCGCGCACCGTGGAGGACGTGACGCGCGACCTCGACGTGGCCGCCCGGTTGTTCGCCGCCGGCGCCGCCGCCCGCGACGAGGTCCGTGCCGCCGAGGCGGCGCTCGACGTGGCGCAGCGTGGCCTGGTGCAGGCCGACCTGGCCCTGCAGACCGC
>REEJ01000067.1 GCA_007695125.1 Trueperaceae bacterium | reverse complement strand
CCGCGGCGTACACCACCAGGTCGCTGAGCAGGTCGAGATAGCCGCCGCGGTCGTCGGCGCGCCCCAAGTGCCGGGCGATCTCCCCGTCGAGCCCGTCCAGGAGCCGGTTGAGCAGCCACAGGGCCAGGGCGACCGGGAACGCGCCGAGCGCAGCGGCGAGCGCCGCCGCCAGGCCGACGGCCAGGCCGGCCAGGGTGATCGGCAGCGCGCCATGGCGCCCCAGCGGCTCCGCGAGCAGCGCGCTCAGCGGCGCCAGCACTCTGGCCTTGACGGGACGCAGGACGCGATCGACCACAGTGCAGCGTACGGAGCGCGGCGGCTCGCGGTCCGTCGTGCCGCACACCGTGACACCGAGCGCTCGATCGTGGCGGTGCTCACGAAGCGAGCGCACCCTCGCTCACGAATCCCGCTCGGTGGCCCGTGATACCGTACGAACCGCTCGGGTGACGCCTTCGAAGGGCTGCCGAGCCGCGCGCTGCGTGGCCGCTCGGTCCAAGCGTTGCCGTCGACGACGGGAGGTCCTATCGATGTACCGAGGGCGCGAGGGTCAATGGGCCTTCGTCTTCCACCGCATGTCCGGTGTGGCGTTGGCGCTGTTCCTGCTGCTGCACGTGATCGACATCAGCCTCGTCATGCTCGGCCCCGACGGGCCGTTCGACGCGTTCTTGGTCTTCTATCACAACTGGCCGTTCCGCGTGGGGCTGCTCGCCGTGATCGCCGGCGTCGTGTACCACGGCCTCAACGGGTTGCGCATCATCTTGATGGACTTCACCTCGTGGGGCGTTCGATACCAGAAGCAGATGTGGTACGGCGTGCTCGGGCTCACCACCCTGATCGGCATCCCCGTGCTCTGGAAGATCGTTCCCGAGATCCTGGGGGTGGCTTGAGATGGCGACTGCGAGCAGCCGCGCACAACGCCCGCGCACGTTCGCCGATGCCCGCGCCATGGCCTCGAGTTCGAGCGAGCTCGGCTGGTGGGTGTTCATGCGCATCTCCGGCCTGCTCCTGGTGCCGCTCGCCTTCGGGCACCTGTGGGCCAACAACATGGCCTTCAACGCCGGCGAGATCGACTTCGCCTACGTCGCAGGCCGGCTCGCCCAACCGGGCGTCAAGATCTTCGACTCGTTCCTCCTGCTGTTCGCGATGCTGCACGGTGTGAACGGCCTGCGCTACTCGATCGAGGACTACGTCAAGCGCCCAGGCCGCCGCTTCGCGTGGAAGATGGTGCTCTTCACGGTGGCCGGGATCGTCTTCGTGCTCGGCGTCATGACGCTGTGGGCCTTCTCCTTCGAGGAGATGGGCGACGCGGTGCGGGCGTTGGGCGCGGAGTGAGAAGGGAATAGCGACGGATGACGCAACGAGCACACCGGTTCGACGTGATCGTGATCGGCGCAGGGGGCGCCGGGCTCATGGCCGCGCGCTACGCGGCACAGAACCCGAACGTGAGGGTCGCCGTCATCAGCAAGCTCTACCCGACGCGCTCGCACACGGGCGCCGCTCAGGGCGGCGTCGGCGCGGCCTTGGGCAACGTGTCCGAAGACCACCCCGAGTGGCACGCCTTCGACACCATCAAGGGCGGTGACTACCTCACCGACCAGGACGTCGCCGAGTCGTTCGCCGTCGAGGTGATCGAGGCCGTGTACGAGCTCGAGCACATGGGCCTGCCGTTCAGCCGCACGCCCGAGGGCAAGATCGCCCAGCGCAAGTTCGGCGGCCACACCCGCGAGTTCGGCAAGAGCGCCGTCGAGCGCGCCTGCTACGCGGCCGACCGCACCGGCCACATGATCCTGCAGACGCTCTACCAGCAGTCGATCAAGGACCAGGTGGCGTTCTTCGACGAGTTCCACGTGCTCGACCTGATCATGGTCGACGGCTCGTGCCGCGGCGTGGTCGCGTATGAGCTCGCGACCGGCGAACTGCACACGTTCCACGCCAAGGCGACCATCGTCGCCTCGGGTGGGAACGGGCGCATCTTCAAGGTCACCAGCAACGCGCACGCGCTCACCGGCGACCTCATGTCGATCGCCTACCGGCGCGGCATCCCGATCGAGGACCCGGAGTTCTACCAGTTCCACCCCACCGGCCTCTACAAGCTGGGCGTGCTCCTCACCGAGGGGGCGCGCGGCGAGGGCGGCATCTTGCGCAACGGCGAAGGCGAGCGCTTCATGGAGCGCTACGCCCCGACGATCAAGGACCTCGCCCCGCGCGACATGGTCTCGCGCGCGATGTACCTCGAGATCCGCGACGGTCGCGGGGCCGGGCCCGACAAGGACTACATCCACCTCGACCTGACCCACATCGATGCGCACATCATCGAGGAGCGCCTGCCGGACATCACCGAGTTCGCGCGGATCTACCTCGGCGTCGATCCGATCAAGGAGCTGGTGCCGATCCAGCCGACCGCCCACTACGCGATGGGCGGCATCCCCACCACGATCGACACCAACGTCATCAGCGACGGCAACGACACCATCGTCTCCGGCCTCTACGCCGCGGGCGAGGTGGCGTGCGCCAGCCTGCACGGCGCCAACCGGCTCGGAACCAACTCGCTCGGCGACCTGATCGTGTTCGGACGCCGCGCCGGCATCAACGCCGCCCGCTGGGCAGCCGACGAGCCGTTCGGCGACCTGCCGAAGGACGCGCAGGACGCCTCGCGGGAGCTATTGAGCGGCCTGCGATCGGGCTCGCGCAAGGAGCGCGTGGCGCACATCCGCCGCGACCTCCAGGACAGCATGCAGGACAACGCATCGGTCTTCCGGACGCAGACGCTGCTCGACACGCAGGTCGGGATCTTGGCGGAGCTGAAGGAGCGCGCCAAGGGCATCGGCGTCGAGGACACCGGCGTGCAGTACAACACCGAGCTCATGGAGGCCGTCGAACTGGGCTTCCTGCTCGACAACGCCGAGCAGCTCGTCCACGGCGCGCTCAACCGGCAGGAGTCGCGCGGCGCGCACTCCCGCGAGGACTTCAAGGAGCGCGACGACACGCAGTGGCTCAAGCACACGCTGATCTACCGAGATGGCGACGGCGTCCGCATCGAATACAAGCCGGTCACGCTGGGCAAGTACGAGCCCAAGCCGCGGACCTACTGAGGCCAGCATGCAGATCAACGTCAAGATCAAACGCTTCGACCCCGACGCCGACAAGCGCCCCTACTGGGCCGACTACACCCTCGAGGCGCGGCCGAGCGACCGCGTCCTCGACGTCATGAACCACATCAAGTGGGAGGTCGACGGCAGCCTCGCCTACCGCCGCTCCTGCGCCCACGGCATCTGCGGTAGCGATGCGATGCTCATCAACGGCGTCAACCGCCTCGCCTGCAAGGTGCTGGTGCAAGACCTGGGCGAGAAGATCGTGATCGAGCCGATCCGCGGCCTCGAGATCAAGAAGGATCTGATCGTCGACATGGAGCCCTTCTTCGACTCGTACCGCGCGGTGCTGCCGTACTTCATCAACGACGACCCGCCGCCGCCCGGCGAGCGGCTGCAGAGCCCCGAGGACCGCGCGATCTTCGACGAGTCCACCAAGTGCATCCTGTGCGCGGCGTGCACCACCAGTTGCCCGGTCTTCTGGACCAACGGCGGCTACATCGGCCCCGCCGCGATCGTCAACGCCCACCGCTTCATCTTCGACTCGCGCGACCAGGGCAAGCTCGAGCGCTTCAAGGTGCTCAACCAGGCCAGCGGCCTGTGGCGCTGCCGCACGGCCTACAACTGCACCGAGGCCTGCCCGCGCGACATCCCGATCACGCAGGCGATCGAGGAGGTCCGGCGCGAGATGCTCTGGCGCGCGTAAGCGCGCCAGAGCATCTGTGGCGCCGCTCGAGCGGGGTCAGTCGGCCGGCGTCACGCTCCCGCTGGTCAACCCGTACGCGAAC
>REEJ01000036.1 GCA_007695125.1 Trueperaceae bacterium | reverse complement strand
CGCGAGTGTACGCTGGCACCGAACGTCGCCGTTGCGTACGTGCATCAATGGCCCAGAGACGACGTGCCTGCCCAGGGCGCGACCTGGAGTTGACAACCATGTCCATCACCCCCGTGGAGTTCCGGCAGACCCTCGGCCGCTGGCCGTCGGGTGTGACCGTCGTGACCATGCAAGACGGCGACACCGTCCACGGCATCACCGTGAGCGCGTTCAGCTCGCTGTCGCTCGAGCCGCCCCTGGTGGGCGTAGCGATCGCCCACAAGGCCCGTTCGCACGGCCTCCTCCAGCGCGTGCCGCGCTACGCCGTCAGCATCCTGAGCGCCGACCAGAGCGACCTCTCGGAACACTTCGCGGGCCGCCCGGTAGCGCTCGAGGAGCATCCGTTCGAGGTGTTCGACGAGTTGCCCGTGGTGCGCGGCGCCGTCGCGCAGATCGCCTGCACCATCGAGCAGCGCGTCGAGGTCGGCGACCACACGATCTACGTCGGTCGGATCGACACGTCGCGCCTCGCCGACGGCGATCCGCTCGCGTATCACATGGGGGGCTACCGGCAGCTGAGTTGACGCGTGCCGGGCATCGGCGTCAGCCGATCGGGCTGTCGAGGCCGGCCGCGCGGCGGTACAGAGCCGCCTGGCCGATGTGGTACGTGTCGTGCCACACGCCGAACTCCAACTCCGCTCCGAGCGTGCCCAGCGATGCCCGCTTGCTCGGCTGGGCGAGCGCCACGGTGTCGGCGGCGTCGAAGGCGGCGGCCAGGCGCGGCGCCTGCGTCCGCAGCGCCGCGACCACGTCGGCGAACGGTGGCCCTCCGGCCACCTGCGTGCCGCGTTCGAAGGGCGCCGCCGTCGCCTCGTCCCAGACCGGTTCGGCGCCGAGCCGGCGCAGCATCCGGTCGCGGTACGCCAGCAGGTGGCCCAGCAGCCAGCGCAGCGTCGAGCCGCCCGGGACGAGCGCGTGGTCGGCAGCGACGTCGTCCATGCCGTCGGCCATGCGCAGGAGGACCTGGAGGTTGCGCTCCAGCACACCGCGGTGGTGTGGCAGTCGGGCCAGGATCGCCTCGGCGTCGCTCATGGGGACGTCCCTTCGGCTGCGCTCGACGAGCGCAGCGTGACGAGGTCGCGCGCGTGCCCCTGTTCGTCGTCGCCCAGGGGCGTCTCGAGCACCATCGGCACGGCCTCGAAGCGCGGGTCGACGATCAGGCGCGCGAAGGCGCCGAGGCCGATCTCGCCGGCGCCGATGCTGGCGTGACGATCCTTGCGCGATCCGAGCGGGTGCAGCGAGTCGTTCAGGTGCCACGCGCCGACGCGCCCGAGGCCGACCTCCTCGTCGACGGTGGCGAGGAAGGCCTCGTACCCGTCGTGGGTACGCAGGTCGATGCCGGCGGCGAACGCGTGGCAGGTGTCGAGGCAGACGCCGATGCGCTCGGGCGCGGCGACGCTGCGCAGGAGCCGGCCGTGGTGCGCCAGGTCGGCGCCGAGCACCGTGCCTTGGCCAGCCGTGTTCTCGAGCAGCAGGATCGTGGCGCCCCCCTCGTGTCGGGCGAAGACGTCGTCGAGCGCCGCCGCGATGGCGTCCAGGCCCGCGTCCTCGCCGCTGCCGACGTGGGCGCCCGGGTGGAGGACGAGCCCGTCGATGCCGAGCGCGTCGCAGCGCTGCAACTCGTCGAGGAGCGCCGCGCGCGAGCGCTCGGCCGTCACGCTCTCCGGGCTGGCGAGGTTGATCAGGTACGAGGCGTGCGCGACCACCGGCAGCGGCGCCGGAACGCCCGGGCCGGCCGTGACGGCGCGCGCCTCGCGGAAGGCGCTGATCGCGCGATCGTCGAGCGCCTTCCCGCGCCAGGTGCTGGCGTTCTTCACGAACACCTGCAGTGCGTCGCAGCCGATCGCGGCGCCGCGCGCGAAGGCGTTCGCCACGCCGCCCGCCGCCGACACGTGCGCTCCGAGTCGTCCCATGGCGACGAGTCTACCGTCACGGGCCAGGGGTAGACTCGTGTGCGTGTTGCACGATCAGGTCATCGAGCCCGACCCAGACGCGCTCGTCGCGTTCCTCGACGAGCACCTCCGCGACGGCCGCATGGTGGTGCAGGTGGTCGCCGAGTGCGAGGTCGTCTATCACGGTCGCGCCGCGAGCGTCGCCGACGCGGGCGACTACGTGGTGATGGTGAAGAGCGACGGCAGCCTCCAGGTGCATGGCTACAAGGGCGTCAAGCCGGTGAACTGGCAGCCCCAGACCGACGACGTCTGGGTCGGCATCGAGGACGGTCAGGCGGTGCTCCTGGCGGAGCGCCGCAGCCCCGAGGAGATGGTGCGCATCGTGTTCCTCGAGACGGCCCTGGCCCAGGCGCTGCACTTGCGCGAGGGGTCGGGCTTCGTGCTGATGGGGAGCGAGGCCGAGATGCAGCGGGCGCTCGCCAGCGCCCCGGAGCTGATCGAGCCGGGTCTGGCGGTGCTGGACCGAGAGTTGCCCACCGACGTCGGCGGCATCGACCTGTTCGGTCGAGGCGCCGACGGCAGCCTGGTCGTGGTCGAACTCAAGCGCGCCAAGGCGACGCAGGAGGCCGTGCACCAACTGGGGCGCTACGTCACACGGGTTCGCGAGCTCACGGGTGAGCGGGTTCGTGGCGTGCTGGCTGCGCCGACGATCAGCAAGCCCGCACTGGCTGCGCTGGCGCGCCACCAGCTCGTGTTCTGCGAGGTGACGGCGTTGCCCGAGCCGGAGACGGCACTCGCGCAGCCGGGGCTCTTCGACGGCGCCTGACGCGGCCGGTGCGCGCGACGCGGAGCGCGGCTCGGAGCCAGTGGCTCGGTGCGCGTGGCTCAGCCCACCGCCCAGCGGTACTGGACGGGCCACGGCGGCGTCGCCCCGAGCGCCTGGGCGGCGTGCACGGCCCACGACGGGTCGCGCAGCAGCGCCTTGCCCAGCAGCACAAGGTCGGCGCGTCCCTCTGCCACGATCGCCTCGGCCTGGCGTGGATCGCTGATCTGCCCGACGGCGCCGCTCGCGATGGGCGCTTCGCGGCGCACGCGCTCGGCGAAGCCGACCTGGTAGTTCGGGTGCACGGGGATCGCGACACCGGCCACGGCGCCACCCGACGAGCAGTCGATCAGGTCGACGCCGCGTGCCGCGAGCGTGCGCGCCAGGCGCACCGTGGCGTCAGCGTCCCAGCCCCCCTCGCGCCAGTCGCTGGCCGAGACCCGCACGAGCAGCGGTTTCGACGCCGGCCACGTTCCCCGGACCGCGTCGACCACCTCGAGCAGCAGCCGCGAGCGGCCCGCCTCGTCGCCGCCGTAGCCGTCGCGGCGGTCGTTGGAGAGCGGCGACAGGAAGGCGTGCAGCAGGTAACCGTGGGCGGCGTGGATCTCGACCGTGTCGACGCCCGCCGCGTCGGCGCGCGCTGCGGCCGCCGCGAACGACCGCGCGATCGCCGCGAGGTCGGCCTCGTCGAGCGCGCGCGGCGTGGCCGTGCCGTCGGAGAAGCGCTCGGCGGTCGGCCCCACGACGTCGTCGGGCCAACCGCCGTCGGCGACGCTCACAGCCCCGCGCTGCTCGGCCCAGGGGCGGTACGTGCCGGCCTTGCGGCCCGCGTGCGCGAGCTGGACGCCGAAGGCGGCCCCCTGGGCGCGCACCGCCGCGGCGACGCGCCGCAGCCCGTCCACCTGAGCGTCGTCCCACAGCCCCAGGTCCTGAGGCGAGATGCGGCCGTTCGCGGCCACGGCGGTCGCCTCGGCGAGCACGAGACCGACGCCGCCCGCGGCGCGGGCGGCGAGGTGGTGGAGGTGCCAGTCGCTCGCGCGGCCGTCGCGTTCCTCACACGAGTAGGTGCACATGGGCGACATCGCCACGCGGTTGCGCAGCGTCAGGCCACGCAGCGTCAGGGGGTCGAAGAGGCTCGGCATGAG
>REEJ01000339.1 GCA_007695125.1 Trueperaceae bacterium | reverse complement strand
GGTTGCGCAGCGTCAGGCCACGCAGCGTCAGGGGGTCGAAGAGGCTCGGCATGAGCGCAGCATCGCCCGAAGGCGCCCGAGCGTGCGTCGGCCGTGCTGCCGATGCCGCCCGATGCCGCCCGATGCCGACGAGCGCTGGCGGCACACGACCGGTGCGTCAGCCGCGCTGCGCCGCCTGTTCGCGATCGGCGTACTCGCGACTCAGGGACTGTTCGAGCAGCGTCACCAGGTCCGGATTCGCCTCGAGCACCGCCATGAACGCGTCGACCAGCACGGGTGAGAACCAGCGGTCGCGCTGGCGCCGGATCTCGTCGACGGCCTGCGCCACCGGCCACGCGCGCTTGTAGGGGCGCTGGTTGACGAGGGTATCGAACACGTCTGCGACGGCGACGACCTGGCCCTCCAACGGGATCGCGTCGCCGATCAGGCCGAGGGGGTAGCCGCTGCCGTCCCAGCGCTCGTGGTGCGTGCGAGCGATCGTCTCGGCCATCGCCATCAGGTCGGAGCGCCCGCGCGCCAGCAGGCGCGAGCCGGCCTCGACGTGCTCTTGCATCTGCGCGAACTCGCGCGACGTGAGCGGGCCGGGCTTGAGCAGGATGTGGTCGGGGATCGCGATCTTGCCGACGTCGTGCAGGGGCGCTGCGCGCCTGACGAGCTCGACGGTGGTCGGGTCGCAGCCGAGCTGTTCGGCGAGCAGCCCGGCGAGCTGTCCCACGCGCTGCGTGTGCTGGCCGGTGGTGTAGTCGCGGTACTCGGCCGCCGACGCCAAGCGTTCGAGGACGTCTTGTCGCGCGTCTTCCAGGTCGGCCGTGCGCTCGCGCACCGCCGTCTCCAGGCGCTCGTTGTGTTCGCGCAGGGCGGCCTGCAGGTGGCGGGTGCGGAGCAGGTTGGCGACGCGCAGGCGGATCTGCGTCTTCTTGAACGGCTTGGTGACGAAGTCGCTCGCGCCGCGGCGCAGGCACTCCTCCTCGGCCTCGGGCGTCAGGTCGGCCGTGATCACCAGCACGGGCAGGAAGTCGTCCGCGTCGAGCTCGGCGCGCACGCGCTCGATCAACTCGAGGCCGCTGACGCGCGGCATGTGCAGATCGCTGCACACGAGGTCGAAGGGGACGCCGTCACGGGTCGCGGCACAGAACCACTCGAGCGCCTCGTCCGCCTCGTTGGTGGACGCGACGTTGCGATACCCCGCCGCCCCCAAGATGCGCGTGAGGAGCAGCGTGTTGGCCGGCTCGTCATCGACGACCAGGATTCGTGCCCCAGCCAGATCGTGTTCCACGGGCAGTGGCGTCCTTCCGGTCCGCCCCACGACCTGGTGCAGGCGAACACCGCCACGATAGTCCCGGCGCGAAAGCGCCGGGGTGGAGGTCCTCACACACGTTGGTTTTGAGGAAGGTCACGCCCACGCACCGCCTCAGCCACGTACACTGTCGACCATGCCCGTCTTGCGGAAGGACCCGTTCGGCCCTGCCTGGGTCCTGATGCTCCCGGAACGAGGGCTGGTGCGCTCCGACTTCGGCAGCGTGGACGGCGGCGACGCGCCGTCGCCGTACGTGCCCGGCCTGGAAGCCGCGCTGCCGCCGGAGATCCAGGCGTTGCGGCCCAGCGCCTCGAGCGCCAACGATCCCGAGTGGCGTGCACGCGTGCTGCCGGCCCCGGGCTCGCCGTACGAAGCGCGGCCGAGCGATGAGCGGCTCGACGGGCCCTTCCGTTGGCGCCTGGCGACCGGCCGTGAGGAGCTCGTGATCGAGCACCCCGACCCCGCCATGACGCTGGGTGCCATGTCGGTGGCGCACCTCAGCGACGTGCTGGGCCTCTACCGCGACCGGTTGGCGTTCCTCGCCCGCGACCCCGACGTACGGCACGTGCAGATCACCCGTACCACCGGCCGGGCGGCGGGCGCACTGATCGACCATCCGCACGGACGCGTGTTGGCGGCTCCGGTGCCGAACCGCTGGGTGGAGGAGGAGGCGACCGCCGCCTCCGCTCACCACGCCGCCACCGGACGCTGCCTGTTCTGCGAAGTGCTCGAACACGAGCTCGAGCAGCGCGAGCGCGTCGTCACCAGCAACGGTGGTTTCGTCGCGGTGGCGCCGTACGCTGCCAAGACGCCTTTCGAGACGTGGATCGTGCCGCGCCGGCATCAGAGCGCGTTCGCCTCGCTGGCGGGCAACGACCTGCCGCTGTTGGCCGCGCTGCTGCAGGCGCTCACGCGGGCGCTGCACATGGCACTCGATGCGCCGCCCACCAACATGATCCTGCACACGCGGCCTCACGCGGGCGATCCCGCGTATCACTGGCACCTCGAGGTCTTGCCGCGATTGACGCGTCAAGCCGGCCTCGATTGGGCCAGCGGCGCGTATGTGAACCCGACGCCGCCGGAGGACGCCACGCGCTTCCTGAGGCAGGCCCTGGCGGTGGCCGAGGTGACCTCGTGAGGCCGCCGCCGCGGACGGCCTTCGACCTGCGGCCGCGAGCGACCGCAACCGCCACGGACGACGCCGCCGACGCAGCACCGCTACCACGTGGGGCCACGAGGATCGCTCCTCGGCACGATCCGGACGCCGATGGCGAGCGCGGCGACCGTGACGCTCCAGGCGCAGCGACCGGAGCCGGTGCGCGGCGCCCCGTGCGCGTTGCGCGCGGCATCAACGCACTGCTCGTGGCGGTCTGCCTGCTCGGCAGCCTGCACGTGGCCGGACTGATGGTGGTCGAGGTGCGCAGGCTGGCCTACACCGAGGGTGAGATCGCCCGCCTCGAGGCGGAGCTGGACGCCATCGCTCGCGACACAGCCGACCTTCGCGCCGTGGCTGACCGCTTCGACGACGAGCGCTACCGGGAGCTGCTGGCGCGCCGGCAGGGGTACGTCCACCCGGAAGAGACGCGCTTCATCGGCCCGCAGCAACGCTGACGACCGATCGACCCGCCCTGGAGGCGCCGCATGCCGGACGACACCCGCCGCTGGATGAGCGAACTCACCGCCGAGATGGAAGAGCGGCGCAAGCGCATCGCCAAGGGTGGCGGCGACGCGCGTCTGGCGAAGCAGCACGCGGCCGGCAAGGCCAGCGCCCGTGAGCGCCTCGACCTCCTGCTCGACGAGGGCAGTTTCGTCGAGCTCGGCGCCTTCGTCGAACCACTGCACGACGGCATCGACGCCCCTGGCGAAGGCGTGATCACCGGTTCGGGCACCATCGATGGCCGCGACGTGTTCGTGTTCAGCCAAGACTTCACGGTGTTGGGTGGCAGCCTCGGCAAGATGCACGCCCAGAAGATCTGCCGAGTGATGGACATGGCGGTGCAGGTCGGGGCACCGATCATCGGCCTCAACGATTCGGCCGGGGCACGCATCCAGGAGGGCGTCGACTCGCTCTCGGGGTACGGCGAGGTCTTCTACCGCAACGCCGTCTACTCCGGCGTGGTGCCGCAGCTCTCCGCCATCCTCGGCCCCTGCGCGGGCGGAGCCGTGTACAGCCCGGCCCTCACGGATTTCGTGCTCATGGCTCGCGACGCGGCGTACATGTTCATCACCGGCCCGGACGTGGTGCGCTCGGTGACGCGCCAAGAGGTCAGCTTCGCCGAGCTCGGCGGGGCCGACGTCCACGCCCGCCGCTCGGGCGTCGCGCACTTCGTGGCCGACGACGACCGAGCCGTGCTGAAGCTGCTGCGCCAGTTGCTCGCGTACCTGCCGCAGTCGGCGCGCGAGGCGCCGCCGCGGAGAGTGAGTCGCGATCCGGAGACACGCGAGACGCCCGAGCTGACCGAGCTCGTCCACCCCGACCCGCGCAAGGCCTACCCGATGCTCGAGGTGGTGCGCACGGTCGTCGACGAGCGCCGCTTCCTGGAGGTGCACGCGGGGTTCGCGCGCAACGTCATCACCGGCTTCGCGCACCTCGGCGGCCGCGCCGTGGGCGTGGTGGCGAACGATCCGAGCGTCCTGGCCGGCACGCTCGACATCGACGCCTCGGACAAGGCGGCGCGCTTCATCCGCACGTGCGACGCGTTCAACGTCCCGATCCTCACGTTCGTCGACGTCACCGGCTTCATGCCGGGGCTCGCCCAGGAGCACGGCGGCATCATCCGGCACGGCGCCAAGATGCTCTACGCCTACGCCGAGGCGACCGTGCCGAAGGTGACGCTCATCGTACGCAAGAGCTACGGTGGCGCCTACCTGGCGATGAACTCGCGCGACATGGGCGCCGACGTGGTCCTGGCGTGGCCCACCGCCGCCGTGGCGGTGATGGGCGCCGAGGGCGCCGCCAACGTGTTGAACCGCCGCCAGATCCAGGCGGCCAGCGATCCAGACGCCATGCGCGCGAAGCTCGTGGCGGAGTACCGGGCCCGCTTCGACAACCCGTACCTGGCGGCGGGTCGCGGCTACGTCGACGACGTCATCGACCCGAAAGACACCCGCACGGCCCTCGTGCGCCACCTGACCCGGCTCGAGGGGAAGCGCGTGGAACGGCCTTTCAAGAAGCACGGCAACATGCCCTTGTAGGCGCCTGGCGTACGCTCGCACGCGCTGGACGGCCGACGCGTCGTCTTCGAGGAGGAGTCCATGGACCTGAGCCCCGACATCGTCGACCCCATCGTCGCGCTGGCGCTCAACGTGCTCGCCGCCGCGGCGACCCTCGCGCTCGGTTGGGTGTTCGCAGGCTGGGTGGAGCGCACCGTCAGGCGCGTTACGGGCCGCAGCCCCAAGGTCGATGCCACCCTCGCCGGTGTGGCCGGCCGGGTGTTGCGCGCGTTGGTCCTGGTGTTCACGCTGGTCGCCGTGCTCGACCGCTTCGGCGTGCAGACCACCAGCCTCGTCGCCCTGATCGGTGCCGCCGGCCTGGCGATCGGCTTGTCGCTGCAGGGCGCGCTCGCCAACGTCGCCGCCGGCGTGTTGGTGCTGACGCTGCGGCCGTTCAAGCTCGGCGACGCGGTGATGGTCAACGGGATCGCGGGCGTCGTCGAGGACATCGGGCTGTTCATCACGAAGCTGCGCACGTTCGAGGGCGTCGTCGTGTACATGCCGAACGGGACCATCTGGGGCAACGAGGTCCAGAACTTCAGCCAGGCGCAACGGCGCCGGGCGGACCTCACCTTCGGCATCGGTTACGGAGACGACATGGACGCGGCGATCGGCGCGATCCGGGCCGTGCTCGCTGCCGACACGCGGGTGCTGGCCGAGCCCGAGCCGGTGATCGCCGTCGACGGGCTGGGCGACAGCTCGGTCGACATCTTGTGCCGCTTCTGGACGGCGCCTGCCGACCTGTTCACCACCCGCTGGGCGATCACCCAGGCGGTGAAGGCACGCTTCGATGCCGAGGGCATCAGCATCCCCTTCCCGCAGCGCGACGTGCACCTCATCCCGACTGCGAGCGACGAGGACCGCTCCGCCGCGTGAGCGGCGCGTAGCGCGCCAGGGCGACCGCCACGAGCAGGGCCGTGACGACGAGGGCGGCGCGGAACGCGGTCGCATCGTGGCCGCCGGCCTCCGACGGATAGGCGCCGATCACGGCGCCGAGCCCCCACTGCAGCAGCGCGCCGCCCCCGATGCCGAACAGGTTCACGGCGGTCACGGCGCGCCCGGGCATGTGCGGGAAGGCGTCGCGGGCGGCGGCGTAACTCAGGACGTTGCTCGCACCCGTCAGGCCCATGAGGGCCGCGAGCACCACGAGCAGCGGCAGCGGCCACGCCGGCGTCACGAGGAGCCACGCGAGGAGCGTCGCGAGGAACGCGGTCGCACCCAGCGCCAGCGTCCGTTCCACGCCCAGCCGTGCGGCCACGACACCGCTCGACAGGAAGCCGGCCGTGATGCCCGCCCCCAGGGCGAGCAACACGTTGCCCGCGCGCAGCACGTCGAGACCCAGGCCCTGCGTGAGGAACGGACCGGCCCACAGCCCCTGCCAGGCGAACAGGCCTCCGGTGACGGCGAACGTGAGCAGCGCCAAGCGCCAGAAGGCGTCGTCGCGGAAGACCTGGCCGAAACCCGCAGGTGGGCGCGTGGCCGCGGCGCCGACGCCGTGACCTGGGGCCGGTGCCCGGTCCGGCGCGCGGGCAGGACCGCGCACTGGACCGCGAGCTGGTTCGCGTGCGACGACGACGATTGCGACGGCTGCCAGGAGCACGACCAGCGCACCCCAACCGAAGACGCCGCGCCAGCCGATCGCGCTGGCCAGCCACGCCAGCGGCGTGGCGGCCGCGAGCGCGCCGAGCGAGCCGATGCCGACGAAGACGCTCGACACCGTCGCGAAGGCGCGCGGGTCGAACCACGATGCGAAGGCCTTGAGTGCACCCATGAGCACACCCGCCATCCCGAGGCCGATCAGCGCGCGACCGAGCGCCAGGCCGGTGAAGTCGGTGGCCGTGGCGAACACCAGGCTGCCGGCCACGGCGGCCAGGAGCAGCGCGGGGGTCACGAAGCGCGCGCCGTAGCGGTCGAGCGCGGAGCCGAGCGGCAGTTGCACCGCCGCGAACACGAGGAAGAACAGGCTGGTCATCAGGCCGAGCGAGGACGCACCGAGACCGACGTCGCGCGCCAGGTCATCGGCGATCACGGCGTTGGTCGAGCGGTAGAAGAACGAGAGCCAGTAGGCGATCAGGAAGACCGCCACCACGGACCATCGTCCGCGCCGGGCAGCCGACGTCATGACGCTGGCGAGCGCGGCTTCGGTCGGAGCGCGAGCGGCGCGAAGCGGGCCAGCGCCACGCCGACGAGAGCGGCCGTGACGATCAAGGCGGCGCGGAACGCCATGGGCGGATGGCTACCATCGTCGCTCGTGAACGCTCCGATGACAGCTCCCAACCCCCACTGGAGCAGGGCCCCGCCACCGATGCCGAACAGGTTCACGGCCGTGACGGCGTGCCCAGGCATGTGCGGAAACGCGTCGCGTGCCAGCGCGAATCCCATGACGCTGCTCGCGCCGGTCAGGCCAAGTGCAGCCGCGAGGACCTGCAGCGACGCTTGTGGCCAGGCGGGCGTCACGAGGAGCCACAGCACCAGCAGCAGGAGGAAGGCGGCCGCTCCTGCAGCGAGCGTGCGCGCGACACCGATCCGGCTGGCGACGGGTCCGCTGCCCAGGAACCCCGCCGCCGCGCCGAGGCCGAGGGCCAGCAGGACGTTCCCTGCCTCGATCGCGCTCGTTCCGACGCCCTGCGTGAGCATCGGACCCAGCCAGAGGCCCTGCCATGCGAACAGGCCGCCCTTGACCGCGAACGTGAGCAGCGCCAGGCGCCAGAAGGAGGCATCACCGAACATCACGGCGAACCCCGAGGTCGTTGTGGTCGAGCGCGACCCGCCGGCCACTGGTCGTGGCTCGCGCACCACCAGTGCGATGCCGATCGCCGCCAGGCCCACGAGGGCAGCGCCCCACAGGAACGCTGCCCTCCAACCGAACTCCGCTGCGAACCACGCCAAGGGGGTCGCCGCCAGCAGGGCACCAAGCGAACCGATCCCGACGAAGGCGCTCGACACGGTGGCGAACGCGCGCGGGTCGAACCAGGCGGCGAAGACCTTGAGCGCTCCCATCAACACGCCGGCCATACCCATGCCCATGAGCGCACGCCCGGCGACCAAGCCGACGACGTCGAAGGCGGTGGCGAAGACGATGCTGCCGATCACCGTGACCACGAGCATGAGCGGTGTCACGAAACGTGCTCCGAAGCGGTCGAGCGCGGTCCCGAGCGGGAGCTGGACGGCGGCGATGCTCAGGAAGAAGACGCTGGTCATGAAGCCGAGCGAGCCCGGACCCACTCCGACGTCGCGCGCGAGGTCGTCGGCGATGACCGCGTTGGCTGAGCGATAGAAGAACGACAGCCAGTAGGCCAGCATGAAGACGGTGACGACTGTCCAGCGGCCTGTGGCCGCCGCGAGCGACATGGCGCGACGCTACCACGCGCGACGGCGTGCCCGACAGCGCTGATGGCGAGTTCGGCGTACCATCGTCATACGTCCGGACCGATGCGCAGAACCCGGAGACGCGAGCCCGGAACAGGGCGCTGCGGCCAAACGGATGCCGCGCGACCGGTCCCTCTCCGCGACCTACGAGGGAGGCCGTATGCAGCACTTCGGTTTCGAGCGACTCCGCGAACTCCTCGAACACCACGCACCACCGTGTGTGTCGATCTACCAGCCGACGCACCGTCACCACCCCGACAACGAGCAAGACCCCATCCGTTACCGCAACCTCGTGCGCGAGGCGGAGAAGCGCCTCCGCGAGGCCTTCGACGGTCCCGAGGTCGACGCCATCGTCGAGCGACTCGAGCGGCAGGGGCAGGACCGCGCCTTCTGGAACCACCGCACCGACGGCTTGGCCGTCCTGGCCTCGCCGGAGCGCTTCGCGCTCGTCGAGCTCCAGCGCTCCGTCACCGAACGCGTGGTGGTGAGCGACAGCTTCCACGTGAAGCCGCTCGTGCGGGCGCTGCAGTCGGCCGACCGCTTCACGCTCCTCGCGCTCACGCGGCACGAGGCGCGCGTGTTTGAAGGGAACCGCTACGCGCTCGACGAGATCGAGCTTCCCGACGTGCCCCTCACGCTCACCGAGGCCCTCGGCGAGGAGCGCAGCGAGCCGCACCTCACCGTCGCCTCGTACGGCATGAAGGGAGGAGGGGCGGGTGACGCTGCGATGCACCATGGTCACGGCGGGCGCGACGACGAAGTCGACACCGACACCGAACGGTTCTTCCGGCATGTCGACCGGGCGGTGAGCGAGCACGTGTCGAAGCCCACCGGCCTGCCGCTGCTGCTCGTGGCGCTCAAGGAGCACCACACCCCCTTCCGCGAGGTGAGCCACAACGCCTTCTTGCTCGAGGGCGGCGTGGAGGGCAACCCCGAAGCGTTCGATCTCGACACCTTGCGCACGAAGGCCTGGTCGGCGCTCGAGCCCTTCTACCTGGGCCGACTCGCCGAGCTGTCCGATCGCTTCGGCAGCGCTCGAGCGCGCGACCAAGCCAGCGACGACGTCAAGGAGGTCGCCCGGGCGGCGACGCAGGGGCGTGTGAAGGTCCTCCTGGTCGAGGCCGATCGGCAGATACCCGGCCGTGTGGGAGCCTCGTCAGGCGCCGTGGAGCCGGGCGGCGCCAGCCGCACCGATGCCTCGGACGTGCTCGACGACATCGCCGAGGCCGTGCTGCGCACGGGTGGCGAGGTGGTGGTGGTGCCGGCCGAGCGGATGCCGGTCGAGACCGGCGTGGCGGCGATCTACCGGTACTGAGCCACGCCGTGAACCGGCGTCCGGTCGTGTCCAGCGGCGCCGATGATAGTTTGTGGCAGATGGACCAGTGGCCGCAGGTGGTGACCAACGCTCGTGGCGAACGGCTCACGTTCGAGCGCACGACGCGAGACACTGCGGGCGCGGCGCTCGAGGTCGAGGTGCGCTACGTGGCGGCCGACGCTCCACCACCGCTCCACCTGCACCCGGCGCAAGACGAGCGCTTCGAGGTGCGCTCAGGCGCCCTCGAGGTGACCCTGGCGGGTGATCGGCGCCGGTATGGGGCTGGTGAGGCGTTCACGGTGCCCGCAGGGACGGTACACACCATGCGCGCCGTCGGGGACGACGGCGCCGTGCTCGGCTGGCGGATCACACCCGCGCTCGACACCGAAGGCTTCTTCCGCCGCATGTGGGCACTCCAGCGCGTGGGCGCGAACGGCCATGCCGACCCGTTCCGCTTGGCGCAGGTCCTCTTCGCGCACCGTCGCGAGTTCCGCCTGGCACGGCCGCCAGACGTGGTCCAGTGGTTGGCGTTCGGTCTGCTCGCGCTGATCGGCCGCGCTCTCATGCGACGCTGATCGCGACCGGGCGCTCGCTTAGCCTAGCTCCCTGAGATCCGCCATGACCTGCCAGCCGACGCCCTCGGGCGAGCGCTCGAGGGCTGTCTGGAGGGTCTCCGCCAACCAGGGCAGGAGGGCCGCTGGGTCGTCGTCCGGGGGGACGAAGCGCATGACCGTGAACTGGTACACGCGTTGCGTCGCCGCCAGCGTGCCGTCGTCGAAGAACGTGAACGGTGCGGCCGGCATGGCGTCCCACAGCACGTGGACGTCGGGATCCAGGCGGCGTGGCAGGTAGTCGGCCAGGTCGATGTCGAGCTCGCGCGGATGCCAGACGTAGCCCTGCAGCAGCTTCATGGGTCGCGTGCCGATGGGACCCCGGTCGTCGCCGGGCGCCTCGGGCCGATCGTCGTGCGAGTCCCAGCTCACGACCACGCCGGGCCGGTGACGAGGTGGCCGAGGTCGGGCAGCAGCGCGCGAAAGCGCTCGGCGAAGCGCCCGGGCGTGTCGAGGAGGACGCCTCGGAACCCCAGCGTCTCGCATGCGGCGACGTTGTGGGCGTTGTCGTCGATGAAGACGGTCGCATACGGTGGCAACGCGAGCGCCTCGGTGAGGGCCGCGAAGGCCGCCGCGTCGGGCTTGCGGACGCCGATCTCGTTGCTGAACACGAAGTGCTCGATGCGCGCCATGCGCGGGTCGGTTCGCACGCGGTCGCAGAGTTCCGGTGCGTTGTTCGAGAGCATCGCCACACCGTAGCGCTCGGGGATGCCGGCCAGCACCTCGTACATGGCGGCGCGCTCCAGCGGCGCATCCAGGAACGCGGCGCGGAAGGCCGCCTCGTCGGTCGCCACGCCGAGCTCACGCTCGAGGCGGGCCTGGAAGCCGGGCAGGTCGAAGGCGCCGACCTCGAGGTGCTCCATGAGGGGGTAGTACGACCCGGCAACGACCTCCTCGGGGCGTCGGAACAGCGTCGCCAGGGCGGTCACGGCGCGAGCGTCGAAGGTGCCCTCCGTGAAGACGCCACCCCAATCGAAGGCGATCGCCCGGATGGGACCATCGACGGCGGCAGCAGCCGCGGCGGCGCTCACGCGCCGGTGACGCCGTCGGCGCCGGCGGCGGTCGGTTCGAGGCTGCGGCGCATGTCACCCTGGGTGACGTTTCGACGGTTCTCGAGTCGGTACCAGTCGAAGAAGATGCGCGTGAAGGGCACGCTGAAGAAGGCCAGGCCCATCACCTTCATGATGGCACCGGCGAGGGCCTGGTCCGCGAGCGGCGTCAACCAGGCGTAGGCCCGCGGCGCGATCTCGTAGGTGTGGTACACCACGTCGGGCGAGAAGGTGATCGCGGCGAACACCGGCAGCTGGGCGATCGGGATGGTGAAGAGGTAGGCCATCTGGACCAGGTGCGGCGCCCGCGGACGCTCGGGCAGCGGGCTCAGGATCGGCCACCACAGCATGATCGCGGTCACCAGGAACACGACGTGCTCGATGTGGTGCACCAGCGGGTTCATCAACGCGCCCTCGTAGATCACCGGGACGTGCCAGATCGCGAAGAACAGCGAGAACACGAGGAACGCCGTCGTCGGCCGCAGCAGCACCTTCGAGACGGGCGCCATCACGCGGTTGAGGAGCACGATGCGCCACAGCCAGGCGGGCACGCCGACGATGAACATCCGCGCGACCACGTACGACAGCAACAGGTGCTGCAGCATGTGCGCCGACAGCAGGTAGCGCTCCGCCAGGTCGTGCAGCGGCGAGCCCTCCACGACGTAGAACAGCGCGACGGCAGCAGCGAACCAGATCGCCTTGCCGCGCTCGAAGGGCGCTCCGGGGGCGAGGCGCTCGCGCAACGGTCCCACGGCCAGGCCATAGACCAGGGCGAGCGCCAGCAGGCCGCCGATCAAGACGGGATCGGCCTGCCATCCGACGATGACGAGCGGGTCGTCGACGATGCCGAACACGGGCGCTCCTCCTCGCTCCCCTCAGTCCAGACCGAGCGCGTTGCGGCGCTCGTACACGTCGGAGGTCGACAGCCCCTGGCCTCGCAAGGCCTCGACCTCGGCCGCCCGGATGGCGTCGAAGTCGTCGATCAGGTCGGCGTTGCCCCACTCGGTGAGGGAGTGGTTGATCACGGCGGCGACGGCCTCGTCGCTCAGCTGTTGCCAGCCCGGCATCACGCCGTTGTACGTGGCGCCGTCGACCACGATCTGCCCCTGGACGCCGTACAACATCATCTCGATCAGGTACGTGCGCCCGCCTTCGGCGGCGTAGAGGTCGACGGTGTGCCCGACGAGCGGTGGGAACACGCCCGGGATGCCCGCACCGGTCGGCTGGTGGCAGCCGACGCAGTTCGTGTAGGTGCTGGCACCGAGGGCGGTGTCGAAGGTCGGGTCGACGGTCGGTGCGGCCTCGACCTCGGCCTCGACAGTGTCCGGCTCCTCGACGTCGGTCTCCGTGGCCACGTCTTCGTCGGTCTCGACGGTGGCCGTGTCCGGCTCGGGCTCCACCGCCGCGTCGTCGGAGACGAACACGAGCTGTTGGCGCTGCTCGAGCATGTCGGCGGCCGTCAGGCCCTGGCCGCGCTCTGCCTCGACCTCGGCGGCGGTGAACGCGTCGAACGTGTCGAGGCGCTCGGCGTTGCCCCACTCCGTGACGATGTGGTTCAACACGGCGGCGATCGCGTCGTCGTCGTAGTGCGGGAAGGCGGGCATCAGGCCGTTGTACGTCGCGCCGTCGACGACGATCTGGCCCTGCAGACCGTAGAGCATGACGCCGATGAGATACGGGCGGCCGCCCTCGGCCTGGTACAGGTCGGCGGCGTGCCCGGCGAGGGGCGGGAACGCGCCCGGAATGCCGGCGCCGCTCGCCTGGTGGCAGCCGGCGCATGCCAGGTAGGTGCTGGTACCGAGTTCGGTATCGAACTCCACGACGACTGGGGCCTCGGCGACGAGGGGCTCGTCGGCCTCGACCTCTGCCTCCACGGCGTCGTCGATGGTCTCGGCCGGCGTGACGTCGACCTCGTCCGTGCGCAGGGCGAAGCCCTCGGTGCGAGCAGCCGGCGGCGTGACCGCCAGGCTGCCGTCGCGCGGCCGCGGTGTCTGGGAGCGTGCCGCCTGTGGGCGAGTCGCCCCGTCGGACTCGATCAGGGCACGCAGCTCGTCGCTCAGCGCCGCTGCGTCGGGCACGTGCGCCACGTCGGCGACCATGACGTCGTCCATCATCACCGGCGCCACCGCGCGCGGGAGGATGAACATGGCGATGAGCACCACGAAGGTACCCACGCCGATCACGATCCCGCTCGAGAAGAAGCCGGTGTAGATCTTGGGGTCGTCGCGCAGGTGCATGAAGAACCAGATGACCATCCAGAACTTCACGATCGACATGAGGATGACCCAGAAGAGCACCCAACCGGAGCTCATCCACGTCGGGGGGAACTCCACGATGGCGTACTCGATGTAGGTGATCACCGCGAGGATGATCGCGACGGTGATGTAGAGGCCGGTTCCGGAGTGCTTTCCGTGTGCCATCAGCGCTGCCTTAGATGAACTCGACCAGGTAGACGACGGTGAAGATGACGATCCACACCAGGTCCACGAAGTGCCAGTACAAGCCGGCGACCTCGAGGTAGACCTCGTCTTTGCTGGTCCAAGGTTTGACGAACGAATGGACGAAGATCGACAGCAGCCATAGGATCCCGATGGCCACGTGCACGCCGTGCGTCCCCGTGAGGACGTAGAAGGTCGTGCCGAAGAGGTTGCCCTGCAGCGTGAGGCCGAGGTCGACGAAGTGGATGAACTCGTAGATCTGGAAGCCGAGGAAGATCGCGCCGAAGAAGGCCACGCCGAAGGTCCACAGGCGGAACTTGAAGATGTCGTCCTGGCGCAGCGAGTGCAGCGCCAGCACCATCAGGAACGACGACATCAGCAGCACGAAGGTGCTGACCGTGGTGAGCGGGATGTCGAGGACGTCGGTCGGGAACGGCCCCGTCAGGCTGCGATTGCGGTACACGAGGTAGGTGCCCAGCAGCGTGCCGAAGAACATGATGTCCGACGCCAGGAAGACCCACATCATCAGCTTGATGTCGGGCAGGTTCGTGCTCTTGTAGGTGCCGTGCGACGCGGTGTGGTCGACCGACGCGGCGGTGTGTGCGCTCACGAGCGGCCCCCTTCGCCACGTTCGGTGTCTGCGTCGAGCGCGTCGCCGACGGGGATGTGCTTGCCGCCGACGCCCTCCAGGGCCCAGGCGTAGGTCGCCACGGTCACCACGAGCATCGAGATGCCGACCACCCACATGTTGTCGTAGAGCCAGCCGTAGCTGAACGGCAGCAGCGCCAACGCGGCCACGAAGGGGTACCAGGACTGCCCCGGGATGTGCGCGCCGCCCCGGTCGTACGGCTCGCTGGCGCTCTCGGGCACGCGCTCGCCGTGGACCGACTCGGGGTACTTCTGCACCCAGTGGGCGTCGCGGTCGTTGACGACCGGTTGCCGGTCGAAGTCGTAGTACGGGGGCGGCGAGGTGGTCGACCACTCCAGCGTGCGGGCGTCCCAGGGGTCGTTCCCGGCCGGCTTGCCGCGCACGAAGCCGAGGATGATGTTGAGCACGAACAGGATCAGGCCGACGCCCATGATCAGCGCCCCGACCGTCGAGAGGAGGTTCCAGATCTCGAGGCCGATGCCGGGGACGAAGGTCTGCGTGCGGCGCGGCATGCCCATCAGCCCCGCGAAGTGCTGCGGGAAGAAGATCAGCCAGAAGCTGGGGACCATGATCCAGAAGGTGAGCTTGCCGAGGCGCTCGTCGAGGAGCTTGCCGGTGATCTTCGGGAACCAGTAGTAGAGGCCTGAGATGAACGCGAGCAACGCGCCGCCGCCCATGACGAAGTGGAAGTGCGCGACCACGAAGTAGGTGTCGTGCGCCTGGGCCGTGAAGGGCGGGACCGCGAGCATGATCCCGGTGATGCCGCCGACGGTGAAGGTGACCAGGAACGCGATCGCGTACAGCATCGACGTGGTGAGGCGCACCTTGCCGCCCCAGATCGTGCCGAGCCAGTTGAACACCTTGATGCCGGTCGGGATGCCGATCACCATGCTGGTGAGCGCGAAGGCGGTGTTGACCACGGGGCCGAGGCCGGTGGTGAACATGTGGTGCGTCCACACCGCGAAGCCCATGAAGCCGATGAAGATGCCCGAGAGGATGATGACCGGGTAGCCGAACAGCGGCTTGCGGCTGAACGTCGGGATGACCTCCGAGATCACGCCGAACGCCGGCAGGATGATGATGTAGACCTCCGGGTGGCCGAAGATCCAGAACAGGTGCTGCCACAGGATCGGCATCGCGCCCGCGGCGGGCACGTAGAACAACGTGTCGAAGGTGCGGTCCATCATCACCTGGAAGAGCGCGACCGTCAGCGGCGGGAACGCGAAGATGATGAGGAAGCTCGTGATGAGCATCATCCAGGTGAACATCGGGACGCGCATCATCGTCATGCCGGGGGCGCGCATGTTGATGACGGTGACGATCAGGTTCATGGCGGTCACGAGCGTGCCGATGCCGCTGACGAACAGGCCGATCATGTAGAAGTCGGTGCCGAGGCCGGGGTTGTTGGACAGCGAGGTCAGCGGCGCGTAGGCGACCCAGCCGACGTCGGGAGCCCCACCGAGGAAGAGGCTCGTGTAGATGAACAGGCCCCCGACGAAGTAGACCCAGTACCCGAACGCGTTGAGGCGTGGGAAGGCGAGGTCGCGTGCGCCGATCTGCAGTGGCACGAAGTAGTTCGCCAGACCGATCCCCATCGGCATGATGGCCAGGAAGACCATGGTCACGCCGTGCATGGTGAACATCTGGTTGTAGAAGTCGGGGCTCAGCAGGGTGTTGTCGGGGATGGCCAGCTGGAGCCGGATCAGCAGCGCCTCGATGCTCCCCAGGCCGAAGAAGATGAACGACGTGACCAGGTAGAGGATGCCGAGACGCTTGTGGTCGACCGTGGTGAGCCACGAGAAGAGGCCCTCGGTCCACGTGGGGCGTGTGAGGAGGGTGTTCGGCGGCTGCCCGACGACGGGCGGTGCCCCGAGCTTACCGATCGCCATGGGTTCCTCCGAGGGTCGCGGTGGTCTCGTCTGACGCGACGCCGAGGCTGAGGAGGTAGGCGGCCAGGGCGGCAGCCTCCTCTTCGGCGTTCGGATCGTCGGCCGTCCACAGCGTGGGCATGCGGTTGCCGGGCTTCATCACCTGCGGATCTCGGATCCAGGCGGCGAGATGCTCGGGGGTGTTCTCGCGGATGGCGGCACCGACGGTGGTGCGCAGGCCGAAGTTGGTGAGGTCGGGGTAGTCGGGGTTGCCCACGGCCACGCCTGGGTAGAAGCCGTCCACCGTGTGGCAGCCGATGCAGCCCTTCTGGGCCATGAGCTGCCGCCCCTGCTCGACGAGCGGGTCGGCCTGCACGTTCTGCGTCAACTCGGCGCCGCGCTGGAACGCGTCCACCCAGGCCTGGTAGTCGGCCTCGTCCATGGCGATCACGCGGAAGCGCATGTAGGCGTGGGCGCCGAGGCACAGCTCGGCGCACTGACCGTAGTAGACGCCCGGTGCGTCGGCGCTGAACCAGACCTGGTTGTCCTGGTTGGGGATCATGTCGCGCTTGCCGGCCAGGTTCGGTACCCAGAACGCGTGCAGCACGTCGGCCGAGTCGAGCTCGACGATCACGCGCCGACCGACCGGGATGACCATCTCGTTGGCGGTGACGAAGCCCTCGACCGGGTACTCGAACTTGAACCACCACTGGTAGCCGGTGGCGCGGACGATGACGTCGTCGGCCGTGTACTGCTCGCGTTCGATGCGGTACTCGGACGCGAAGATCGTGCGCACGGTGGGCACGGCGACGAGGATGACGAGGATCACGGGGATGATGGTCCAGGCGATCTCGAGCTGCGTGTTGCCGTGGGTCTGGTGCGGGATCGTCTTGCTGTCCTCTTCGTTCTTGGCGCGGAAGCGATAGAGCGCGTAGGCGAGCACGCCGCCCACCAGGAGCATCACCGGCCAGCTGAGCCAGTACGTCCACATGAACACGTCGAGTTGAGCCTGCGCGACGGGGCCGGCTGGGCTCATGGCGGACTGGGGTCCTGAGAAATCGCAAGCGCTCATGAGCAGCACAGCGACGATTGCGAGGCCCCCCAAGAGCCGTCGTCTCCAATGCACGATGGTGGTCCCTCCTCGGTGCGACGATGCGCACGGCTCGCGCCTGCGAGGCGCCGCCTCGGTCGAGTCGCATCAACCTAGCACAGCAGTCGACGAACGAAACGCGCTGTTTACGCGTTTCGGACACGACGTCCAGAGACATGTGTACCGTTGCGCCGGCGCGCGGCCCCAGGGACGTATGTCCCTGGTGACCCAGGGCACATAGTGCTAAAGGTCACGATCAGGCCTGAGCGGTCTCCAGCCGGCTCCCCGCCCCCCCGGGCGCGTCAGGGAGCGTCGTCCGTGTGAAGCTCCGCGCGGAAGGCCAGCGCTTCCGCGACGTCGTCGACCGCCACGGAGATGCGCTCTGCCAGATCCGCCAGGCTGCGCGCCACGCGCGTGACGTCGTCGATCCCGCGCTCGCCCAGGCGACCGTTGGCGCGAGCGCCCTGCAGCAGCGCCGACGCCGCCTCGCACAGCGCCGCATGGCGAGCCAGGCTCGCCCCGCTCAGCGCACCGTTCGGGCAACCCTGACGGCGCAGCGACCGCGCTCGGGCCGCTGCCACGCGCCGGGCGACGACGACGGTCGACTCAGGGGCGCTGACCGCCGCGCTGCGCCTCCCGGCTGTGCCTAGGTCGGTCGCCGCGAGGGCGGACCCGAGGGCGGATCCGTGGCCGGACCGGTGGCCGGACCGGTGGCCGGACCCTCCGCCGGCCCACGGCGCCGGCACCACGACCCGTATGGCCATGCGGTCGAAGAGTGGACCCGACACGCGCGCCAGGTAGCGGCGCCGAGTCGCGGGCGTGCACGCGCAGCTGCGCCGCGGGTCGCCGGCCAACCCGCACGGGCACGGGTTCATGGCCGCTACGAGTTGGACGTCGGCCGGCAGCCTGCGCCGACCGCGCGCGCGCACGAGCTCGAGCACCCGCGCCTCGAGCGGCTCGCGCAGCGCTTCGAGCGCGCGCCGGTCGAACTCCGGCCACTCGTCCATGAACAGCACGCCGCCGTGCGCCAGGCTCAGCTCGCCCAACGATGTCGGCGTCCCGATCAGTCCTGGCAGGCTGACCGAGTGGTGCGGTGCTCGCCATGGAGCGCAGAGGTCGCGCGGGTGCCTCGACGTGCCTGCCAGGGCGTGGAGGCGTGCCACCTCCAACGCGTCCGCTTGCGACAAGGGTGGCAGGAGGCCCGCGAGGCGCTCGGCCAGCATCGTCTTGCCGCTGCCCGGGGGACCGATCAGCAGGACGTGGTGGCGCCCGACGGCCGCGACCTCCAGGGCCCGCTTCGCGACGAGCTGGCCACGAACGTCGCGAAGATCGAGGGCCGCGCCCGCGCTGCAGGGGGCGGCCACGCTCGCCGCCCGAGCGGGCTCGACGGTCGCTTCGCCCCGCGCCCACGCGATCGCCTCGAGCAGCGACCCGACCGCGACCACCCGCAGGCCCGGCACGGAGCGCGCCTCGTCGGCCTGGTCGAGCGGGACCACCAGGACCTGGCAGCCGGCGTCGCGGGCGGCGAGCGCCACGGCCAGCACGCCGCGCACCGGCCGCACGCGACCGTCGAGGCCGAGTTCGCCCACCACGGCCGCGTCGCGCAGGCGCCCGTTCGGAACGCGCCCCTGCGCGGCCAGCAAGGCCAGCGCGATCGGTAGGTCGAACGCCGGCCCCTCCTTGCGCACGTCGGCGGGCGCGAGGTTCACGACCATGCGGCTGGGCGGCAACGTGAGCCGCGCGGCACGCAACGCCGAGCGGACGCGCTCGCGGGCTTCGCGGACCGCCGTGTCAGGCAACCCGACCACGTAGACCCCAGGCAGGCCGCCAGCGATGGAGGCCTCGACGCTGATCTCGAAGGCGTCGACGCCGCTCAACGCGAGGCTGCGCACCGACGCATGCATGGGGCGAGCGTACGGTCGTCCGCCCAACCTCGCTGCGCCGAGCCCGGCGGGTGAGCACCGTGACTCGGCTCCGGTCTGCTACGGTCTCGATACGGGACGGAGGCCACCGTGGTCGCCGCCGCTGCCGATGTGCACTCCTGGAGGGAACACCATGACCCCGATGCTCAGGTTCGGCTTCGCACTCGTGCTCGCAGGCGCGCTCGGCGCCTGCACGAGCCTCATCCCCGATCAGAACGTCAGCAACGCCTTCGGTCTCGACGGCGTTCCGGTGACCGCCACGGTCGGCGGCGCCGAGGCGACCTCGCTGAGCGGCGAGTCCGAAGGCTCCACGCAACTGTCGGGGACCTTCGCATCCGAGGTGCCCCGTGGTGACCTGACCGCCATCCCCGGGTTCATCAGCGTCGCGTCGATCAGCGACGTGATCACCATCCAGGCCACCGTCGACGTCTCCGCACCGGGTGACGTGAGCTTCGCGACGTCGTACACGATCACGGGGGTGGCCATCGAGCTGCGCGTCGCGAGCGGCACCGCCACGGTCATCGACCAGACGTGGTCCGCAGCCGGCCTGGAACTCACCTTCAGCGGCAGCGCCACGTACGACGAAGGGTCCGACACCACGGTCGGCACCTACACGGTCGCCACCGAGATCCCACTCGTCACGCTGATGGTGCAAGGTGCCGCCGTCGACGCGTTCGTCGACGCCCTGAGCGACGGCGACACGCTCGACGTCGCCGGAGCGCTGACCGTCGACCTCCAACCGGCGATCCCGTCCGGCGCCGAGGTTACGCTCACGCTCAAGTCGCTCGGCGGCACGGTGACCTTCTAGGGCGTGCTCGCAGCCACGCGAAGGCGCGCCCGGACCGCTCGCGGTACCGGCGCGCCCTAGTGACCGAGGCCGCGGAGTTAGGCGGGGGGGGC
>REEJ01000307.1 GCA_007695125.1 Trueperaceae bacterium | reverse complement strand
GCTGAGACGTTTCATGCGCCATCGTATCGCGTCGCTGCCCATGCGTCGTCGACAGCGTCGGCCTGATCCTAGGGCAGTGCCATCATCGTGGCGGGCGAAGGTGGGGACGCCCACCTCACAGCGACAGGTACGCCTCCTTGACCTGCGGGTGCGCGAGCAGCTCCGCGCCGGTACCGCGCAGGCGCACCTCGCCGGTCTCGAGCACGACCGCGTGGTCGGCGAGCTGCAGCGAGCGCTGCACGTTCTGCTCCACGAGCACCATCGTCGTCCCCTCGGCGTTGACGTGCGCCAGCGCCGTGAACACCGCCTGCGAGAGCGCCGGCGAGAGGCCGAGCGAGGGCTCGTCGACGAACAGCAGCTGCGGGTCGGACATCAGCGCGCGGCCGATCGCCACCATCTGGCGCTCGCCGCCCGACAGCGTCCCGGCGATCTGGAACTCGCGCTCGCGCAGCCGCGGGAAGAGCTCGTACACGAACGCCCGGTTGCGCGGCGCGCGCGCCTTGGCGTGCGGCAGGTAGTCCGCACCGGCGTCGAGGTTCTCGCGCACGGTCATGAGCGGGAAGAGCTGGCGTCCCTCCGGCACGTGCCCGACGCCGCCGCGCACGATCGCAGCGGCGCTGCGCCCCTTCAGCGGCGTGCCGAGCGCGCTGGCCGTCCCCTTGCGGATCGGCAGCAGGCCCGTGAGCGCTCGCAGCAGCGTGGTCTTGCCGGCCCCGTTGGCGCCGATCACGGTCACGAACTCGCCCGGCGCGACGTCGAGGTCGATGCCCCACAGCACCTGGATCTTGCCGTAGCCGGCCTCGAGGCCGCGGACCTCGAGCGCGGCGCCCGCGTGCGGCCTCACGCCTCGTCCTCCGCGGCGTCGCCGCTGGCGCCCGCCGGAGCCGCTGCCGCCGCCACGTCCGTGGGCGGAGCGTCGTCGTCGCGGCCGAGGTAGGCCTCGATCACGCGCTGGTCCTTCGTGACGTCGGCGTAGCGGCCCTCGGTGAGGACCTTGCCGTAGTCCATCACCAGCACGCGGTCGGCGAGGTCGCGCACCACCGGCATCACGTGTTCGATGAACACCACGGTCACCCCTTCGTCGCGCACGCTGCGCACCAGCCTGACGGCGTCACGCGCCTCGGCCGGCCGCAGGCCGGCCATCACCTCGTCGAGCAGCAAGACGGTCGGCGCGGTGGCCAGCGCGCGCGCGATCTCGAGCCGCTTCTCCTCCATGAGCGTGAGTTCCTCGGCGTCGCGTTCGGCCAGGTTGGTGGTGCCCGTGACCTCGAGCGCGTGGTCGGCGCGGCGCTCGGCGTCAGCCCGGCTGATGCCGGGGGTACCGAACATGGCGCCCACCAGCACGTTCTCGCGCACCGTCATCTCGGGGAACGGTTGCACCACCTGGAAGGCGCGGCCCAGCCCGGCGTGGCAGCGCTCCGCGGCGGTGAGCGTCGTCAGGTCGCGGCCGTGGAGCGTCACGCTGCCGGCCGTCGGGACCAGCAGGCCCGAGACGAGGTTGAGGGTGGTGGTCTTGCCGGCGCCGTTCGGGCCGATGATGGCGAAGATCTCGCCCTGTTCGACCTCGAACGAGACGTCGTCGACCGCCGCCAGGCCGCCGAAGCGCTTCGAGAGGCCCTTCGCGGTCAGCACGACGCTCATCGCTGCGCCCCCTTGCGGCGTCGCCGGAAGAACGTCCCGAGGGTCCCCACCACGCCGCGCGGCATGAACAAGATGGTGAGCACCAGCACCACGCCGTAGCCGATCAGGTAGCCGTCGGCGAAGGTGCGGCGCAGGAGCTCCTGCACCGACGACAGGCCGAACGCGCCGACGATGGGGCCGAGCGTGGTGTAGAGCCCGCCGAAGATCGGCGTCACCAGCGCCAGCACCGTGGTGGCGACGCTGAAGCTCTGCTCCGGCAGCACCGACCCGACGCGATGCGCCTCGACCGCGCCGAGCATGCCGACGAAGGCGGAGCTGAGCGTGAAGGCGAGCAGCTTCACGCGCGTGGCGCGCACGCCCATCACCCCCGCGACCTCCTCGTTGGTGCGCATGGCGGTCATGGCGTGGCGCAACCTGGAGCGCTGCAGCAGGATCGACGCGAGCACCGTGGCGACGAGCAGGCCGGCGTAGACGTAGAAGTACGCCTCGTTGCGCATGTAGGCGACCTCCCAGCGCTCCATCTCGCCGGCGATGAAGACGGGGCGGAACAGGGCCGGCACGTTCATCCCGGCGTTGCCGCCGGCGAAGTCGGTCGGCGCGTGGTGCACCACCGACTTCAGCACTTCGGCGAACGCCAGCGTCGCGATCGCGAAGTAGATGCCGCGCAAGCGCAGGGTGAACGAGCCGAGCAGCAGCGCGAACGCCACCGCCACCACCCCGCCCAGGGGGATGCCGAGCCACAGGGGCACGTCGGCGTGCTTGACGAGCAACGCCGTGGTGTAGGCGCCGGCGCCGTAGAAGGCGGCGTGCGCGAGCGAGAGGTTGCCGGTGCGCGCCAGCATGTCCCACGACAGCGCCAGGATGGCGAGCGACAGGGCGTTCGACGCGATCGAGAGGTAGCTGACCGAGGCGCGGTCGAAGACGAACCGCAGCAGGTCGGGCGTGAACGCCGCGATGATCGCGAGCACCACCACGCCGAGCAGGTCCCACGGGAAGGGGCCGCGGCGGGCCTCGGCGCGGCTGGCGGCGGCGGGCGCGCTCATGCGACCCTCCGCGAGCGCCACACGAGCACGGCGAAGATGATCGCGAAGAAGACCGCGTTGCGCAGCGTGTCGCCGTTCGGGACGAGGGTCGCGACCAGCGACTCCGAGATCGCGACGAAGAGCGACGCGAAGAGCACCCCGCGGATGTTGCCGAGCCCCGCTACCACGACGATGGCGAACGCCTTGAGCGTGAAGGCCAGGCCGACGCCGGGCGTGGGCGACTGGATGACGGCGATCATCACGCCGCCGATGCCCGCGAGCGCGGCGGAGAGCGCGAACGCGACGAGGTAGACCCGGTTCACCTCGAGGCCGACGAGCGCGGCGCCGGTCCGGTTCTGGGCGACGGCGCGCATGGCGCGGCCGATGGGCGTGCGGGCGAGCATCCAATAGAGGCCGAGCACGAGCGTGAAGGAGATGACGAAGCTCGCGAGCGGCACCAGGCCGATCGAGACGCCGCCGACTTGATAGCCGATCGAGCGGTACGCGATGCCCGCGATCGTGCGCGGGTCGCCGCCCCAGATGAGGAGCGCCATGTTGGTCAAGATGATCCCGATCCCGAACGTGAGCAGCATCTGATTGAGCTCGGGTGCTTTGAGCACGAAGCGGATCGTGGAGGTGTAGATAAGGGCGCCGATGAGGCCCAGCGCGGGCGCCACCAGCAGGAGCGACCAGACGGGGTCGATCCCGAACGAGACGAACAACTGATAGGCGAGGAAGGCGCCGATCATGAAGAACTCGCCGTGCGCGAAGTTGACGATGCCGATCACGCCGATGGCGAGGGCCAGGCCCACCGACACGAGCGCGTAGAGGCCGGCGGCGAGGATGCCCGAGACGAGGGCTTGCGCGAGGAGGTTCAGGTCCATGGGGTGGGGTCCATCGGGGTGCTCCGTGGGGTGTGCGCGACCCGCGCTCGGCGTCGGGGGAGATGTGCGCGGTCAGGCCGGGGCGGGCGCCCCCTCCGGGGCGCGGCTGGCGCGTTCGCACGCCAGCCGCGCGGCGGAGGAGCGTCAGGCGCTCAGCGGCAGGAGACGAGTGGGGCGGTGGCCTTCTCCAGCGGCCAGACGATCTCGCGCACGCCGTTCTGGTACTGGAAGACCAGCCACAGATCGGTCGTGAAGCCCTGGTGCTTGGCGATGATGGAGGGCTGGAACGACCAGTCGCCGATCGGCGAGCGGAAGGTGCCGGTCTGCAACTCGGCGATGACGGCGGCTTGGTCGGTCGTGCCGGCGGCGTTGATGGCGTCGGCATAGGCCCACAGGTTGGCGTAGGCCAGCGCGGCCATGTAGTTGTCGGGCTCGGCGCCGTGCAGGTCGACGTACGCGCGGGTGAAGGCCTGCGCCTCGGGGGTGGGAAGGTTGGGCATGAAGCCGATCAGGCCGGTGACGCACTGCGCCTCGGGGGCGGCGGCGAACTCGCTGGGCCAGCCGGGAGGGGCGCCGAAGATGTGCTGCGGGCGGTAGTTGAGTTCGCGGATCTGGCTGGTGAGCGGCACCACGTCGGAGTCGTAGCCGATCCAGTACAGCATGTCGGCGTTGGTGGCCGCGGCCTTGGCGATCGCGGCGCGGAAGTCGCCGGTGCCGCCGAGCAGGGTCGAGGTGAACGCCTCGCGCAGCGGGACGGTGAGGCCGGCGTCCTCGAGCAGCGCCTGGGCGCCCGCGGAGCCGGGGCCGCCGAAGGCGGAGTCCTCGTGCAGCAGCGTCACGGTCTGGACGCCGGTGTCGGCGACGAAGGCGGTGGCCGCCTCGACGTTGTGGTAGTCCCAGGGGTGGACGTGGAAGAACCACTCCTCCTCGCCGATCAGCTCCTCGATGCCGTCGAAGCCGTCGATGCCGATGCCCGACACCGCGCCGCCGATCCACATGACGATGGGTTGGAAGGTGCGGAAGCTCTCGATGAGCGCCAGCGTGACGCCGGAGCTGAAGCCGCCGGCGATGAACTCGACGTCGTCCTCGGTCATGAGCTTCTCGAACGCGGCGAGGCCCACGGCAGGGTTGGCCTGGGTGTCCTCGACGATGATGCGCAGCGGCTCGCCAAGCACGCCGCCGGCGGCGTTGATCTCCTGCAGGGCGAGTTCGAAGCCGGCGCGTTGCGCCAGGCCGGTGCCGGCGCTGCCGCCGGTGAGCGGCGACAAGACGCCGATGGTGACGCCTTGCGCGGTGGTGACGCCGAGCGCGAGCGCGGCGACCAGGACGATGAGCCTACGAGCGATGTGAAGCATGGGTTCCTCCTCCGAGGGGGTAGGGCCGTGGTTGCGGGGCGGGACGGTGGCGCGGACGCCGGGAGTGTCGTTGCTCAGCTCATGCCCTGGGCGCCTCCCGAACGCGCTCGACCAGGTCGGCGAGGAGCGCGCCGAAGCGCTCGGGCGCCTCGACGATCGGGCTGTGGCCGACGTCGTCCCAGGTGAGCAGCTCGGCGTCGCGCGAACCGCTGAACGCTTCGATCGTGCGCGCGGCCATGTCGGCGTCGATCAGCACGTCCTGGCCGCCGCGCAGCACGCGCACCGGGCCCGTGAAGGCCGCCAGGGCGGGGGCGAGGTCGAGGCCCTCGAGGGCCCGGGCGTTGCCCGTGAAGGCGTCGGGGTGCATGCGCAGCGCGTCGGCGACGAGGTCGTCCATGTCGCTCGGGGTGCGCGTCGGCATCATCGGCGCGAGCGCCTGGGCGAGCAGCGCGGCGTTGCCGCGGAACGCCTCGAGCAGCGGGTAGTGCGCCTCGGGCGTGACGAGCCCATCGGGCGCGCCGCTGTCGACCAGGAGCAGGCCCGCGAACGCGCGCGGATCGTCGCCGACGGCTCGCATCACGACGTTGCCGCCCAGCGAGTGTCCGACCAAAACGGGCGCGTGCAACTCGAGCGCCCGGGCGGCCCGTCGCACCGCGTCGGCGTACGCGGCCATCGTGATGCGCTCGCCCAGCGGGTCGCTGTCGCCGAAGTTGGGAAGGTCGATCGCCACGAGGTGCGTGCCGGCCGGTGGGGCCTCGAGGAGCGCTCGGAACCAGCGCTTGCTGGCGAAGTTGCCGTGGACCAGCAGCACGGGGTAGCCGTCGCCGGCTTCGACGTAGGCGAGCGCGCGATCGTCGACGTCGACGTGGCGGACGGTGGGGGTGGGGGTGGTCATGGGGTGGGCTCCTTCCTCGCCTCGGCCTGGTGCCAGAAGGCGAGCAGCTCGTGCGCCACGGCGGCGGGGCGCTCGATGGGGGCGGCGTGACCGGCGCCAGCGATCAGCGCGAGACGGGCGTCGTCGGCGCGGGCGGCGATAGCGCGGGCGTGGCGTGGCGGCGTCATGACGTCGTCCTCGCCCACCAGGGCCAGGACCGGGCATTCGAGGGCATCGAGCGCGGGCCCGGCGTCGCCGCCATACGCGGCCATGCCTGCGATCAGGTTGTGGGCGCGCGTGGCGTCGCCGGCGAGCGCGGCGGCGCGCCAAGCGTGGACCGCCTCGGCATTGGCACTCAGGAAGGCCTGCCCCCACACCCACGGCGTCGCGATGTCGAAGCGCAGCCCGGGCCCACCCGCCTCGTGCGCCGCGAGCCAGGCGCGCACCACCCAGCCGAGGTGGGCGTCGAGGGCGAGGAAGCCGTCGCAGACCGTCATGCTCCGGATCGCTCCGGGTCGGGTCCGGGCGCGCTCCGCGCTCGCGAGCAGCGCGATCGGCGCGCCGCTGGAGAGGCCGACCACGTGGAGCGGTCCCGGGTCGAGCGCGCGCAGCAGCGCGGCGAGGTCGGCGGCGTGGCGCTCGATCGTGTGTGGCCCGGGCGGGTCGTCGCTGCCGCCCTGGCCGCGCGTGTCGTAGCGGAGCACGCGGAACTCGGGCACGACCAGGTCGGTCAGGCCCTGCCAGGCCTCGATCGCCATCATCAGGCCGTTGACCAAGAGCACGGCCGGCGCGCCGTCGGGGCCGTCCCAACGCGCGCGCAGGCGCACGCCGTCGGCGACGCTGACGAGGCCCTCCCAGCCGGGGGTCATCGCTCGCCCTCGCGCTGCTGGGGCGCGGCGTCGCGCTCCGCCACGAAGGCGTCGCGCAGCGCGCGCGTGAGCACCTTGCCGGCGCCCGAGACGGGCAGGGCGTCCATGAGACGCACGTGTTTGGGGACCTTGTACCCGGCCAGCCGCTCCTTGAGGAAGGCCCGCACCGCCGCGGCGTCCAGGGCGCTGCCCGGCTGCGTGACCACCGCCGCCAGGCCGACCTCGCCCCAGCGCTCGTCGGGCACGGCGGTGACCGCGCAGGCGGCGACCTCGGGGTGGTCGTCGAGGGCGGCCGCGACCTCGGCGGGGTAGACGTTCTCGCCGCCCGAGATGAACATCTCCTTGCGCCGACCCGCGATGGTGACGTCGCCCTCGGCGTCGATGCGCGCGAGGTCGCCGGTCCACAGCCAGCCGCCCTTCAGCACCTGGGCGGTGGCGTCCGGGCGCTCGAAGTAGCCGTCGAACAGGTGCGGCCCGCGCAGCGTCAGCTCGCCGACCTCGTCGACGTCGGTTGGCGAGCCGTCGGGTCGACGGACGACGGCCTCCGTGCCGAGGATGGCGCGGCCGACCGACCAGGGCTTGCGCTCGGCGCGGTCCAGGTCGATGGCGAAGCAGTTCACGCCGGCCTCGGTGAGGCCGTAGCCCTGCTTGAAGCGCACGCCGCGCGCCTTGAAGGCGTCGCGCAGCGGCAGCGGGCACGGCGCGCCGCCCGAGATCGCCCAGCGCACGCGCGACAGGTCGGTCGCTTCGATCGCGGGATCGGCGGCCAGCATCTGGAACATGGTGGGGACCATGAACAGCACGGTCGCGCCCAGCTCGTCGACGAGCCGCAGGTAGGCGTCGGCGTCGAAGCGCCGCATCAGCGCGACCCGAGCGCCCAGCGCGTAGAGCGGCGTGGTGAACGCGTTCATCGCGGCGTGGAAGCACGGTGTCGCCTGCACCACCAGGTCGTCGTCGCGCAGCCCCCAGCTGAGGACGGTCGCGGCGGCGTTGGCGATCTGCTGCCGGTAGGGCAGCACGGCGCCTTTGGGCGCTCCGGTGGTGCCGCCCGTGAGCAGGATCATCTGCGGATCGTCCGGGCGCACGTGCGCGTCGGGGGCGGGGTCGCCGTGGCCCAACCAGGCGTCGTAGTCGTCGAGCGACACGCGCGGCAGCGCCAAGCGCTCGGCCAGCGCAGCGTGCTCGGCGTCGAAGAGCAGCAGCCGCGGGCGCAGCATGTCGACCACCGAGCGCAGCTCGCGCTCGGCGAGGCGCGGGTTGAGCGGCGCGTAGACGCTGGCGACCTTCGCGCCGGCGAGCCACAGGTCGAGGTGGGCCAGGTGGTTGTGGGCGAGGATCGCGATGCGGTCGAAGCGCTCGATCCCGAAATCGTGCAGGCGCCGCGCCAGACGCGCCGCGCGCTGGTCCATGCTGGCGTAGTCGTACCAGCGGCCGTCCCAGTGCACGGCCGGGCGCTCGGGGGTCACGGCGGCGCGGAAGGCGGCGAGGTCGAGGCTCACGGCGCGGCCCCCCAGCGCAGGGTGATCGCGTTCCAGACGTAGCCGACGCCGGCCGCGACCAGCACCACCAGGTCGCCCTCGCGCAGCGTGCCGGCCGCGGCGGCGAGCTCGAGCGACAGGATCTGGTCGACCTGGCCGAGGTGGCCGTAGTCGGCCAGGTAGATCGAACGCTCGGCCGGGATGCCGAGGGTGGCGAGGAGCGCCGCGTGGGCGCTGGGCTTGACGTGCAGCATCGCCAGGTAGGCGACCTCATCCATGCTGGCGCCCGCCTTGGCGACCGCGCGCTCGACGACGGTGGCGAAGTGCTGCATCGAGCGCCGCTCCAGGCGCAGCTTCATGCCGTCCGGGTCGCGCACCTGCAGCCGGTAGTCGGCCACGTTGGCGGCGCTGAGGGGCTCGGCGGTGCCGCCGACGGGGACCATCACGTCGAGCGAGAAGCTGCCGTCGGTGATCACGTGCGCGGGGCCGATGGCGTGGCCGCGGCCACGCTCGACCACCATCGCCCCGGCGCCGGCGCCGAGGTTGTACATGAAGCGCACCTGCGGGTCGCACAGGTCGATGAGGTCGCCGTTGCGGTAGCCGCCGGCGATCAGCACGACGTCGAGCTCGGGATCGGCGACGAGCAGGTCGTGCGCGAGCTTGAGTGCCAGGACCGAGGTGCCGCACTTCTGCCCGACGTCGAAGGCGTAGGCGCGCTCGGCGCCGAGGTCGAAGGCGAGCTTGATGCCGGCCGTCCAGACCGGGTACTCCTTGTGTTCCTCGGTGATGCAGACCACGACGTCGACGTCCTCGGGGGTCCGTCCCGCGCGTTCGAGCGCACGTCGGGCGGCGCGCACGGCCATCGCGGTGGGCTGGTCGTCGGGACCGGGGACCACGCGGGCGTGGAGGCCGAGCTTGTCGCGCACCACCCACTCGGGGAGCCCGCTGGCGGCGGCGACCTCGGCGGGCGACATGCGGCCGCTGGGCACGTAGGTGGCGAGTCCGGTGACGCCGGGTGCGTCGGGCGCGCGGGCCGATCGGTCTGGGCCGGTCTGTCGGGTGCTCACGCCGGCGCCTCCAGCCCGCGCCGCACGAGGTCGAACACGTCGTCGAGCTCTTGGGCGCTCGGCGCGCGGCCCTGCCAGATGGCGTAGCGCAGGCCGACGAAGTGCGCGATGCCCATCAGCGCCCAGGCGGCGGCGGTGGGGTCGACGGCGCGGATCTCGCCGCGCGAGCGAGCGTGTTCGAGCGCCTCGGCGTAGCCGTCGGCGAGCGTCTCGTAGTACTCGCGGTAGATGCTCTCGTCGACGAACTGCGACTCCATGACCACGCGGTAGAGGTTGCGGTGCGCGAGGCTGAAGCGCGCGAACGCCTCGAAGCCGGCGCGCTCCACACCGAGCCGGTCGCCGGCGCCGGCGGTGGCGCGCGCCAGGGCCCAGCGCAGCGCCTTGCCCATGTGGCGCACCAGCTCGCGCAAGGCGTCTTCCTTGCTGGGGAAGTAGAGGTAGAACGTGCCCTGGCCGACGCCGGCGCGCCGCGTGATGGCGGCCACCGACGTGGCGTGGAAGCCGCGCGCGCCGATCTCGGCCTCGGCGGCGTCCAGGAGCTTCTGACGGGTCGCTTCGCCGCGCGCGGTGGCGGGGCGGGGGAGCGTCGACACGCGGTCTCTCCTCCGGCGTAGCGGTCGGGTCTCGCGCAGCGCTGCCGGGCAGCAGGCGCGAGAACCTGACGACTGATTCAGGTGTCAGGAATGTACGGCACCCGCAGGGCGCATGTCAATCGGCGCCGACCCGCCGGGTCGGCGCATCTGCGGGTCAGGCCGAGGCCGCCCGCAGGTCGAGGTCAGGCGTGGTGCGTCAGGCCGTCGGCGTCGCGTCGCGCGCGGCGGCCTCCGTGGCCAGCTCGGCGCCGCGCGCCAGCGCGGCGTGGTTGGCGCCGAGCAGGTGGTGGTGCCGCGCGGGCAGGACGCGTTCCAGCGTGGCGCCGACCTGCGCGGTCGTGAGGGCGCTGGTGCGCGCGAGCAGCGCGCCGAGCAGCACCATGTTGGTGAGCTTCGGGTTCCCCAGCTCGGCGGCCACGTCGTCGGCGGGGATGGCGATCGCGTCGATGTCGTCGCGCTCTACGGCGCGGTCGATCAACGACGTGTTCACCACCAGCACGCCGCCGGGCCGGACCAGCGGCTCGTAGCGAACCAGCGACGGGAGGTTCATGACGATCGCGGCCTGTGGCCGCTCGGTGACCGGCGAGCCGATGGGTTCGTCGCTGATCACGACGGTGCAGTTGGCGGTGCCCCCGCGCATCTCGGGGCCGTAGGACGGGTACCACGTCGTCTCGAGGCCGGCGTCGAGGGCGGCGTGCGCCAGCAGCTGGCCCGCGAACAGCACCCCTTGGCCGCCGAAGCCGGCGATGATCACGTCGAAGGTCATGCGCCCGCCTCCGCGCGCGTCTCGGGCACCTTGAAGTCGCCGAGCGGGAACGCCGGCACCATCTCGTCGCGGATGTAGCCGAGGGCGGCCTCGGGCGTCATGCCCCAGTTGGTGGGGCAGCTCGAGAGCAGCTCGACCATCGCGAAGCCGAGGCCTTGCTCTTGTACCTCGAAGGCGCGACGGATGGCCTTCTTGGCGCGCTTGATCTGCACCACGTCGTGCAGGCTGCGCCGCACGACGTACGCGGCCCCGTCGACCTGCGCGAGCAGCTCGCTCATGCGCAGCACGGTCCCCATGGTGGCCCGGTCGCGGCCGGCAGGGGACGAGGTGGTGGTCTGGCCGAGCAGCGTCGTCGGCGCCATCTGCCCGCCGGTCATGCCGTAGATCGCGTTGTTGACGAAGAAGACGGTGATCTGTTCGCCGCGAACGGCGGCGTGGAGGATCTCGGCTGCGCCGATCGAGGCGAGGTCGCCGTCGCCCTGGTAGGTGAACACCAGCGCCTCGGGCCGCACGCGCTTGACGCCGGTCGCCATGGCCGGCGCACGCCCGTGGGCGGCCTGCGCGAAGTCGACGCCGAAGTAGCGGTACGCGAAGACCGAGCAGCCCACCGAGGCCACGCCGATGGTGCGCTCCTTGGCCGCCATCTCGTCGATCACCTCGGCGATCAAGCGGTGGGCGATGCCGTGGGTGCAGCCGGGGCAGTAGTGGGTGGGGACGTGGGTGAGCGCGTCGGGGTACGAGTAGACCGGGGTGAGGGCGGGCTCTGGCGGCGCTAGGACGCTCATGTGCGCACCTCCTCGGGGGCGTCGCTCACTGCGGCGCCCAGCTCGACGGCCAGGGCGCGGATGCGCGCGGCGATCTCCTCGGGCATCGGCATCACGCCGCCCGTGCGCCCGAAGAAACCGACCGGGCAGCGCTCAGCGACGACGCGTTGCACGTCTTCGAGCATCTGACCCATGTTCATCTCGACCACGAGGATCGCCTCCACGCGCTCGCTCAGGTCGCGCAGCGCGTCGGTCGGGAAGGGCCACAGGGTGATCGGGCGGAACAACCCGACGGCCACACCGGCCGCGCGCTCGCCCGCGATCGCCGTCTTGGCCAAGCGCGCCGCGGTGCCGAAGGCGACCACGGCGATGCTGGCGTCGTCCAACAGGTGCTCTTCGTAGCGGATCTCGGCGGCCTCGATGGCCGCGTACTTGGCCTGGAGGTGGTGGTTGAAGCGCTCCTCTTCGTCCGGGTCGAGGTGGATCGACGAGATCAGGTTGGTGTCGCGCCCCTTCGCGCCGCTCAGCGCCCATGCCGGGGACGCGTCGGCGGCGCGCGGCGGCCTCATGGCCGGCAGCTCGGCGCCCTCCATCATCTGGCCCAGGCTGCCGTCGGCCAAGACGACGCTGACGATGCGGTAGCGGTCCGCCAGGTCGAAGGCCAAGACGGTGTGATCGATCAGCTCCTGCACGCTGGCCGGGGCCAGCACGATCTGGCGGTAATCGCCGTGGCCGCCACCCTTGACCATCTGGGTGTAGTCGCTCTGCGCCGGCGCGATGTTGCCGAGCCCCGGACCGCCGCGCATGACGTCGACGACGACGGCGGGCACCTCGGAGCCGGCCATGTACGACAGGCCTTCCATCATCAGGCTGACGCCGGGGCTCGACGAGGAGGTCATCGTGCGCACCCCGGCCGCGGCGGCGCCGTAGACCATGTTGATGGCCGCCACCTCGCTCTCGGCTTGCACGAAGGTCCGCCCGAGCTCGGGCATGCGCACGGCCATGTGCTCCAGCGCCTCGGTCTGCGGCGTGATCGGGTAGCCGAAGTACGCCTCGCAGCCGGCGCGGATCGCGGCCTCGGCGAAGGCGACGTTGCCTTTCAGCAGTTCACGCGCCATCTCCGGCCCCCCTCATGCGACCTTGGCCGCGCGGTAGACCGTGATCGCGGCCTCGGGGCACATGGTGGCGCAGAGCTGGCAGCCGGTGCAGGCGTTCGCCGGGTCGATCAGCTCGGCCGGGTGCACCCCCCGGGCGTTGAAGCGATCGTCAGCCACGCGCATCAGACCCTTCGGGCACACGGGGATGCACAGGGCGCAGCCCTTGCAGAGCGTCTCGTCGACCGTCACGGTGCCGTGCATGCGGTCCTCCTGTCCGTTACTCCCACGGTAGCCGGAAGCGCCAGGACCTTGTGTCCCTTGTGCCACTTCGCACGAACGTCGGCCCCGGGGCGCGTGCCGTTCCGCCACGTCGCGGCCGGACGGAGCCCGTCGGCAGCGCCTCTCGATGGCGTCACCGGCTGCTCCCGCAGCCGCAGCGCACGCGGTACCCTAGGCGCATGCCGTTCTCGGACGTCGAGATCCGGGTGCTGGGCGCCCTCGTCGAGAAGGAGCGCACCACGCCCGACACCTACCCGCTCTCGCCCCAAGCGCTCGTCACGGCCTGCAACCAGCGCACCAGCCGCGAACCGGTCACGGACTACCACTTGCAAGAGGTGCAAGAGGCCGCGTTCCGCTTGCGCGAGCGCGGGTTCGTCGCCACCGTTCAGGAGGTCTCGGACCGCGTCGCGAAGCACCGCCACCAACTGGCGCGCGTCTGGGACGTGGCGCCGCTCGAGCTCTCGCTCGTCGCGGTGCTGATGCTGCGCGGCGAGCAGACACCCGGCGAGCTGCGCGCACGGATCGAGCGCTATGGCGTCCCGAACGACGCCGCCAGCGTCGAGGCGGCCTTGCAGCGCCTGGCGGAGCGCGGCTCGCCGCTGGTCGAGAACCTCGGTCGCCGACCCGGGCAGAGCCAGGACCGCTGGCGGCACACCCTCGCCGGCGGCGAGGAGCGCCTGCGACCGCGCGTGCGCGGCGCTGAAGCGAGCCCGTCGACGGCTGCGGGTGGCGCTGAGCGCGGCGACCGCGAGGCAGCGCCCGCGGCGTCGGTCGAGCGGCCGCCTGGTGCCCTGGCCGGTCAGGCCGCGACGATGACCGAGCTCGCTGCACGCCTCGCCGCGCTCGAACGCCGCGTCGCCGCCCTCGAGGCAGCGACGTTGGACGACGACTGAACCGCCGGCTCCAGCACCGTCGGCATCGCCCGATACCCTCCTGCCAGCCGACGAAACGCGTGGGCGCCGACGTTCTTGCGCCTTCGCGCTGGGGACGTTCGTTCCTCGTGAGGGGCCGCACGAGCGGGCGATGATGGCGGAGGCAGCGCCCGCCCCCCGACCACCGTCGGTGTCGGGGCGCGAGGCGCAACGAGAGGACGGCGGCATGGCAGATCAACGGACGACACCGACTGCGGGAGCAGAGCGTCCCACGCCCGCGGCGAAGGCCGCGGCGGCTGGCAACGGCGCCGCGGAGGACCCGCGGGAGAAGATGCTCACCACGCAGCTGAAGATGGTGCGCTACCGCGCCGACGCGCTGATCGAGGTGTTGCACGCGGTGCAGGACATCTACGGCTTCCTCGATCCCGTGCAGTTGCTGCGCGTCGCGAAGGAGCTCCAGTTGCCCCCGAGCCGCGTGCTCGGCGTCGCGACCTTCTACCACCTGTTCACCTTCGAGCCGAAGGGTGAGCACATCTGTACCGTCTGCACCGGCACCGCCTGCTTCGTGAAGGGCGCCGACGAGCTCATCGCGGCGGTCGAGCGCGAGTTCGGCGTGCCCGAGGGGCAGACGCGCGAAGACGGCGTCCTGTCGCTGCTGCAGGCCCGCTGCGTCGGCGCCTGCGGCCTCGCGCCCGTCGCGCTCGTCGACGGCGTGGTGGTCGGCAAGGCGAGCTCCGAGATGCTGCTCGCGGCCCTCGACAAGGCCGGTGTCGGGCCGATGGTCGACGGAGGCGCGTCATGAGCACCCCGGACCTGTTCGACATCGCCCAGAAGGAGGCCGAGGCCCAGGGGGCCTTCGTCAGCAGCGTCTTGTGCTGCGGCAGCACCGCCTGCCTCACCAGCGGCGGACAGGCCGCGCGCGACGCGATCGACGAGGTCGTCGCGTCCAACGGCCTGGAGCGCGACGTGCGCGTCGTGTCAACCGGCTGCATGGGCCTGTGCAGCCGCGGCCCGCTCGTCAAGGTGCGGCGCCGCGGCGAGGACGAGGTCCTCTACGCCGACGTCGACGGTGACGCCGCGCGCGAGATCGCCGAGCGTCACGTGGTCGGCGGCGAAGCGGTCGAGCACGGCCAGCTGTCGCTCGACCACCCCTTCTTCGCGCGCCAGGTGCGCGTGGTGCTCGAGCACCTCGGTGAGCACGACCCCAACCGCATCGAGGACTACATCCTGCGCGGCGGCTACAAGGCGCTCGAGCGCGCCGTCCTCGAGATGACGCCCGAGGCGGTCGTGGACGAGGTCCTCAAGAGCGGCCTGCGTGGCCGCGGCGGTGGCGGCTACCCCGCCGGCAACAAGTGGTCGCTGCTGGCCAAGGCGCCGGGCGACGACAAGAGCGTGATCGCCAACGGCGACGAGGGCGACCCCGGCGCCTACATGGACCGCACCGTCATGGAGGACGACCCGCACCGCGTGCTCGAGGGGCTGGCGCTGTGCGCCTACGCCACGGGTGCCAAGCAAGGGTTCATCTACGTGCGCGCGGAGTACCCCGTGGCCGTGCGGCGCCTCGAGCAGGCCATCCGTCAGGCCAAGCGCAACAAGGTGCTCGGCAAGAGCATCTTCGGGACCGCCTTCGCCTTCGACGTCGAGATCCGCATCGGTGCCGGCGCCTTCGTGTGCGGCGAAGAGACGGCCCTGATGGCGTCGATCATGGGCGGACGCGGCACCCCGGTGCTGCGGCCCCCGTACCCCACCGAGCGCGGCTTGTGGGGCAATCCCAGTCTGATCCAGAACGTCGAGACGCTCGCCAACGTGCCGACCATCCTCAACCGCGGCGCCGAGTGGTTCGCCTCGATCGGTACCGAGCGCAGCCGCGGCACGAAGGTGTTCGCGCTGGCCGGCAAGCTCGAGAACACCGGCCTGATCGAGGTGCCCATGGGCATCACGCTGCGCGAGATCGTCGAGGACATCGGCGGCGGCGTGGCCGGCGGCAGGCCCTTCAAGGCCGCCCAGACCGGCGGTCCCAGCGGTGGCTGCATCCCCGCGAAGCACCTCGACACGTCGATGGACTACGAGAGCCTGCAGGCGCTCGGCTCGATCATGGGCTCGGGCGGCCTGATCGTCATGGACGACGAGGTCAAGATGCCCGAGGTCGCGCGCTTCTTCATGCAGTTCTGCATGGACGAGAGCTGCGGCAAGTGCCTGCCGTGCCGCGCCGGCACCCATGAGCTGCACGAGCTGCTCAAGAAGGTGTGCGCGGGCGAGGGGACGCTGCCCGATCTCGACCGGCTCGAGACCCTGTGCGAGGTCGTGCGCGACAACAGCCTCTGCGGCTTGGGGCAGACCGCTCCCAACCCGGTGCTGTCGACGCTGCACTACTTCCGCGAAGAGTACGAGGCGCTGGTGGCCGGAGCCGCCGTGCCGCAGGCGAGCGCGCAGCCCGGCGTGAACGCCCAGGACGGGAGCGCGTGATGGCCAAGGTGACGATCAGCATCGACGGCGTGGAGGTGAAGGCCGAGCAGGGCACGACCGTGATGGCCGCCGCCGCCAGCGTCGGCGTCAAGATCCCCGGCCTGTGTCAGTACGACGGGCTGTCGACCCACGGCGCCTGCCGGCTGTGCATGGTGCAGCTCAACGGCACGCCCAAGCCGAAGCCCGCGTGCGCCACGCCGATCACCGAGGGCATGGAGGTCCACACCACGACCCCGCGCCTGCAGGAGCACCGCAAGGTGCTGCTGGAGATGCTCTTCGCGGAGGGCCAGCACGTCTGCGCCGTCTGCGTCGCCAGCGGCGCCTGCGAGCTGCAGACCCTGGCCGCCGACGTCGGCGTCGACCACGTCTCGTTCAACCCGCCCGCGACGCGTCAGACCCTCGACCTCAGCCACCCCTACCTCGGCTACGACCCGACCCGCTGCATCCTCTGCACGCGCTGCGTGCGGGCCTGCGGAGAGGTCGAGGGGGCCTTCACCTGGGGCCTCGCCGGGCGCGGCCGCGAGGTGCACCTCATCACCGACCTCGGCACGCCTTGGGGCGAGTCGACCACCTGCACCGGCTGCGGCAAGTGCATCAGCGTGTGCCCCACGGGCGCCATGTTCTCGCGAGGGACCTCGGTCGCCGAACGCCGTCCGCGGCGTGATCTCGTGCCGACCCTCACCGCACGCCGCGACCTCGAGGCGGCGCGGAAGGAGCCCTCATGAGCCGCCCACGCGTCGCGACGGTCTGGCTGGCCGGCTGCAGTGGCTGCCACATGTCGTTCCTCGACCTCGACGAGTGGCTGGTCGACCTGGCCCAGGCCGTCGACCTCGTATACAGCCCCATCGCCGACGTCAAGGACTTCCCCGAGGGCGTCGACGTGACGCTGGTCGAGGGCGCCGTGGCCAACAGCGACAACCTCGAACTCCTCCACCAGGTCCGCGAGCGCAGCAAGATCGTCGTGTCCTTCGGCGACTGCGCGGTGCACGGCAACGTGTCGGCGATGCGCAACCCGCTCGGTGATCCGGGCGTGCTCGTCGCCGAGGCGTACAAGGACGCCGTCACGCAACTCCACGGCCATCTGCCCGACCCCGAGCGCGGCGTGGTGCCTGCGCTCTTGCCGCGCGTGCTCGCGGCACACGAGGTCGTCCACATCGACGCGTTCCTGCCGGGCTGCCCACCATCGGCCGAGCGCATCCGCACGGCCGTCGAGGCCCTCCTCGCCGGACGCGAACCCGAGCTGGCGCCCGAGCTGCGCCGCTTCGGCTGAGAGGGGGGAGGACCGTGCCCCAGAGCATCCTCATCGATCCCGTGACCCGCATCGAAGGCCACGCCAAGATCACCGTCCGCCTAGACGACGACGGCGCCGTCCAAGACGCGCGCTTCCACGTCACCGAGTTCCGTGGCTTCGAGGCCTTCTGCCGCGGCCGTCCCGTGCATGAGATGCCGGCCCTGACGGCCCGTACCTGCGGCATCTGCCCGGTCTCGCACGTCTTGACCGGCGCCAAGGCCGGCGACGCCATCCTCGCCGTCGAGCCGCCCCCGACGGCCCGCCGTCTGCGCCGGATGATGAACCTCGGCCAGATCCTGCAGTCGCATGCGCTGTCGTTCTTCCACCTCAGCGCCCCCGACCTGCTGCTCGGCTTCGACAGCGACCCCGCCAAGCGCAACGTGTTCGGTCTGATCGCAGCCGAGCCCGAGATCGCCCGCCGCGGCATCCGCATGCGCCGCTTCGGCCAAGAGGTCATCGCTGCGCTCGGCGGTCGCAAGATCCACCCCGCCTGGGCCGTCCCCGGCGGCGTTCGCGGTGGCATCGACCCGGAGATGCGCGAGAAGCTCCGCGCCGAGTTCCCCACGATCATGGACGACGTCCGCTGGGCCTGGGACCGCTACGGCGAGCTCGTCGCCGCGCACCCCCTTGAAGTCGCCTCGTTCGGCGTGTTCCCCAGCCTCTACCTCGGCCTGGTGTCGCCCGACGGCACGTGGGAGCACCACGAGGGCCTGCTGCGCTTCATCGACGCCAACGGCGAGCGCTACGGCGAGGACTTCCCGGCCGAGCGCTACGACGAGTTCATCGGCGAGGTCGCCGATGCCGACACGTACCTCAAGTCGCCGTACCACATCGGTGCGCAGGGCGACGCCGCCGTCACGGGCGAGGCGCCCGGCACGTACCGCGTCGGCCCGCTGGCGCGCATCAACCTCACGGAGCGCATGGGCACGCCGCTCGCCGACGCCGCCCTGAAGGCCTTCCGCGACGCCTTCGGACGCATCGCGCACGGCTCGTTCCACTACCACGGCGCCCGGCTGATCGAGATCATGACGTGCGCCGAGCAGATCGGCGCGCTGCTCGACGACCCCGAGCTCGACACCGGCTCGTTGCGCGCCACCGCCGGCATCAACCGCAGCCGCGGCGTCGGCGTCTCCGAGGCGCCACGCGGCACGCTCTTCCACGACTACCGCGTCGACTCGCAGGGGCTGATGACCGGCGTGAAGATGATCATCGCGACCGGGCACAACAACCTGGCCATGAACCGCACCATCGCCCAGATCGCCAAGGCCTTCGTGAAGGGCCCGGACGTCGCCGAGGGCGCGCTCAACCGCATCGAGGCCGGTATCCGGGCCTACGACCCGTGCCTCAGCTGCTCGACCCACGCCGTCGGCCAGATGCCGCTGGTGCTGCGCGTCGAGAGCGCCGACGGCGAGCTGTTGCGTGAGGTGGTGCGGGGATGAACCGTCGGAACGGTGCCGAGGACGAGCGTGCGTCCTCGGCACCCGACACCGCCGAAGCGGCGCCGTCACCCGGAGAGGGCGACGACCACCAGCGTGAGGCCATCGACGGGGTCGCCCCGAGCGTCGCTCCGGGTGCGCGCGTGCTGCTCTACGGCATCGGCAACGACCTCCGCGGCGACGACGGCGCCGGCGTGCGGGTGGCGCACGCCCTCGAGGGCCGCGTCGCCTGGCGCGTGCGCGCGGTCCACGGCCTGACCCCGGAGCTCGCCGACGAGCTCGCGGACGCCGACATCGCGCTGTTCGTCGACGCCGACGCCGACCTCACGCTCGAGCGGCCGACCTGGCGCCGTCACCCGGCCGGGTCGCTCGGGGGGACCGCCGTGCCGCTGATGGGCCACGCGCTCGACGTGCCGGGGCTCTTGCGGCTGACGGTGTGGCTGTTCGACCGCTCGCCCGCCGCGGCGACGCTGTCGCTGCCGGCGCGCAGCTTCGACCTGGGTGAGACGCTCACCGCGCCGGCCGAGGCCGGTGTCGCGGCCGCCGTCCAAGCCCTCACCCGGATGGCGCGCGGTTGAGCCGCGACGCCCGGCGGGCCTGACGCCCGGCGGGCCCGACGCCGTGAACGGCGGAGCCGTCGGTGAGGGTGTCGCCGCCTGAGGCGAGCACGCGGCGTGCTACCGTCCGCGCCATGGAGTTCGTGTGTCTCGCGGCCGGTCAGGGGACCCGCTTCGGCGACCTCGGCCGCTACCTCCAGAAGTGCATGTACCCGGTCGGGCTCCGGCCCTTCCTCGAGCACACCCTGCGGGCCTGGCTCGAGGGCGCGCGCGTCGACCCGTCGCGCGACCGGCTCACGCTCGTGGTGGGGCACCACCGCGCGCAGGTGCAGGCGTACTTCGGCAGCGCGTTCGAGGGGGTTCCGTTGCGCTACGTCCACCAGGCCGAGCCGCTCGGCACCGGGCACGCCATCGGCGTCGCCGTCGACGGCCTGCCGGACGACACCAGCGACGTGCTGGTGTGGCTGGCCGACCTGTACGTGGGCGCCGCGACCTTCCGCGCGCTGCTCGACCACGAGGCGGGCGCGGTGGCGACCATCGCGCGCGGTGCCGACGCCGAGAGCCCCCGGCTGCGGGTCACGCGCCGCGGCGACCGGTTGCTGCGCGTCTGGGACGGCGAGGGGCCGTGGCTCGACGCCGGCGCCTGGAGAGTGCCGCTGGCCGTCGCCCGGGGCCTACGGCGCGTGAGCGCCGAGCAGGGAGAGTACCGCGTGCTGCCGAACCTCCAGGCGTTCGTCGACGCTGGGCTCGACGTCGGGGCCGTCGAACTCGCGCCGTGGATCCATCTGGGCGGTGTGCACCCGACGCCCGAGGCGAACGTGCGCCAGGTGGTCCGCCAGCTGTGGGAGATCGACTCGTGATCGTCGCCACGACGCCGCTGCGGGTGCCGCTCGGCGGCGGCCTCACCGACCTGCGCGCCTACGCCGAGCGCTTCGGCGGCGTGACCGTGTCGAGCACGATCGGCTCGTCCACCTTCGTGAGCGTGTTGCCCGGCGTGGACGGGCGCTTCGAGGTGCACTACGCCGGCGGTTTCGAGACGGCCACCCGCCTGGGCGAGCTGCGCCACGCTCTCGTGCGCGAGGCCCTGCGAGCCTCGGGCATGGCGGACACCCCCGTGCGGTTGGCGATCTGGGTCGATGTCGCCGGCGAGAGCGGGCTCGGGACGTCGGGAGCGATCACGGTGGGCGTGCTCCAGGCGCTGGCCACGTACCGCGGCGAGCGGCTCACGCCAGAGCGCGTGGCCGAGATGGCGGCGCACATCGAGGTGGAGGTGCTCGAGGGGGCGTCGGGGTACCACGACCCCCACGTCTGCGCGCGCGGCGGCCTGCTGCGTCTCGATTACGAGGGGGCGTCGGTGCGGGCGCGCCGCATCGAGCTGACGGAACAGGGGCGCAGCGACTTCGAGCGCTCGCTGTTGCTCTTCGCCAGCGGTCGCCAGGCGCGCACGAAGCCGTCGCTCGATCTGCTCAGTGCCCAGTTCGAGCGGGCCCTGCCCGTCCTGCACGACATCAAGGCGCTGGCCATCGAGCTCGAGGCCGCCTTGGAGCGCGGCGACCTGACGGACGTGGCCCGTTGCATCGGCGCCAAGCAGCACCTGAAGATGCGTCTGCCCGGCCACTTCAGCGACCCGTTCGTCGAGGACGTGGTCGCGCGCGTCGAGGCCACGGGCGCGCGCGCGCAAGTCCCGGGTGGCAAGATCAGCGGTTACGTGCTGGTGTGCTGCCCGGGCGGGGAGCACGACGCCGTGCGGCGCGCCCTGCACGACCTGCGCGAGGTGCCCCTGACGCTGGGCCGGCTGGGCACGAGGTCGGTCGTGGTCTGAAGGTGGCTGCTCGGAGGTACGTGACGGTCTCGGCACACCATGACGACGCCCGCTGCCTTTTCCTGCTCGGTTGGGTCCCCGTCACCGTTCGATCGTCGGTTGGTGCGGTGGATCCCGGTCGAGCCTCGAGTGGCTAGCGGGAGTCGCCGGAAAGGAAGTGATCCGTCTGAGATTCGATCACGTACCTCCTTTCGACTCACAGCGTACAGTCCCGTCTTGTGTCCCGTGGTACCGCGGTTCACAGCGAACGAGGGTGGGTTGGCCGTATGATGCTCGTTGGGGCCGAAGAGGCCCGGCAGAGGCCCGGCAGAGGCCCGGTAGCCCGCCGCCACGCCGTCAGGCGCGCTTCTCGAGCGTTCGAACCAGCGTTCCACACCGACAACGTGATCACACGTGCACCCCGCGGAGCCCGTGGGGTATGCTCGCCGCGCACATCACCCCATAAGCGCCTTGCGCGAGCTGGAACGCGTGCCTCGCTCGCTCGGTCCGCGTTCGGTTGCAGCCCCTGGAGGTTTCATGGTCGCCAGCGGATTCATCCCGTTCACCCTCGGCCTGTTCGGGCTCGGCGTCGCGTTCTACGTGTATCGCCTGGTCCTCGCGTACCCAGAGGGTGGCGAGCGGATCAAGTCGATCGCCGACGAGATCTTCATCGGCGCGATGGCGTTCATGCGCCGCGAGTTCATCATCCTCTCCATCTTCTGCGCCATCGTGTTCGTCCTGCTCTGGATCGGCCTGGGCTGGATGACGGCGCTGGCGTTCATGCTCGGTTCGATGGCGTCGGGCGCGGCCGGGTTCCTCGGCATGTTCTCGGCGACCAAGGCCAACGTACGCACGGCCAACGCCGCGAACACCAGGGGTGCCGCCGAGGCCCTCACGGTCGCGTTCTTCGGCGGCTCGGTCATGGGTCTGGTGCTGGCCTCGCTCGGCCTCGTGGGACTCGGCTTCCTGTTCATCCTCTTCGGCGGCAGCGCCGAGGGCGCGCACGCGATCCACGGCTTCGGCGTGGGCGCCGGCGCCGTGGCGCTGTTCTTCCGCGTCGGCGGCGGCATCTTCACGAAGAGCGCCGACGTCGGAGCCGACCTGGTCGGCAAGGTCGAGGAGGGCATCCCCGAGGACGACCCGCGCAACCCGGGCGTGATCGCCGACCTGGTGGGCGACAACGTCGGCGACGTCGCGGGCATGGGCTCGGACATCTTCGAGTCGTACTGCGGTGCCCAGATCGCCACCATCGCCATCGCCTCCACGATGGGCGCGGCGACGCTGGCCGTGCTCGGCTCGCAAGCCTCCCTGATGTTCCTGCCGCTCGCCCTCGCATCGGCCGGGATGCTGTGCTCGATCGGTGGCGTGATGCTCGTGAAGCTGGCCTCGTCGAGCAAGCCGGCGGCGGCGCTGCGCACCGGCACGCTCGGCGCGACGGCCCTCTTCATCCTGGCGTCGTACCTGGTGGTGCAGTGGCTCGGCGTCGCGAACAGCATCTGGTTGGCGGTCATCGCGGGCGCCGTCGGCGGCATCGTGATCGGCCTCTCGACCGAGTTCTACACGGCGGCGGCGCCGGTGCGCCGCATCGCCAAGGCGGGCGAGACAGGCACGGCGACGGTCATGATCGCCGGTCTGGCCGTCGGCCTGCAGTCGGTGGCGATCCCGGTGCTGTCGATCGCGGCCATCATCCTCGTCTCGAGCCTGCTGGCCGGCCTGTACGGCGTCGGCATCGCCGCGGTCGGCATGCTGGCCACGGTGGGCATCACGATGGCGATCGACGCCTATGGGCCGGTGGCCGACAACGCCGGCGGCATCGCCGAGATGGGCGGCCTAGGGCCCGAGACGCGCAAGATCACCGACTCGCTCGACGAGCTCGGCAACACCACCGCTGCGATCGGCAAGGGCTTCGCGATCGGGGCCGCCGCGCTCGCCGCTCTCACCCTCATCGCGGCGTACATCGAGACACTGCACGTCAACATCCCGGACTTCGTGCTTTCGCTGGCCGACCCGAACGTGCTGATGGGCATGCTGATCGGCGGCACGATCCCCTTCCTGGTCGCCTCGATCACCATGACGGCCGTCGGCGACGCCGCCTTCACGATGATCAACGAGATCCGGCGGCAGTTCCGCGAGATCCCCGGCCTGCTCGAAGGCACCGGCAAGCCCGACAACGCCCGCTGCGTGGACATCGCTACGACGGCTGCCCTCAAGAAGATGATCCTGCCAGGCGCGATCGCGGTCTTCACGCCGGTGATCGTCGGCTTCGTGCTCGGCCCCGTCGTGCTCGGCGGCATGCTGGCCGGCGCGCTCCTCGCCGCGGTCTTGTTGGCCCTGACGATGGCGAACGCCGGCGGCGCCTGGGACAACGCCAAGAAGTACGTCGAGCACGGCCATCACGGGGGCAAGGGCTCGCCGGTCCACGAAGCCACGGTCGTCGGCGACACCGTCGGCGATCCGTTGAAGGACACCTCCGGCCCGTCGATGAACATCTTGATCAACGTCATGGCGATCGTCAGCCTGACCATCGCACCGCTGCTGAGCTGACCGCGGGAGCGGAATCGCGCGTCGCTCACGTGCAGGGCATCACAAGCCCGTGCGGGGCGGCGCGCGCATCGTGCCTGACGGGATAAACGTACCCTAGCGTCGGCGGTACCCTGGTGGCGTGTGCCGCGGATGGCGGCCGCCCCGGCGCCCAGCGCGCGTCCGCACCTCGAGACGTCCTGGAGCCCGCGTCGCGGTGAGGCCACCTCCGCCGGAGGTGTCCTGATGCCCAGTGTCGTCATCCCGTTCGTCGTCGGTCTGATCGGGCTCGGGATCGCCTACGCCCTGTATCGCACCATGGTCGCCATGCCCCGCGGTGAGGCGGCGCTCACCGCGATCTCCGATCAGATCTACCTGGGCGCGATGACCTTCATGCGGCGCGAGCTCGTCTTGCTCGGCATCTTCGGCGTCATCGTCGCGGCGCTGCTGTGGCTCTCGCTCGGGTGGGGTTCGGCGCTGTCCTTCGTGTTGGGCGCGAGCGCATCGGCCGTCGCCGGCTTCTTCGGGATGGTCTCCGCCACCAAGGCGAACGTGCGCACCACCACGGCCGCGCACGAACGTGGCGCAGCGGCGGCCCTCTCGACGGCGCTCTTCGGCGGCTCGGTGATGGGGCTCCTGGTCGCCTCGCTCGGCTTGGTCGGCCTCGGCTTCGTCTTCTTGGTGTTCGGCCTGAACGAGGCCGCGGCGGTCACCGTGCAGAGCTTCGGTGTCGGCGCCTCGGCCGTCGCGCTGTTCTTCCGCGTCGGCGGTGGCATCTACACCAAGAGTGCCGACGTCGGCGCCGACCTCGTCGGCAAGATCGAGGCCGGCATCCCCGAGGACGACCCCCGCAACCCGGGCGTGATCGCCGACCTGGTGGGCGACAACGTCGGCGACGTCGCCGGCATGGGCGGCGACATCTTCGAATCCAACGTGGGCTCGATCATCGCCACCATCGCCATCGCCGCCACCCTCGGCGCGGGCACGCTCGCCACCCTCGGCGATCGCTCCGCGCTGATGTTCCTGCCGCTCGCGCTCGCCTCGGTCGGGCTGCTGTGCTCCGTGGCGGGCATCCTGCTCGTGCGCTCGGCGGCGAAGCGCGCCCCGGCCGCGGCCCTGCGCACCGGCACGATCGGCGCCGCCGTGCTGTTCGTGCTGGCTGCGCTGCTCGTCGTCACCTGGCTCGACGTGGCGATGGGCGTGTGGTGGTCGGTCCTGGCCGGTTCGCTCGGTGGCATCGTCATCGGCCTCACGACCGAGTGGTACACCGGCGGCATCCCCGTGAAGCATCTGGCGGAGTCGGGCAAGACCGGTGCCGCCACGGTGATCATCGCCGGGCTGGCGCTGGGCTTGCAGTCCGTGGTCGTGCCCGTGCTGACGATGGCGCTGATCATCCTCGTCGCCAGCCAACTCGCCGGCCTGTACGGCGTCGGCATCGCGGCCGTCGGCATGCTCGGCACCGTCGGCATGACGATGGCGATCGACGGCTTCGGCCCCATCGCCGACAACGCCGGCGGCATCGCCGAACTCGGCGGCCTGGGCGCAGAGACGCGCGCCGTGACCGACTCGCTCGATTCGCTCGGCAACACCACCGCGGCCATCGGCAAGGGTTTCGCGATCGGCTCGGCGGCCCTCGCCGCACTCACGATCATCGCCGCGTACATCCAGACGCTGCACGTGACGATCCCCGACTTCGCGCTCTCGCTCGGCGACCCGAACGTGCTGCTGGGCATGCTGATCGGCGGCACCATCCCGTTCCTGGTGGCGTCGCTGACGATGACGGCCGTGGGGGACGCGGCCTTCGCGATGATCGAGGAGATCCGCCGCCAGTTCCGCGAGATCCCGGGCTTGCTCACGGGGACGGGCACGCCCGACACCGAGCGCTGCGTCGGCATCGCCACGGACGCGGCCCTGCGCAAGATGATCCTGCCGGGCGCCATCGCGGTGGTCGCGCCGGTGGTGGTCGGCTTCGTGTTCGGCCCCGTCGTGCTCGGCGGCATGCTGGGCGGCGCGCTGATCGCGAGCGTCCTCTTGGCGCTCACCATGGCGAACGCGGGTGGCGCCTGGGACAACGCCAAGAAGTACGTCGAGGATGGCAACCTGGGCGGCAAGGGCTCCGAGGTCCACGCCGCCACCGTCGTGGGCGACACGGTCGGCGATCCGCTGAAGGACACGTCCGGGCCGTCGCTCAACATCCTGATCAAGCTCATGGCCATCGTCAGCCTGACGATCGCCCCGCTGCTGGGGCGCGTGTTCTGACGGCGCTCTAGGTTCAGGCTCAGGCCGGTCGGGCGGCCGTGTCACCGGACGCGCCGCCGACCGGCGCGTCCGGCGCTCCACCGAGCGGTCCGCCGGACGCCGCGCTGGCGGGTACCGGCGCCGGTGGATCGTAGCGGGTGCGCTCGAAACGGTAGAACGCCGCAGGCACCACGAACAGCGTGAGGAACGTCGACGACACGACACCGCCCAGGATCACGAGGCCGAGTGGTTGGCGGAACTCGGTCCCCTCACCGACGCCGGCGAGCAGCGGCACCGAGATGATCACCACCGTGAAGGCCGTCATCAGGATCGGCCGTAGGCGCAGCGATCCGGCGCGCACCAGGGCCTGCTTGAGCGTCTCGGCCCGCTCCATCTGGCTGACGACGACGTCGAGCAGCAAGATCGCGTTCTTCGTCACGAGGCCGATCAGGATCACCACGCCGAGCACGCTGATCACGTCGAGCGGCGAGTTGGTCAGGAAGAACAGCCAGAACGCGCCGACCAGCGCGAGCGGCACGGGCAGCAGCAGGTAGAGCGGGTAGCGGAACGAGTTGAACTGGCTGGCGATCACCAGGTAGTTCAGCACGATCGCCAGCGCGAACGCGATCGGTCCGTAGAACACCAGGTCGCCGAGCAGGTCGGGACCGAGTCCCGTGGTCACGCGCACGCTGTCGTCGACGATGCCCTCGGCGGCCAGCAGCTCCTCGATCGCCTGGCGCGTCTGGAACTGCCCCGGCGACGCGGACGACAGGTCGGCGGCGAGGCTGGCGACGTAGGCCTGGTTGGCGCGCCGGATGGTCACGGGCGCCGCCTGGACCTCGAACGTCCCCAGCTGGCCGAGCGTCACGAACGATTGCAACGCGCTCGCGAAGATCGGCAGCGACAGCAGCGTCTGCTCGTCGCGCACGAGCGCCGGATCGACCTTCACCACGATCGGGGTCTCGTCGCCGGCATCGCGCAGCGTGCCCGCCGAGACGCCGACGTTGTACGCGCGGAGCGTGTTGGCGATGTCGTTGGTGGTGAGTCCGGTGCCCGCCACGGCGGCGGACGACACGACGAACACGCGCTCCGAGACGCTCCCCTCGAGCGTCGAGCGGACGTTCCGGAGCCAGGGGTGGTCCTCCATCAGCTCGCGCGCGGCGCGATCGCGCTGCTCGAGCAGCGCCAGGTCGGCGCTCTCCAGGACGATCTCGATGCCGGTGTCGACCGGCACCGCCCCGCCGTCGTCGGAGCCGACCCGCAGGCGGGCCTCGGGGACGTCGGCGATGGCCGCGGCCAGGAGCGGTTGCAAGCGGTCCGCGACCTCGAACGAGCTCGCGCCGCGCTGCGCCAGCGGCACGAGCTCGAGCTGGATGTCGGCGCGCTGGACGTTCGGGTTGCCGAACGTGCCGCCGGTGCCCACCGTGGTGATCACGGTGCCGACGTCCCGGTCGGCGCGCGCGACGGCTTCGAGTCGGGCGGCCACATCGTCGGTCCGACCGAGTGGCGTGCCGGGCGGCATGTCGACGCGGACGGCCACTTGGCCGACGTCGACCTCGGAGACGAAGTTGAAGTTGATCGACGGGAAGATGACGCCGAGGCTCGCCACCATCAGCGCGGCGGCGACCAGGACGGCGGTGCTGCGATCGAGCATCCAGCCGAGCGCGCGCGCGTAGCGCTCGCGGCCGGCGACGACGAGCGCGTCGGTCGCTTGGTGCAGCACGAGCAGGAGGCCGCCCACCAGGCCCCAGACGATGCGAAGGAGCGCGCGCACGACGCCGGCGAGCGGCGGGAGCAGCAGCGCGAGCGCGAGGCTGACGGCCGTGCCCAGCGCGACCGCGCCCCACCACGGCGTCGTGGCCTCCAGCGCGCGGCCACCGAGCCACCCCTCGGCCGCGGCGTACGGCGCGGCCGTCCCGGCCAGGAGCACGAGCGCCCAGACGCGCCGCCTGCGCCACAGCGCCAGGCACCACAGCAGGTCGCGCGGCACGGCGCGCAGCGCCGCAGGGAAGGCGCGCCACGAGGGCGGCATCGGGTTGGGCATGTAGGCCAGGCGCACGGTGAGGAAGAACATCGCCTCGAGGTACGACACCCCGATCGTGGCGGCGAGGGAGAGCCCGAACTGGCTGAAGAACTGCCCGATCACGCCCGGCAGGAACGCGATCGGCACGAACACCGCGAGGAGCGACAGCGTCGACGTGAGGACCGCCGTCGCGACCTCGCCCGCCCCCTTCAGCACGCTCTCCTTCAGGCCGTACCCGAGGGCGCGATAGCGGTCGATGTTCTCGGCTATGACGATCGAGTCGTCGACCACCAACCCGACCGCCACCGTGATCGCGAGCAGCGTCACGACGTTGAACGTGAAGCCGAGCAGCCCGAACAGGATGACCGCCCCCGTGATGGTGATCGGGATGGCGAGCACCACCGAGAACGTCGAGCCCAGGCGGCCGACGAAGAGCAGCACGATGAAGGCGACGGCCGCCACGGCGAGCAGCGTCTCGCGCATGGTGTCGAACACCGAGTTGGCGATGAACACGGTCGTGTCGCCGACGATCTCGGCGCTGTAACCAGCGGGGAGCTCGACGCGCTCGAGCGCCGCGCGGACGGCACGGCCGGTCGCGACCGAGTTGGCACCTGACGTCTTGCGCACCTCGAGCAGCACGGTCGGCTCGCCATCGAGACGCACGAAGCGGGTGGCGTCGGCGATGGTGTCGCGCACGGTCGCCACGTCGCGGACGAGCACGCCTCGCGCCGGGTCGACGAAGGCGTTCGCCACGTCGTCGCCCGTGCGCTGCTGGGCCCGCACCGACAGGAGCAGGCGCTCGGCGCCGAGCTCGAGCCCGCCGGCCGGCAGGGTCACCGACGCTGCCCGGATGGCTCCGGCGACCTGGGCGGGGGTGAGGCCGAGCGCCTGCAGTCGGGCGGGATCGAGGAGCACCTGGAGCTCGCGCGACACGGGTCCGATGGTCGACACCGCCGCGACGCCGAGCACCTGCTGGATGCGCGTCTCGATCTCGTCCGCGGCGACGCGCTGGACGTCTTGCAGGTCGACGCCGGGGGCGGACAGCGCGATCGTCAGGATAGGTTGGTCGGCGGGGTCGAACTTCTGGATCACCGGCGCGCCGGCGTCGTCAGGCAGCGTCGGCTGGACCTGGTCGACGCGCTGCTTGACGTCGATCGCGGCCTGGTCGACCGAGACGTCGAACTCGAACTGCGCGATCACCAGTGAGAAGCCCTCGCCCGATATCGACGACACGTCGGTGATGCCGGCGAGCGTGGCGACGGCGTCCTCGATCGGCTCGCTGACCTGGCTCGCGGTCTCGGCCGATCCCGCTCCGGGGTAGCTGGTGTTGATCGCCACGATCGGGAACTCGAACTCCGGCAGGAGGTCGACGCCGAGTTGCGTGCCGGCGCTGAGGCCGAAGAACACCACCGCCAGGAAGATGGCGATGGCGAAGACGAAGCGCTCGACGAAGAAGGCGATCAGGCGGTTCACGGTCCGCTGACGACCTCGACGACGCGGACGCGGGTGTTGTCACGGACATCGAGCGGCCGCGGCGCTACGACGCTTGCGCCGAGCGGGAGCGCCCCCTCTTCGACGGCGGCCACGACGGCCTGGTTGCCGCTCTCGCCGACGACGCGAACCTCGGTGCGACGCGCGACGCTGCGCTCGCCGTCGCGATCCACGCGGAACACGAAGGTGCGCCCGGCCTCGGCCGACAGGGCCGACGACGGCAGCAGCGGTCCGGATGCCACCAGGACCTCGTAGCGCACCTCGGCGACCGCGCCGCCGGGGAGCCGCGGAGCGGCCGGGTCGAGCGTGGCGATCACCGTGACGAGGCGCGACTGTTGTGCGGTGCGCTCGGTTCGGGTGACCGTGGCGCTCAGGCTCTGGCCGGCGTAGTCGATGGTGACGCGACCGGTCGCCTCGAGCGCGGCGACGTCCTCGGGTGGCACCGCGAAGCTCGCCAGTTGCGCGTCGAGCCCCAGCACGCGGGCCACCGGCGAGCCGGCCCCGACGAACTCGCCGGTCTCGACGAGCAGCTCGGCCACCTCGCCAGCGAAGGGCGACCTGACGACCGCGTCGGCGACCGCTTCGCGGGCCTGTCGGAGCTGGACCTCGGCCTGGCGCTCCTGGAGTTCGAGCAGCGCGATGTCCTCTTGCTCGACGCGGCCCGCCCGAGCGAGCGCGTCGGCCGCCTGCAGGGCCGCGCTCTGCGCCTGGTCGCGCTGCGCGCGCAGCGCCTGCACGTCGGCGGCGGCGATCGCGCCGATGTCCAAGAGCGCCTCGGCTTCGTCGAGTTGGCGCTGCGCGACGGCCAGGTTGCCCTGGGCGGCCCGCACCCCGGCCTCGGCCTGCGCCACGCCGTCGGCGGCTTGGCTGCGGGCGCGCTGCAGGTTGATCCGGGCTTGCCCGAGGGCCAGCTCGGCGTTCTCGACTTGGCGGGACAGGGCCTCCGCGTCGATGCGGATCAGCGCCTGGCCGGCGTGGACCACCGCGCCTTCGCGCACGAGCAGCTCGACCACGCGACCGCTGGCGCCGGAGGCGACGCGGCTCTCGCGCGAGGGGCGCACCGTCACCGAGGCGCGGCGCGTGGCGCGCAGCTCGCCCTCGGCCACCTCGACCACGCGCACGGCGCGCTCGGCCTCGGCGTTGGCGGCGCCAGACGCAGCGGTGGCCACGCCGTTCGCCGCGGTCGAGGCCGCTCCGGCGTCGTCGTCCGAACCGCAGGCCGCCACGAGCGGCAGCGCCAGCACGAGCAGGGCGAGCAGCCGCAGCCCCGTCGCCGTCGCTGCGCGGCGCGTGCGCCCGCGGCCGACGTGGGCCTCAGAAGCCATGCCAGCCCTGCAGCGGAACCAGCGTCGCGGCCTGCAGCTCCAGGGCCGCCGCCAGCAGCGCGTGCTCGGCCTGCATCGCGCGCAGCTCGGCCTGCAGGGTCTGCAGTTGGACCTGCTCGAAGGCCAGTTCGCTGATCAGGCCGGCGGCCAGGCGCCGGCGCTCGACGTCCTCGCGCTCCCGCGCCTGCGAGAGCGCGTCCTGGGCGATGCGGTCGCCTTCGAGGGCGCTCGCGAGGGTGTTGGCGCGCGAGCGCAGGAGCAGCGTCACGCCGCGACGCGCCTCGTCCGCCCCGGCGGCGGCCTGCGCCCGCTGGAGTTCGGCCTGGTCGATCTGGCTGCGCGAGGCGAAGCTCGGATCGAGGAGCTCGACCTGCACCTCCGCCAGCGCCAGCCCGTGGCGGACCTGCAGCACGGCGGGCGTGCCGAGCGCGGCGGCCTCGAGCGCCGTGTCGTCGGGCACGTCGAGCCCCACGAGTCGGTCGCGCGCGACCGGTTCGCTCGCGTCGAACGTGACGCCGGTGATCCCCACCAGGTTCCGGGTGGCGAGCGCCAGGCCATCGCGCGCAGCGTTGGCGCCCCGCTCGGCCTCGCGCAGGTCGGTCTCGGCGGCCTGGACCTCCAGCGCCGTCGCGCTCCCGCGCTCGAGCCGCAAGCGCGCGACCTCGACGCCCCGCTCGGCGAGCGCGCGGCCGGCCTCGGCGATGCGCACCTGCAGCTCGGCTTCACGCACCTGGGCGTAGGCGGCGGCGACGTCGACGTAGGCCTCGAAGAGGGCCTCGGTGGCCTGGGCGGTCGCGAGTTCGGCCCGCTGGCGTGCCTGCACCCGCTCCGGCCGCAGGGCCAGCGGATCGGCCTCGGAGCGCTGCATGGCGCGCTCGGCGTCGGCGCGTTCGAGCGCCGCCGTCACGACGCCGACGGCCTGGTCGGAGCGCGCGAGGAAGTCCTCCAACGGTTGGGCCGTGGCGAGCCCGAGGGCCGCGACGAGCAAGGGCGCCAGCAGGCGCCGGGCGGTGAGGGCGTGCGTCACGGGAGGACCTCCGAAAGCGGGATGGCGTAGACGACGTACGTGTCGAGCACGGCGCCGAGCGCGTCGACGCGGGCAGCCCACCAGCCGAGCTCGGCTTGGGCGAGGGCGAGGTGGGCCTGGTCGCGCTCGAGGGCGCCGATCAGCCCGGCCTCGTAACGCAGGGCGGCCGCGGCGGCCTCTTCGATCGCCAGGGTGCGCTCGAGCTCCGCTTGCGCCACGGCGGCGCTGGCGTCGGCGAGCGCGTCGCCGTCGGCGCGGCGCTGCAGGGCCGCACGGTCGTGCGCGGCCTCGAGCGCCGCGACCGCCGCGTCGACCTGGCGGCGGCTCGCGTCGCGTTCGAGCGACACCTGGGGCGAGATCGTCCAGCTGACGCCGACCGTGAGGCTCCCCCGAACGCTCGGCGTGAGCCCTTCGAGCGCGTCGCCGCCGTCGATCCCGCCGGCCCCCGTTGCCTGGCCGCCACCACCGGTGGCGTACGTGAGCGACGGTTGCCACGAGCGGCTCTCGAGGCCGAGCGTGACGCTGTCGCCGTCGTCGCCGAGCCAGGTGTAGCCGGCCTGCACGGTGGGTTGGAGCGCACGCCCCTGGTTGCGGGCGCCGACGTCGGCGAGGGTCAGGTCGAGCACCGCGCGCACGAGGTCCGGCGGCGCGCCGAGGACGGGCGTGAGCTCGGGGAGGTCGGTGATGCGCGCGGCGCCGACGAGTTGGCGCAACGCGGCCTCGGCTGCGCCCAGCTGCCGCTCGGCGCGCGCCAAGGCGCGCTCGGCGTCGGCGTGCTGGAGCTCCGCCCTGCGCAGGTCGAGGTCGCTGGCCGCCCCGGACGCGTGCCGCGTCCGCGCCGCCGCCAACGACCTGTCGGTGAGGTCGCGGGCGTCGGCTGCCAGGGCGACGCCACGTTCGGCCAGCAAGACGCCGGCGGCCGCGCGCACGGCCTGCGCCTCGAGCGACGCACGGGTCTCGCGCACGGTGAGTTCGGCACGCTCCAGGTCGAGCAGGCGCTGGTCGAGGAGGTCGCGCAGCTCGCCGGCGACGAAGGGGCGCAACACGGCGCTGAGCGTCACCCGGTCGGTGGCTTCGTCGATCGCGAACAGGTCGTCGAACGGTGACGGGAGCGGATCGCTGGCAGCCTCGACCTGCAGGCGCTGCGACTCGAGGTCGAGCCGCAGCGACACAGGCGATCGCACGGCGTCTGCGCGGAGCGCCGCGGCGTCGGCGGCCGCATCGGCGGCGCGCAGCCCGGGATGCTGAGCGACGGTGGCGAGCAACGCAGTGAGCCCGACGTCGCCGGGTGCGTCGACCGGGTCGTCACCGGCATGGGCGGGCTGCCACGGCGCCACGGCAAGGGCGAGCAGGAGCACGACTGCGGCCGCCCGGCGCGTGGCTGCCGTCGTGACGACGGCGCGCGCGCGGAGCGTGGCACGGCGGCTCACGGCCGCCCGCCGAGCAGCGACTCGAACACCTGCAGCACGGTGCGCAGTTGGTCGGTGTCGATGCGTTCGAGGTCGACACGTTCGGCCTCGTGCCAGGCGCGCCGCAGGCCGGCGAGCGCCTCGTGTCCGCTGGGTGTGAGGTACAGGTGGATGCGGCGCCGGTCGCCCGCGTCCTGTTCGCGCGCCAGCCAGCCCTTCTCCATCAACTCGTTCACCATCGCGGTCACCGCAGGCGGCACCGCCTCGAGCACCTCGGCGATCTGCTTGGGCCGGTCGATGCCGCGGTCGACGAGCTCCATCAGCAGCACGCGTGTGGGACGCACCCCGAGCGGCTCGTAGACCTGCATGGCACGCTGGCGCAGCGACCACATGAGCGGCAGCGACAACGCGCTCAGCCGCGTGAGGATCGCGTGGCGCTCGAGCTCGTCGGCGCTGGTGGGCTGCGTGGTGGTGGCGGGGGCATGGACCATCGACCATCCATCATGCTTCACATTCGTGAACGATGACTGAGCAGGGGACACAGTCTCGGCACGGCCGTCTCGGCGCCGCCGCGCCGCGGTGCTACGCTACGACCAACCCCGCCGTGCAGGAGGACCTTCCATGCCCATCCACCCAGGCGCCGGGCGCCGCGCTCCAGCGAGCGCGCTCGTCGACGTACCCGCGCTGCTCGCAGCCTACGAGGCCGATGCTCCCGACCCCGCCGACCCCGGACAGCGCGTCGCCTTCGGGACCTCGGGTCACCGTGGCTCGTCGCTGCGGCGCTCGTTCAACGACGCCCACATCACGGCCATCAGCCGCGCCGTGATCGAGTACCGCCACGCGCAAGGCGTGACGGGCCCGCTCGTGCTCGGCGCCGACACCCACGCGCTCTCGGCCCCGGCGCTGCGAACCGCGCTCGAGGTGCTGGTGGCAGGAGGCGTGAGCGTCGTCGTCCAAGACGACCTCTCGCCGGTACCGACGCCGGTGGTGTCGCACGCGATCCTGCGTCGCAACGGCGGCCGGGCCGGGCTGCGGCGCAGCGCGCCTCCAGCAGCGGGTTGGAGCGACGGCATCGTCATCACGCCGTCGCACAACCCGCCCGACGACGGTGGCTTCAAGTACAACCCGCCGCACGGTGGCCCGGCCGACACCGACGCCACGAGCTGGATCGAACGCCGCGCCAACGAACTCCTCGGCGACGTGTCCGGCCTGCCGCGCATCCCCTACGAGCGAGCGCTCGGCGCTGCGAGCGTCCAGCGCGCCGACCTGCACGGCGACTACGTGGCGGAACTCGGCGAGGTGCTCGACATGGACGCCATCCGCGGCTCCGGCCTGCGCCTCGGCGTCGACCCGATGGGCGGTGCCGGGCTGCCGACCTGGCAGCGCATCGTCGAGCGCTACGGCCTCGATCTCACGATCGTCAACGACGAGCTCGACCCGCGCTTCGCGTTCATGCCGCTCGACCACGACGGCGTGATCCGCATGGACTGCAGCTCGCCCTACGCCATGGCCGGTCTGCTGGAGGTGGCGGGGCGCTTCGACGTGGCCTTCGGCAACGACCCCGACGCCGATCGGCACGGCGTCGTCACGCCGGCCGGCCTGCTGGCGCCGAACGCGTACCTGGCCGTGGCGATCGACTACCTCTACACCCACCGTCCGGGCTGGCCGGAGGGCGCCGCGATCGGCAAGACGCTCGTGTCGTCGGCGTTGATCGATCGGGTGGCGGCGCGACTCGGGCGGCGCGTGCACGAGGTGCCGGTCGGCTTCAAGTGGTTCGTGCCGGGCCTCGTCGACGGCAGCCTCGCCTTCGGCGGCGAGGAGAGCGCCGGCGCCACCTGCCTGCGCCGCGACGGCGAACTCTGGAGCACCGACAAGGACGGCATCGCCATCGACCTCGTGGCGGCCGAGATCACCGCCGTGACGGGCGACGACCCGGGGCAGCGCTTCGCGGGCCTGGAAGAGGCCCTCGGGCGCTCGTACGCCACGCGCGTCGACGCCCCGGCGACGCCGGCCGCCAAGGCGGCGCTGAAGGCGCTCGGCCCCGACGACGTGCGCGCCGACACGCTGGCCGGCGAACGCATCGAGGCCGTGATGACGACGGCACCCGGCAACGGCGCCGCCATCGGCGGGCTCAAGGTCGTGACGGCGAACGGCTGGTTCGCGGCGCGCCCCTCCGGTACGGAGGACGTGTCGAAGCTCTACGCCGAGAGCTTCGTCTCGAGCGAGCACCTGGCGCTGCTCGTCGAGGAGGCTGCCGCCTTGATCACCTCGGTGACCGGCTGACGGGTCGGCGCGTCAGCATGAAGCGCCGGCCGGCCCGCCGGCCGGCCAGTCAGCCGGCGCGCCCGCCGATGCGTCAGCGGGCGGGCACGCTCAGGATCGGCACGGGCGAGGAGCGCAACAAGGCATCCGCCCGCGAGCCCAGGATCAACCCCGCGACGCGGCCCTGGCGGCGCAGACCGACCACGATCGCGTCGGCGCCGACGTCCTGGGCGATCGCAGGGAGCACGTCGATCGGGTTGCCGGCGCGCACGGCGAGGCGCTCGGCCCGTCCGGCCGCCAGCGTCTCGAGCCGGGCGTTGACCGCCGACGCGTCGGTCTCGCGTCCGTCGGTCACGTGGGCCAGCACCAGCTTCAGGCCGCCGCGGCGCGCCAACTCGGTGGCGAAGCTCCACGCCCCCAGCGAGGCGTCGCCGAAGTCGCTCGCGACCAGCAGGCGCTTGACCGAGGACACCGTGCAGGTGTCCCTGACGGTGAGGACCGGGCGCGTGGTGCGCCGCACCACGCGCCCGGCGATGCCCCCTAGGAAGACGTCGTCGAGAGGGCTCTGGCCGTGCGCGCCCATCACCACGAGGTCGTGTTCGGCCGTGAGGCGCAGGATCTCGCGGAGCGGGTCGCCGGCGACGAGCTCGGGCGTGCCGTGTTCGCCCGCCATGGTCGCCAGGCGCTCGCGCAGGCGAGCCTCGTCGGCCCGCCGGTCTTCGTCGAGCTTGCGCTGCAGCGCGGGTTCGAGCGAGTCGAGGTAGGCGCGTACGTAGGGTGCGCCGCCCTGGTCGATGAAGCCCTGCTGCACGTGCAAGACGCGCAGCTCGGCCGCCAAGCGCTCGCACAGGTCGAGCGCCAACACACGCGCCAACTCGGCGGTTCTCGAGAAATCGGTGGGGTGCAGGATGCGCATGGGCTCGCTCCTCCGCTGCGGTCGTGCGGACGCTCGCCCGCCGCCGTGTGTCGATTGCTGTGGCTGCATGGTACCAGCCGAGGGGGGAGGTGCCTTCGGTCATGGTTCCGTGTGGCGCTGCCGCGGTGCCGTGCCCTCGGCCCACAAGGGGGCCGGCCACCGTGAGCGGGCTGCCGGGGGTGGTCACGGTGACCGGCGTCGGGCGTCGACATCAGGCGCAGGGCGCCCTCTGGGCGTCCGACGCTTCCATGAGACAACGAAGGGCGCCGTCACCCGTCCGTCGAACTCCCACAGCGGCCGTCGGGCCGAAGACGGCACGTCGCCGGGTCATCCGTCCTACGCTGAGGGTGAGACCGTCGCGATCGAGGCGTGCGCTCGCCCAGCACGCGACGGCGCGGGAGGTGCCATATGTACCAACGCATCCTGATGCCCACGGACGGTAGCGCGTGCGCGATGCACGCCATCGACGAAGCCCTCGGGCTCGCCAAGCAGCTCGGGAGCGAGGTCACGTTCCTGTACGCCCTCGAGAACCCGCTCACCACTGGCACCGCCACGCCGGAGTCACTGCCGTACTCGGCCCAGCTGTGGGAGGACCTCAAGCAGACGGCCGACGAGGCGTTGCGCGACGCCGTCGCCGCGGCCGAGGCCGCGGGCGTCGCCGCCACGGCGAAGCGTGTCGACAACCAGGCCCCGGTCGCCGCGATCCTCGCGGCCGCCGAGGACCACGACCTCGTGGTGATGGGGACGCACGGACGGCGCGGCTTCAACCGCTGGATGTTCGGATCCGTCGCCGAGGGTGCGCTGCGGCGCGCCACGAAGCCCTTCCTGCTCATCCGTATGGACGAGGCCGAGGGCTGATACCGGGGCGCGGCGGTGCGGAGCGATCGCCAGCTGCCTGCGCGGTGCGCGGCCCGGAGTGCCCAGAGGCCGTAGCATGACGCGTATGCGCGCACTCCCGCTCCGCTCCGGCACGCACGCTCCGACCCTCGCGACGTCACGCCGGGCCGGCGTCGGTGACGCCGCTCGTCGCACGCACGAGCTGGAGACGCTGCACCGGTTGGCACGGCGCGTCGCCAGCGAAGGGGAGCCACGGCTCCTGCTCGAGCGCGCCCTCGACACGCTCGTCGCGATGGGATGGTTCACGTGCGGCGAGGCGCTGCTCGCCGACGACACGCGCTTGGCGACCGTTGCCGTGGGGCGGTGCGATGCCGTGGATTGCGACGCCTGTCCGCTGCGCGACGGCCTCGAGGAGGGCGCGCGCGAGGCGCTGCGCAGCGGGGCGGTGACGCACCGCGGCCAGTGGCACCTGGTCCCGATCGGCAGCGATGCGCTGTTCGCCCTGGCTGGCGCCGAAGACGTCTCCGAGTCGTTCCTCGCCGCCGTCGTCGAGCTCGTGGACGCGGCCCTGAAGCGCACCCACCTGCATGCTCGCCTCGCCGAGAAGGAGCAGCAGCGCTCACGGCTCTTGCAGGCGGTGCTCAGCGCCCAGGAAGAGGAGCGCGGGCGCATCTCGCGGGACTTGCACGACCAGATCGGACAGTCGCTCACGGCGCTCTTGCTCGGGCTCGATCGCAACCTGGAGGCACCCGACCCCGAGGACCTCGCCAAGCTCAAGGAGATCGCCTCGATCACGTTGGCCGACGTTCGCCGCATCGCGCTCGACCTGCGCCCCTCGGTGCTCGACGAGCTCGGCCTGGAGGCCGCGCTCAGGCGCTTCGCACGTGACACGCACGAGCGCTACGGGATCGACGTGCGCGTGCTGGTGACGCTGTCCGCGCGGCTGGGCCATCAGGAGGAGACGGTGTTGTACCGCGTGGCGCAAGAGGCGCTCACCAACGTCGTGCGCCATGCGGGCGCCCGGGCGGCGTCGGTGGTCGTCACCGTCTCGCACGGCGGTGTCCAGTTGGTGGTCGAGGACGACGGCGTCGGCTTCGACCCGAAAGCGCTGGCGGCGGCCGAGCAGGTGGGTCTGATGGGCATGCGCGAGCGCCTCGAGTTGCTCGGTGGCAGCCTCGGCATCGAGAGCGCGCGCGGTGAGGGGTGCTCGCTGTACGCCAGACTGCCGAGCCGGCGCGCGTGAAGGCCTCCACGACGCGTCCGGCCGAGGGAGCCGGCGGCGGCCGGGTGCGCCTGTTCCTGGTCGACGACCACGCCATCGTCCGTGCGGGCGTCCGTGCGCTGCTGGCGCATCACGACATGCTCGAGGTGGTGGGCGAGGCCGAGAGCGGCGAAGAGGCGCTGACCCGCGTCTTGGCCGTCGCTCCGGACGTCGTGTTGCTCGACTTGTCGCTCCCCGGCATGAACGGCATCGAGACCGCCCGGGCGCTGCGCAAGACGATCCCGGCGGCGCGCCTCGTGGCGTTGTCGATGCACGAGGACCCCGAGTACGTGCAGGGCTTCCTCGAGGCCGGCGGCAGCGGCTACGTGCCCAAGAGTTCGCTGGAGACGCAACTGGTGGACGCGATCCTGGCCGTGGCGCGGGGCGAGTACTATGCGCCCGCCAAGCTGCTGGCGGAGCTCGCGCGCGAGATGGCGCAGGGCGACCCGTACAAGCACGTGAAGCTGACCGGGCGCGAGCTCGAAGTGGTGACGCAGATCGCCGAGGGCAACACCTACCGCGAGATCGCCGAGGCGCTCGGTATCTCCGAGAAGACCGTGGCGACGTACCGCGAGCGCGCCTCCGAGAAGCTCGGCGTGCGCAGCCGCGCAGAGCTGGTGCGCTGGGCGATCGAGCGCGGCCTGGTGGGCTGAGCCGGCGCCTGCACGCCGCCGGCCGGCCGCCGGGGGTGGGTGCTCAGCGCGCCGTGAGGTTGAGCACACGTCAGAAGTGACAATACTGTAAGGATGTGTGCGGTAAGGCTAGCTATGCGCGCAGGCTGCCGACCGCCTCGAGCACCGCCTCGAGAATCGCCTCGCAGGTGCGGTGGCGTCGTTCAGGGGAGGTCGAGGGTGCAACGAGCCGGCTTCACGATCCTCGAGTTGCTCGTGATCATCGCGATCATCGGCATCCTGGCTTCCATTGCGGCCCTCAACCTGCGGCCGTTGCACAACGAGGCGCGGGCGGCGGCCAACGACTTCGCCGGGTCGGTCAAGCAGGCGCGAGGGCGCGCGATGGCGACCACGTCGGCGTACCGCCTGGTCTACGTGGCCCCGGACCGTGTGGTGGTGCAGTGGCGGAGGGCCTGCGGTGGCAGCGAGACCTGGACACCAGAGGCGCGCTTCGACCTGGAGCTGCGCGACGGCACCACGATCGACGGTCTGGCCGACGGGGCGCAGCTGCTGTGCTTCAACAGCCGCGGTTTCACGGACCAATCTCCAACGGTGACGTTCCGCGACGCGCAGGGCCGTACCGCTTCCATCGACGTGTTCGCAGGAGGTGGCGTCCGTGGTCCGTGAACGCTCCGCGAGTCGATCCGGCTTCTCGCTGATCGAGGCGATCATCGCCATCGTCATCGTCGGGATCGTGCTCGCCGCCGTGGTGCCGGCGTTCATCGGCAACCTGCGCATCAACACCGACAACGAGGCCCGCACCGGTGCGGTGGCAGCCGCGCAGACCGTCCTCGACCAGTTCCGCGTGCGGCCGAAGAGCGATTGGCCGACGTCGGGATCCGCCGTGAACGTGGACTCCCATGGACGCACGTACGCCGTCTTGGTGGCGTACGCACCGTTCTGCCAAGGCGGCATCTGCTTCACCGGTGCCGAGTTGATCGACGTGGAGGTGAGCTATGGGGGTCGGACCCGCTACACCGTGTCCACCGTGTTCACGGCGCTCGACTGACGGGTCGGCCCGGCGCGGTGTGACCCTGCTCGAGCTGCTCGTGACCCTGGCGGTGGTGGGTCTGTTGCTGGCGCTGGTGCTGCCGATCGTGCTGTCGAACCGGCGCACGGTCGAACTCGATCAGGTCCGCACCGGTGTGAACCAGACGCTTCGAGCCGCCCACGACCTGATCGCGGCCGACATCCGCATCGCCGGCGAGCGCTTCAACGAGATCGGGCTCGGGATCCTGAGTCCGGTGCAGCTCGATGCGGACGGGAGCAACTCGGTGCTGACACTGCGGCGTGCGCGAGAAGAGTGGCTGCCGGTGTGTAACGACGACGCGCTCGTGGGCAGTTCGATCACGGTCGCCGTGACCGGTGTGCTCATGCCGCAGCGCTGCATCGCGCAGAGCCTCGTCACGAGCGGAGGCGTCGACTGGCCCCCGAACGTGCTGGCATGGCGCTCCTTGTTGGCGGACTCGGGTGGGCAAGGGACGGCCTACATCCACGACCCCGCCAGCAACGTCGGTCAGTACTTCCGCGTCGAGATCGTCGATGCTCAGCCGCTTCAGGTGCAATGTGTCGATGCCTGCACGTGGGACTCGGGCGCGGCGTACCACGACGCGACCGCGGCCGTCATCGGATTGCTCGACGTGTTCGAGTACCGCGTCGACGGCGACGGCGTGCTGGTGCGCCGCGACGCCGTGACGGGCGACGAACTGCGCATCGCCGACGGCATCAGGCGCTTCGTCGTCGAAATCACGCGCGACGACGGTTCGGGTGCCGACGAGGTGCTGACCCAGTTCGGTTCGGACCTCTCGTGGGCCCGCATCCGCAGCGTGGACGTGACGATCTCCGTCGGGCTCCAGCAAGGGCGCACGGAGATCGAGCGCGAGATGACCGTCGAGTACTTCCCCCGCAACGTGCTCTCGAGGTGATGCAGATGCCGAATCGACCCTCCTCTTCACGCGGCGGCTTCGCCGTCGTCACCGTGCTGCTGCTCACCGTGGTGCTGGGCGCCTTGCTGGTCGCGATGTTCGCGCTCACCAACACCGAGATCGCCTCCAGCCGCGTCAACGCCGACATCACGTCGGGCTTCTACGCGGCCGAGGCAGGCCTCAACGTGCGCGGTGAGCTGATCCGGCGAGAGTTCCAGGGTTACAACCGTCCCTCGGGCACCTCGCCCGAGGCTACGGACGCCTGCTCGGGGCTCAACGTCGGCACCGGCGACATGGCGTGTCAGACGCTCGACGTCAACGACCGGACCGTCACGACCTACGTGCTCGAGGACCCCAGGAACAACGACCCGGACGACCGTGACCGGGCGATCACGGTGCCGCCGGGCGAGCTGTTCGCCGGCCTCTCGGCCATCCAGTACCGCTACTCGGTGTTCTCCGAGGCCGTTCCGCCCGGCGACGACCGGCCGGAGGCGTTGCTCGAGATGATCTTCCGCGTGCGGCTCGTACCGCTCTTCCAGTTCGCCGCCTTCTACGACAAGGACCTCGAGATCGCGCCGGGACCGAACATGACGCTCGACGGCCGGGTCCACGCCAACGGCGACCTGTATCTCAACGCCAACGCGACCCTGCAGATCAACGGGCAGGTGACCGCGGCCGTGCGTTCCGGAGGCACCGGCGGCAACGTGCACCGGGGGCGCAAGGACGCCAACAACTGCACCGGTACCGCCCGAGTGCGCATCCCAGGGAACAACCCGGCCCTCGTGTGTTCGGGGAGTTCCTTCAACCCGGTTCCCCAGGGCACCATCGACACCTTCCAAGGCCAGATCCGTACGCGGCTCGACACGTTGACGGTACCGCCGCCAGAGGAGTTCGGCTTCGCCGGCTTGTACTGGAACGAGGCCGACGTTCGCATCGCGCTCGACCTGCGCGGCACGGACGGGGTCGCCAACGCGCGCGCCGTCGTGCTCCGATCCGAGCTCTCGGGCGGCCTGCCGCAGATCGACGCGAGCCTCACCGCCACCCTCGACACCTGCCTCGCGAACGATCCGGCGCCCCGAGGGTACGGCGTCCGGCCGCACCAAGGGTTGCCGGGGAGCCCAACGCCACGCGACCCCGGCGACGCGGCCGTGTACGGCAGCGACGTGCGGGCCGTGGAATGGTCGAACTCGTTCCGCGACCGGCGTGAGAACAGGAACAACGACAACCAGCGGACGTCCTACCGCCTGATGCTGGAGGTCGACGTGCGCGGCCTGCTCGACTGCCTGCAGGCCAACGCCTCGAACGCCGACCCGACGAACTTCTTCGCCGGCCGCACCAGCGGGCACAATGACATCGGCACCAACCGCAATGGCGGCCTCGTGTGGTACTTCACGGTGCTGGGAAACGACAGCAACGCCGCCAGCAGCGGCTACGGCGTGCGTTTGCGCAACGCGGAGGTGCTCGGTTCCGGCCTGCCGGGGGCACCCGAGATCAACGGCCTGACCGTCGTCTCGGATCAGGCGGTGTTCACCAGCGGCAACTACAACGGCGCGACCGGGCGACCGTTCCCCTCCGACGCAGGCGCGCCCAACCCCGCTGACCCGCTGTGGCGCCCCGCAGCGATCTTGGCCGACACGATCAACGTGCTCTCGGGCAGGCGCGGACCGCAGGCGAACAACAACCAGTACCACGACGACCCGTCCGCCTATCCGGTGGGCAGCATGTACACCACCGACAGCATCACGAGCAACCGCCGCGTCCTGGGGAACCGTCAGGCCAACCCCACCACGATCGCTGCCGCGTTCCTGGCCAACACCGATACCACCGGTGGCGTCGACGGCACGACCGGTCAGAACGGGGCGTACAACGGTGGCCTCGAGAACTACCCGCGCATGCACGAGACGTGGACCAACCGGACCCTGCGCTACGCCGGCTCGTTCGTCAGCCTGGGCGAGCCCGAGCGCTCCACCGGCGGCTGGCCGGGCACCGGCGGTGGCAACACGGGCGTCTACGACGCCCCCATCCGTGACTGGAACTACGACCTGCGCTTCAACGACGTCGCCAACCTGCCACCCCTGACGCCACGCTTCGTCTACCTCGTGCAGGAGCGCTTCATCCGCGAGTTCGAGCGCTGAGTCGACACGATCGGCGTCGCGGGCTCAGAGACGGTCGAAGGACTCCACGGCCAGCACGAACACGATCGCGCCGCCGACGGGCACCTCCATCGGCTGGCTGGCGAACGCCCCCTCCACCGCATGCAGCGGTGAGCCGGCCGTCACCACCTTGGTGCGCTCGCGGCAGTTGGCGTGGATGATCTCCTTGACGCTCGTCACGTCGCGGTCCTCGACCCCGATGAGCAAGGTGGTGTTCCCCTCGCGGAGGAACCCGCCGGTCGAGGCCAGTTTCGTCGATTGGTGGCCCTGCTCGCGCAAGGCCTGCTCGAGCTTGCCGACGTCAGCGTCCTGCACGATGGTCAACAGCAGTTTCACGGTGCGCGCATGGTAGCAGACGGCGGCGCCCGGCGCACGGGGTCAGGCGTCGGCGCCGCCTAGGGCGAGTGGTCATACGGTACGCTGAGGCTTCATACGCCGCCTCGCGGCGCCATCGGCAGGGCCGCCCGAGCCCCGACCCAGGAGCAGCCACGTGAACACGAACGACCTCACGCTCATCCGTCAGAAGCACGCCCAACTCGACGACCTCATGCCCGCCCTGCCGGCCGACGTCTGGATCGTGTTCTGTCGCGAGGGCAGCGACCAGTCGACGCTGCTGTTCGCGGGCGAGGCGATGGTCGGCCTATCGGCCTTCGTGTTCACCCGGTCCGGCGACAAGATCGCGATCGTCGCCGACTACGATCGCATGGGCATCGAGGCGCCCGGCGTGTTCGGCGAGGTCGTGGCCTACGGCCGCGAGGGGCTCGACCAGCATCTCCGCGACGTGGTCGCGAGGCTCGCGCCCGGCTCGTTCGCGCTGAACCAACACGTCGACGACTACCTGCTCGACGGCCTGACCGTCGGGCTCCTGCGCAAGCTCGAGCTGGTGCTCGGCGACGACACGATCGGCCGCCGCGCCGTGTCCTCGGCCCCGGTGCTCGAGCCGCTGCGGGCGCGCAAGACGAGTGAAGAGCTGCGCCGGATCACGCGCGCGATCGAACTCACCCAGCAGCTCCACGACGAGGCGGGTCGCTTCATGCGCAGCGGGATGACCGAGCGCGACGTCGCCGAGTTCATCAAGCGGCGCCAGCGCGAACTCGGCGTGACCCACTCCTTCAGCGACGGGGCAGCGGTCATGACCGGTCGCGCCGGCCTCGGCCACCGCACGGCGGGCGAGGCGCCGATCACCCCCGGCGACACGGTGGTGATCGACATGGGCGTGTTCGTCGAGGGCTACAGCAGCGACGTGATGCACACCTACTACGTGCTGCGCGAGGGCGAAGACGCGCCGCCGCCCGAGGTGCAGCACCGCTTCGACGCCGCCATGGCGGCCGTGCACCGCTCCGTCGCAGCGATGCGCCCCGGCGTGCGTGGCTTTGAAGTCGACGCCGTGGCGCGGGCCGCCCTCGAAGCGTTCGGCGTCACGCCCTACACGCACGCCCTCGGCCACCAGATCGGCCGCACGGTCCACGACGGCGGTACCACGCTCGCTCCGCTCGGCGATCGCTACGGCGAGCGCGGCATGGGCGCCTTGGTCGAAGGCGAGGTCTACACCGTCGAGCCGGTCGTGCACGGCGTCACCGACGTCGACGGCCACCCCGTGGGGCCGGAGCAGGACGTGGTCGTCACGGCCGACGGAGCGCGCTTCCTCTCGCGGCCGCAGTCGGCCCTGACGCTGGTACGGTAGGCGCGTGAGGACCGTCACGAGATGCTGAAGTACATCGTTCGGCGGATGCTGTCACTGGTCGTCATCCTGCTCGGGGTGTCGATCATCGTCTTCATGCTGGTGCACCTGGCGCCCGGCGATCCCGTGCGGATCATGCTGGGCGAGGAAGCCAGGGAAGAGGACGTCGAGCGCCTCAACCGCCTCTACGGCTTCGACCGGCCGTTGCCGGTGCAGTACGTCATCTGGCTCGGGAACGCACTGCGGGGCGACCTCGGTACGGGCATCAGGAGCCAGCTCCCGGTGACGCTGCTCATCTTCGAGCGCATGCCGGCCACGATCGAGCTGGCGTTGTGGTCGCTGGTGCTGGCGGTGGGGGTGGGTATCCCGCTGGGGGTGCTCTCGGCGGTACGGCGCAACTCGTGGATCGACTTCGGGTCGATGTTCGCGGCGCTCGTGGGGGTCGCGGCGCCGAACTTCTGGGTGGGCCTGATCCTGCTGTCGCAGGTCGCGCTGCACGTCTCGTGGCTGCCGATCGGATCGCGCGGGCCCAGCTTCGTCGACGCGATCGTCGCGATGGTCACGCAGTTCGACTTCATGGTGTTGTGGGACCACTTCCGCTACGTGCTGCTGCCGGCCTTGGCGCTCGGCACCTCGATCATGGCCCTCATCACGCGCCTGACGCGCTCCAGCCTGCTCGAGGTGCTCAACCGCGACTACGTCCGCACGGCCCGCGCCAAGGGCCTGCGCGGCATCACGGTCGTGTACGGGCACGCCCTCAAGAACGCGCTGCTCCCCGTCGTCACGGTGGTCGGCGTCCAGTTCGGGGCGCTGCTCGGTGGCGCGATCGTCATCGAGGTCGTCTTCGCCTGGCCGGGCGTCGGGCGCTTGATCGTGAGCGCCATCAGCCAACGCGACTTCCCCGTGGTGCAGGGGAGCGTGCTGATGCTCGCCGTCGTGTTCGCGATCGCGAACCTGCTCGTCGACCTCTCGTACAGCCTGATCAACCCGAGGATCCGCTATGACTAGTGCCACCGGTGCCCCCGCTGCCGCCACGCGGCGGCGCATGAACCCCACGCTGCGGCGCGTGTTTCGCAACAAGAGCATCATGTTCGGCTCGGTGATCATCGTCGGGCTGGTGATCGTGGCGCTGATCGGGCCCTGGATCACGCCGATGGATCCCTTGCAGCAAGACATCTGGGAGCGCTACGAGGCGCCGCGCGGCCTCTGGGTCGACGGCGAGTTCAACACCCGCTACATCTTGGGCGCCGACGAGCTCGGGCGCGACCTGCTGTCACGCCTGATCATCGGCGCGCGCGTCTCGCTGATGGTCGGCCTGATCGCGACCGGCATCTCGCTGGTGTTCGGCGTGATCCTGGGCGCCATCTCGGGCTACGTCGGCGGCATCGTGGACGACGTCATCATGCGCGTCATGGACGTGCTGCTGGCGTTGCCAGGCATCTTGCTGGCGATCGCCATCGTGGCCGCGTTGGGGCCGAACATCGTCAACGCCATGGTGGCGATCGCGATCGTTCGCATACCGACGATGGCGCGTGTGGTGCGCTCCGACGTGTTGGCGGTGAAGACAGAGGAGTTCGTCGAGGCCGCCAAGGCGCTCGGCCAGAGCCACCTGATCGTGCTCTTCAAGCACATCCTGATCAACGCCTGGGCGCCGGCGCTGGTGCTCGCCACGCTCGGCATGGGCACCGCCATCGTCGCCGAGGCGGCGCTGTCGTTCCTCGGCCTCGGCACGCAGCCGCCACAGGTCAGCTGGGGCCGGATGCTGTCGGTGGGCCGCGAGGCGATCCGCAGCGCGCCGCACGTGACGCTCTACCCGGGGATCGCCATCACGATCGTCGTGCTCGGTTTCTCGCTGCTCGGCGACGGCCTGCGCGACGTGTTCGACCGGCGCCTGAAGGACACCTGAGGGGCGCGTAGCGTCAGACCGGCTTGCGCTCGCGGTAGCGCTCGGGGGTGAACTCGCCGCGCGCCCCGGAGCCGAGCGCCTCGAAGGTGCTGCGGCCGTAGTACACGACGCCGGGAACGCGAGCGCCGTCTTGCAGGCGGCGCTCGTCGAATGCGTCGGGGCGGTGATGGACCGCGACCACGCTTCCCACCACGAAGTCGTGATCGCCGGTGGTGTGCACCGCGTCGACCCGGCACTCGTACGCGAGGTAGGCGTCGTGCAGGATCGGCACGTCCAGCACGCGACCCGTGCTGGTGGCGAGCCCGAGGCGCTCGAATTTGTCGACGCCGTCGTGCCGGCTCAGCGAGCCGGCGCCTGCGATCGCGTCGGCGCGTTCGAACGGCAGGAAGTGGACCGCGAAGGCGTTCGACGCACGCACCAGGCCGTAGGTGTAGCGTTCGCGCCCGAAGGCGACCCCGTACAAGGGCGGATCTGCCGACAGCGCGGCGTGCCAGCCGGCGCTCATCACGTTGCGATCGCCGCCGTGCGCGGCCGTGACGACGGCCACGGTGCCGGGGTAGTAGCCGAAGAAGCGCTCCGGTGGCGCGGTGACGACGAGGGGCGACGGGGCCGTGTCGGTGACGCTCATGTGGGGCAGTGTACCGCCGGCCCTCGTCGCGCCCCGTCGCAGCGCGGGCCGCGCCGGGTCAGACTGGTGCGATGGACGCCACCCACCTCGAGCGCCAGACCCGCCTACGCCACCGTCTCGCCGAAGCCGGCGCCGCCGCCGCCGTCATCCCGCCCTCGGGCGACCTCGTGTACCTGACCGGCCTGCACATGCACCTCTCGGAGCGCCTCGCGCTGCTGGTGCTGCCGGTGGAAGGGGAGGCCGTGATGGTCCTCCCTGCCTTCGAGGCCAGCCGCGTTCCGGCCGGGTTGCGAACCGTCCCGTGGGAGGAGGACCAGGACCCTGTGCCGCTGCTCGTGGCGCAGCTGCCGGCAGGCGCCGCCCGGCTCGCGCTCGGCGAGCGCGTCGCGGCCAGCGAGGTGCTGGGCATCGCAGCCGCCCGACCCGAGCTCCGTCTCGTCGCGCTCGAGCGCGTCACCGGCGGTGTGCGCGCCGTGAAACAGGCCGCCGAGGTCGAGGCGTTGTGCGCGGCGGCCGCGGCCACCGATCGGGCCTACGCCGCGCTGCTGCGCGAGCCGCTCGCCGGGAGCAGCGAGCGGGCCGTGGCCGCCCGGCTCGCGGCCGCCATGCGGGCCGAGGGGCTCGACGACACCTTCACGATCGTCGCCTCGGGCCCCAACGCAGCCTTCCCGCACCACGTCAGCGGGGAGCGCGTGATCCAGCGCGGTGACGGCGTCCTCTTCGACTTCGGTGGTCGCTGGGCCGGCTACCTGTCGGACGTATCGCGCACCGTGTCGGTGGGCGAGCCGAGCGCGCGGCTGCGCGAGGTCCACGCGGCCGTGGCCGCTGCCCAGGAGGCCGGCAAGGCCGCGCTGGCGCCCGGCGCACGCCTCGGCGACGTCGACGCCGCCGCGCGCGCTTCGCTCGCCGCGGTCGGCTTGGCGCACGCGTTCACGCACCGGCTCGGCCATGGGCTCGGGCTCGAGATCCACGAGCCGCCCTACCTGCGTGGCGACAACGACCAGCGCGCGGAGGCGGGGCACGTCGTCACGATCGAGCCGGGTGCGTACCTGCCCGGCGAGTTGGGCGTGCGGATCGAGGACGACGTGCTGGTCACCGACGACGGCTGCGAGTCGCTGACGAACGCGCCGCGGGAGCTGCTCGTCGTCGAGTGAAGAGGGGGCGGGCATCGGCCCGCCCCCGAACACGCCCACGGTCGTGGGACGACGTCGCGACTCGTTCAGGGCGTCGTGCGCGTCGTCCAGACGAACGTGGCGCCGTCGGTGAAGCCCGCGCTCGTCCATTCGGTATCGACCCCGGGTGTCACGTCGCCGTCCTCGTCGGCCGGCGCCACGACGCGGTAGAGGCCGCGGTTCGTGCCCGCGGCCCACAGCGCGCCTTCGGCGTCGAGCGTGACGGCCCGCGGCCCGGCGATGGGGCTGGCGGCGAGCGAGATCGGGAAGGTCAGGATCGCATCGGGCTCCACGGTCGTGCGACCGTCGGAGGGCAGTCGCGAGACGACGAACCGCAGCGCCCGAGCATCGCCGACGTTGCCGACGTAGACGTTTCCGGTGGCGTCGAAGGCGAGGCTCGCCGGGTTCCGCATGATCAGGCTGCCGGGTGGGTTCGTGAGCTGCATGTCGGGTTCGACATCGGTGACGAGGCCGAGCGGCAGGGTGCCCGGTGCGTCGATGCGGTTGACCGACGCTTGCCAGACGTCGGTGAACCACAGGCGGTCGTCGTCGTCGAAGCCGAGCCACGTGATCCAGCGCGACTCGAGGAGGGCGTCGGGCCCCGTGTCGGTCGTGCCGTGCAACGGCTCGATGGACCGGACGGGCGTCAGCTCGACCGCGCCGGTGGCGCCCGCGACGGCGCTCGCGTCGAACTGCAGGAGCTGGTTGGCGACGAACGCGTCGGGCAGCATCGAGCCACGACGATCGGCGATCCACAGGGACCCAGATGCGTCGAACGCCAAGCCGCACGGCTCCTGCAGGCCCGGCGCGGTGATCGTCGCGACGCGCGCCGCGCTGCTGGCGTCGCCGTCCAGGAGACCGTCCAGGTCGATGACGAGAACGCGCGCGCCGTCGAAGTCGGTGACGAAGAGGCGCCCGCTCGGACCGATCGCCATGCCGCACGGTCGGACGCCATCGCCGAGCGAGACGTTCGCTTCGAAGGTGAGATCGGCGAGCGCGCCGGCGCTCGACATCACGGAGACCGAGCGCTGCCCGGCGTTGTCGAGCAGGAGGTAGGTGGTGGTGCTCGGGTCGGTCGGCCCACCGGGGCCGGCGGGGCCGCCGCAGGCGGCGAGGGCGAGCGTCAGGACGAGGGAGGCGGTGGCCGCCGCGAGGCGCACGCTGGTGCCGCGTCTGGTCGGCGTGGCGGTCGCTGCATGCGGGTGAACGTCGGATCGCTGCGGTAGGCGCTGGCCGTTGCGCATCGTGCTCCTCTCGACGGCAGCGGCGGCGCCGCCGGTCGTCGCGTGCTCGCCCCTCACGGGGTCGGGCGGGTGGTCCAGACGAACGTGGCGCCGTCGGTGGCACCGGCGTCGGCCCACGTGGTGACGGCGTCCGGCGTCACGTCGCCGTCGCGGGTGGCGGGGGCGGTCACGCGGAAGAGCTGGCGTGCTTGGTTCGCCGCCGTCAAGAGCGTGCCGTCCTCGTCGATCGTCACGGCGAGCGGCCCGAACGGTCCATCCTCTTGCGGGATCGGGAGCGTGAGCGTGGCGGCGGGCAGGACGAACGTGCGGCCGTTCGACGGCAGGTCGTCGACGGCGTAGCGCAGCGCGTTCGGCGCCCCGTTCGTCCCGATGTAGACGTTGCCGGCACCGTCGAACGCGAGGCTGTGCGGGTTGACCATGAACTGCACGGCGGGGTTCTCGCCGACGACGGGTGCGTTGGTGAGCTGCATGTCGGGCTCGACGTCCGTGACGAGGCCCGTACCGTAGCCGTTCGGGTCGTCGATGCGGCTCACCGTCCAGCGCCAGCGGTCGGTGTACCAGAGGCGGTCCTGGTCGTCGAAGGTGAGCGACGTGATCCACCACGACGCGAAGAGCGTGTCGAGCATGATGCTCGTCGTGTTGTGCACGGGTTGCAGCGTGCGGACCGGGGCCAGCGAGACGCTGCCGCTCGCGGCGGCGACCTGGGCGGCGTCGAACTGCGCGAGCCAGTTCGGCTGCGACGCCGTGTGCGTGGCTCCTCGTCGGTCGGCGACCCACATCGCGCCGCTCGCGTCGAAGGCGACGCCGCACGGCTGGACGAGTCCTTCCAGTTCGATGGCGGCGAGCCTGGCGTCACCTGTGGCCGTGCCGTCGAGGAGGCGCTCGCGGTCGATCACGAGCACCCGCACGCCCTGGTGGTCGGTGACGTAGACGCGCCCGTCCGGGCCGATGGCCATGCCGCAGGGCGTGACGTCGAGGCCGAGCAGGACGTTGCTCTCGAACGCCAGGTCGGCGCTGCCCCCCTCGCTCGACATGACCGAGACCGAGCGCGCGGTCCAGTTGTCGAGGAGGAGGTAGGTCGTGAGGGTGCCTGGACCGCCGGGATCGGTCGGCCCGCTCGGCGCACCGCAGGCGGCCAGCGCGAGCGTCAGGAGTGCGGCCGTGGCGGTCGCCGTCAGGCGCGAGGTGACGGGTCGCTGCGGCGGGGTTGCCGAAGTGGCGTGGGCGCGAGCGTGGCGTGTGCGCGGTTGGTGTCCGGTCGTCTGCATCGTGCTCCTCTCCGCGGCCGCACGACTGCGGCCTGACGTCGCGTGGACGGTACGTGGACGTCGCTTAGCGCACGCTTAGCGGCCGGTGTCGGGCTCCGTGTGGCGGCGTGCCGACGGCGCGGGCGCGCATGGCGCAGGTACGCTGACGGGGTAGCCCGCAGCGACCCGGCGCACGCGCGCGCCTGCACGTCCCTGCACGTTTCACTTCGGAGGAGCCCCATGACCACCACCCCCACCGCTCGTCTCGCCTTCGAGCGCCAACGCGTCTCCGATTGGTCGCAGAAGATCCTTCCGCTCCGGCGCCAAGCCGAGGTCCGAGACGGCTGGTTGCGAGAGCGTCTACAGTCGGTGCTGCCCGAGGTGATGCGGCGCGAGGGCATCGACCTGTGGATCGTCGTGGCACGCGAGTACAACGAGGACCCGGTGCTGATGAGCCTGTTGCCGGCCACGATGATGTCGGCCCGTCGGCGGACGATCCTCGTGTTCCATGCCCCCGCCGACGGTCCGTTCGAGGCGATGGCCATCGCGAACGCCGGGATCGGGCTCGACGGCTCCTACCAGGCGATGTGGGCGAAGACGCGGACCGAGCAGGCGACCGAGACGCAGTGGGAGTGCCTGCGTCGGGTGGTCGAAGAGCGCGATCCGAAGCGCATCGGTGTGAACGTCGCCGAGCACTTCGCGTTCGGTGACGGGTTGTCGAAGTTCGAGCACGATGCCTTGATGGAGGCGCTCGGTTCCGATCTCGCGGCGCGGACCGTGTCGGCCGAGCGGTTGGCGGTCGGCTGGTTGGAGAAGCGGAGCCCGGGCGAGCTCGACGCCGTGGGGGGCATCAACCTGATCGCGCACGGGATCATCGGCGAGGCGTTCTCGAGTCGGGTGGTCCACCCAGGCGTGACCACGGCGCTCGACGTCGCCTGGTGGATGCGGCAACGCACGGTGGACTTGGGGCTGTCGTGCTGGTTCCAGCCGACCGTGTCGATCCAGCGACAGGGCGTGGCGGTGGGCGACATCGGGGCGAGTCCCGACGAGGTCATCCGGCCGGGCGACCTCCTGCACTGCGACTTCGGACTGCACTACCTGGGCTTGGCGACGGACACGCAGCAGAACGCGTACGTGCTGCGCTTGGGCGAGGAGGCGCCGCCCGCCGGGCTCGTCGCCGCGCTCCGCACCGCGAACGCGCAGCAGGACCTCCTGGCAGCCTGCATGGTGGCGGGCCGATCGGGGAACGAGATCCTCGCCGACGTGCTCGCGCGCATGGCGGACGCGGGCATCGAGGGGCGGATGTACACGCACCCGATCGGGTATCACGGGCACGGCGCGGGGCCGATGATCGGCCTGTACGACCAGCAGACGGGCGTGCCCGGCCGCGGCGACCTGCCGCTGTTCGAGCACACGCTGCACTCGTTCGAGATGTTCTGCGAGGTGGCGGTGCCCGAGTGGGGCGGTCAGCGGGTGAAGTGCGCGACGGAGCAGATCGTGGCGTTCACGGGCGGCGAGATCCACTTCTTGGGCGGTCGGCAGACGGAGCTGCACCTGATCCACTGACCTCGCTGGTCGGCTCGCTCGGAGCGTCGGCAGCGACGATCGCTGTGAGCACGTCCGCGAACGCGCGCAGGCGCTCGGGGTGCTGGTCGCCGAGCATGGTGGTGAGGTGCGCGCCGAGGGCCGCGTGGAGGCGCGCCAGCGTGGCCGATCCGGACGGTGTCGGCACCAAGGTCCGCCGGCGCGCGTCGCCCACGGCGACGCGCCGCTCGAGCAGGCCCGCAGAAGCGAGTCGGCCGAGCGTGCGCGACACCGTGTGGGGCGCTAGCCGCAAGGCGTCCGCGATGGCGCCTGGTCCGAGATCGCTGAGCGACGCGTACTCCAGGACGACGAGCTCGGTCAGGTCGAGATCGCCGACGTCGGCGAGGACCCGCTCCACGTGGCGTACGGCGTGCCATGCGCCGTGGAGGTACCGGCGCGCGAACGGAGCATCAGACGCTTGCATATCGCGATCATCGTAGCGTGCAAACAATGCAAATTGCAAGGAGCGGCGACACTGGGTAAGGACATGGTCTGATGGCGCGATGAGCGACCAGCGCAACGGTGACGAGCGATCCGCAACCGTCGGCGCGTCCGCCGCCGGCGCACAGCGGCCGCTTCTCGCGGTCGGCGCGACCCCGCTGGTCGAGGTGGTGCGCTGGGCGCGTGCCGCGCTCGCCTCCGTCGGAACGTTCGAGCTCGACGTGCCCGACCCCGACGCCGCGGCTCGTGCGGCCCCGGGAACGGCGCACGACCGCGCCGCGCCGCTGCGCACCTGGCGGGCCTGGGTCGACCTGGCGGAGGTCATCGGTTGCCGCTGTCACACACCGGAGCGTGTCGCGCCCGGCGTCGTGCGCATCCGTTTCTCGCCGCTCGAGCCGGAGGCGGCCTGGCACGGCGGCACCGGCGGCGCCGAGCGCTACGAGCCCGACGGCGCGTTCGCCGCCGTGCGCAAGCTGGAGCACCCCGGCTTCCTCGTCCCCTTGCTCGACGCGCTCGAACGCGTCCGGCCGCCCGACGGCGGACGCGTCTTGGTGCTCGGCTGCCACCGCGGCGACGAGATCGAGGCGCTCGGCTGGCTCGTCCCACCGCCCAGCGCGCTCGCGGTCACCGGCGTGGACCGCGTGGCCGGCGCCCTCGAGCAGGCGCGCGAGCGCTTCCCCGGAGCGCGTTTCGTGGAGGCCGACGTCAACGACCTGCCGAGCGATCTCGGCAGGTACCACCTGGTGATCGCAATCGACCTGCTGCAGAGCCCCGGGGTCGACGACAAGGCGCTGCTGCGGAACGTGGTCCAACGCCATCTCGAGACCGGAGCCGGCCTGCTCCTCGGTGTGCCCAACAGCCGCTTCCGGGGTGACGAGGTGGTGTGGGGAGCGCGCACCAAGAACTACCGCGCGAGCGACCTGTCGCTCGTGGTGCGCGACCTCGCCGCGTACCGGCGCTACCTCCAGCAGCACGGTTTCGTCACGCACGTGGGCGGCCGTTACGACCTGCTGCTCGGAGCCTGGCGACCCGGCTGAGCCGGGCGGCGAGCCGCCTGCGCTGGGCACGCTGCGAGCCGGGTCGTCACTGCGACGCCTCGAGCGCCGCCTTGTCGAGGGCGCGGAGCTCGCCGAAGCGGAACGAGAACGCCAGGCTCGCCGCCGCCACGGCCGCCGCGAGGCCGAACAGCAGGGGGTAGCCGGTCACGACCGCCGCCAGGCCGACCGCGATCGGCGCCAGGCTCGGCAGCGCCAGGATGCTGTTCGCCACGCCCACGTAGAGCGGTCGCTGCGGCGCCGGCGAGACGGCGTAGAGCAGGTTCCAGGCCGCAATGCCCATGCCTGAGTTGCCGGCGGCGGAGAGGGCGAACACCAGCGCGAACCCCTGCCAGGTCGGCATCAGCAGGGCAGCGAGTGGCGCCGCGACCATGCACGCCAGCGACACCTGCAAGACGGTCACGTTCTGGCCGCGGTCGGCGGGTCGGCGGAAGGCGAAGTTCACGGCGATCGACGCGAAGGTCGCGACGATGACGAAGGTGCCCAACGAGGCGACCGGGGCGCCCAGGTTGGTGATGGCATGGATCGCGTAGAAGGGCTCGGCCATCAACGCGAGCAGCCCCAGGAAGCGCACCCGCAGGTAGCGCCGGAAGCTGACGTCGACGCGCAACACGCTCGGCAGGCGCCGCAACATGGCGGCGAGCGGCTCCTTGAGCGCCGGCACGCCGGGCGGTTCGCGCACCAGCGCGAACGAGAGGTACGCACCACCGACCAGCACCGTGCCGAACAGGAACACGACGCCGAAGTCCGTCGGGAACGGTAGGTCCGAGTCGAACACCCAACGCAGCACCAGCCCGGAGAGCAACGCCAGCACCCCGCCGATGGCGTTGCGCAGGACCCAGAACGTGCCCAAGCGGTAGTGGGGGACGACCTTGGCGGTGACGTCGGCGAAGGGGACCCCACCGATGCCGCCGGCGACGGAGTTGAGCGCCAGGACGGCGAGCGTGACGGGGATCAGCACGCGCGGGTCGTCGACCAGGAACACGGTCACGGTGAGCGCGGCGAAGACGACGATGCGCAGCGTCGAGGTGCGCCGGTACAACGGCAGCTTGAAGGGTTGGTGCGCCAGACGGCTCGCGACGAACAACTGCGGCAAGAACCAGCCGCCGACGCGCAGGGCGGGGATCATCCCGATCACCCAGCCTGGAGCGCCCAGCGCGGCCAGGAACGGAGCCAGCACGAGGGCGCTGTGGAAGAACGCCTCGCCGCCGTTGACGAGGACGCCGTTGTAGACGCCCAGCCAGAAGTTGCGGTTCGGTTCGCCCCAGCCCTTGGCCTGCACGCGGGCATCGTACAGCCGTTCGCGGGGGAGCGGCTCAGCAGCCGGAGGCCGCGCAGGAGCCGTCGCGCGTCGAGCGTTCGAGGGTCCCGCCGTAGCCGTCGAGCCGCGCCGGTAGCGCCGTGGCGTCGTACGCCTCGAACCCGACCGGGTCGAAGGTCGTGTAGCGCAGCGTGAGCGGTTCCAGCCACACGTCGACGACCGTCACCGCCGAGCGCGCGGGAGCGTCGCCGACGCGCAAGCGGCGGCCGCCGACGCCGCCACTGAAGAGCAGCTCCAGCCCCTCCCAGCGGCCAGGGTAGTACGCCGCCTGGTGGCCGCTGACGTAGAGATCGACGTCGTGCGCGAGCATCAGGTCGCGCAGCGACGCCGCCTCCCACACCACCTCGCCCTGGCGGTCGCGTCCGATCGCGATCCCGACGAGCGGGAGGTGACCCATCACGATCCGCGCGCTCGCCTCGCGAGCCGCCTCCGTGCCGAGCGCTGCTGACAACCAGGCGCGTTGATCGGCGTCGACCACCGGACCGGACGCGTCGATCGCGGCGACGAACAGCGGACCTAGACGCGTCGCGAACGTGAACGGCGCACCGTCGTCGGCCACGACGTCCAAGCCGGCGCGGTGCTCGGGGCGCGCCCAGTAGCCGGCCGCCGCGTCGCGCTCGCGCGCGAACGCGAAGCTCCCGTCGGCGACCCGCAGGTTCGACGCGTCGTGGTTGCCCATCGTGGCGACGTACGGGATGCGGGCGGCGCGCAACGGCGCGGCGACGGCCGCGTCGAACGCGTCCCACATCGCCGCGAAGCGCTCAATCGGCAGCGAACGATCCTGGCCCGCCACGAGGTCGCCGGGGAGCAGCACGCCGTCGGGACGCCAGACGTCGATGATCGCCGCCACCGCCCGGGCGACCGGCGCCGGGTACGTCACGCTGCCGTAGGGGCCGTTGAAGTCCCCGAACACCACGACGCGAACGTCGCCGCGTGGCGGGTCGGGGACCGTGCCGTCGCGCGCCGCACTCCACGGCGTGAGGCACGCGAGCACGCACAGCAGCGCGGTGAAGCGCGCGTGGCCGTTCCAGGTCGTTCGCACGGGCAGCATCTCGACAGTATGGCGCGTAGCGCGACGCCTGCGTGCCCGCCGCTCCCGAGGTCCCGTGTGCGGGCCGGACGCGACACAGGCGAGGTACCGCCGTCGAAGCGGGTAGCGTGGCCTGATGTCTGGACCCCGGCTCATCGCGCGGCTCCTGGGCGCCCCGGCGTTCTCGTGGGGCGGTGCGCGGGTGGCGCCGCGGGCCGTCAAGGCGCTCGCGCTGCTGGCGTACCTCGCGCGCGCCGACGGCGGCGTCTCGCGCCGCGACCTCGCGGAACTCCTGTGGGGGCTGGAGCGTGTCGGCAGCGTGCATCAGGCGCTGCACACGCTGCGGAGGGCGCCGGGTGGCGAGCGCTGGCTTTCGGTCGGGCGTGGCCCCGTGCGCCTGCGCGTCAGGTGCGACGTCACCGTCTTCGAGCGTCTCGTCGCGCGGGGCCGCCATGGCAGCGCCCTCGCGCTGTGGCGCGGCGCGCCGTTCGACGGCGTGCGGGTGCCGGATGCGCCGGCGTTCGAGGACTGGCTCGGGCTCGAGCGCATGCGGCTCGAAGACCTGCGGCGCGACGCGCTGCGCGGCGAGTCGCGCCGCCTGGCGGCGGCCGGCGCCAGCGCGGAGGCCGTCACCCTGGCGACGGCGCTGCTGAGCCTCGACCCGCTCGACGAGAGCGCGCACCAGTTCGTCGTCCGGCTGCACCTGCAGCGGGGCGACGTGCGGGCCGCCCGGGTGCAGTACGAGGCGTGCAGAGCGCTGCTCGACCGCGAGCTCGGTGTGGACCCGTTGCCCGAGACGAGCGAGTTGGGCGACGCCATCGCTGCGGCCGAGCGCGCCATCCGCGACCACACGCCGCTCGAGACGATCGCCACGACCCCACCGGCGCTGCTCCGACCGAGCGTCCTCGTGGGCCGGACAGAGGAGCTCGAAGCCGTGGGACGCGCCTGGTCGGAGGGCCGAATCGTGCTGTTGGTCGACGCGGCGGGTGCCGGCACGAGCCGGCTCGCCCTCGACGCCGCCGAAGGGCGTGGGCGCTACGTGGTCCTCGAGGGCCGTCCCGGCGACGCAGGCGTGCCGTACGCCAGCCTCGTCAGGGCCGTCGCGACGCTGCGCCGGGTCGTCGACGGCGAAGTGCTGCCGCGGTGGGCGCGCGACGAGCTCGGCCGCGTCGCGGCCGACCCGGCGGCGTCCGAAGGCGCGGGCGTGGCAGGTCCGACCGTGTCCGCCCGCTCCGGGCCAGCCGTGGCCGCTGCCCTGCGCTCCCTCGACCCCTCGGTCGCCACGGTGGTTATCGACGACCTGCACGCGTTCGACGAGGACAGCCGGCGCGTGCTCCTCGCGGCCATCGGAGAGGACGGTGCCCAGCGCCCGGCGCTGGCGGTCACGGTGCGCGAGGGGGCGCTCGCCGCCGCGGACGCGCGCAGCGTGGGCGCCCTGTGCGCGAAGGGCATGGCCGTCGTGATTGCGATGTCGCCGCTCGACGCCGGCGCCGTCGAGGCGCTGCTGGTCTCCGTCGGGATCGACGATGGTGAGGCGCTGGCGGCCGATCTCGTGGGTTTCACGGGGGGCAACCCGCTGTTCGTGGTCGAGATGCTCAAGGACCTCCATGCCGCCGGTCGGTTGCGGCCCGCGGTTGGGCTTCCCACCGACGTCGAAGCGCCCGACCGCGTCGTGCGGACGCTGGAACGTCGCCTCGACGATCTCGATCGCGAGGCACTGCGCGCCGTACGCGTGCTCGCGCTCGCCCCCGCGGCGGCAGTCGACCTCGTGGCCGAGGTGCTCGACCTCGACGAGCATCGCGTGGCCGAGGCACTCGGCGCTGCGGAGGGCGCGGGATGGCTCGTCGACGGTGCCTTCACGCATACGTTGGCGCAGGAGGTCGTCGAGGCCCATGCGCCCGCGTCCGTTCGGCGCCTGCTGCATCGGCGTCTGGCCGATGCTCTTGCCGCACGCGCCGCCCCGGTGGGCCTCGTCGCGTGGCATCGGCTCGAGGCCGGCGACGACGCCGCAGCCGCCGCACCGGTGTTGCAGGCCGCCGCCGAGGCCGCGCTCACGATCGGCCCGTCGCGGCAGGCCATGCGGTGGCTGGAGCGGTTGGTGGCGAGCGTCGACGACAGCTCGGAGCGCTACGCGCGTGCGCTGCTGTGGCTCGGCTCGGCGCGCGGCAAGCTCGAACTCGAGCGCGCCCAACGCGAGGTCGAGGCAGCGCTCGACGCCGCGGATCGCCACGGGCACGCTGCGATCGCGCTCGAGGCGCTGATCACGCTGGCGCGGCTGGCGCGGACGGCGGGCGCGTACGCCCGCTCCGCGGCGCTCCTCGACGACGCCTCCCAGCGCGCCGGCATCCCCACCCCGCTGAAGATCACCATCGACCGGCACTGGGTGACGTTCCACCTGGCCTGGGCGCGTGGCGAGTTCACGGCGGCCGAGGCGAGCCTCGAGGCCCTCTCGGCGCTCGTCCCGGACGACGCCGACCTGGCGTACGAGCGCAGCACCCTCGATTGGCACATGGGTCGCCTGGAGCGCTGCGCGGAGCGGCTCGCCGGGATCGACCGCTCCGAGCTCGATGCTGCTTTCAGCGGGCATGTCGATCACGTGGCCGGGCTCGCCGCGTGGGCGCTCGGGTGGCCGCAGCGCTCAGAGGCCCTGCTGCTCCGGGCGCTGGCGACGTTCGAGGCCGTGGGTGACGTCCAGCACGAGATCTTGGTGCGAAACGGCGTGGCGCTGGCGCTGGTGGGCTCGGGCCGTTTCGACGAGGGCCGCACGCACGCGTTGCGGGCAAGGCGGCTGGTGCGCGGGCACGGCACGCCGCTCTTCGCGGCCGACGCCGCCAGCAGGCGCGCCCTGATCGACCTGCACTGCGACGAGGCAGGCGACGCGTTGCGCGCGTTGCAAGAGGCCTGGGACGCCGTGGAGGGCGTGACCGACCCGTACCGTCGCAGCACCATCCTGAGCGTCTGGGCTGGCGCGTCGGCGGCCGTCGGCGACACCGACGGTGCTCTGTCCAGCGCGACGGAGGCGCTGGCGCTGGCAGAGCGCATCGGGCAGCCGCTGGCGTGCGCCATCGCGGAGCGCGCCCGCAGTGTGGCCGATCGCTACGTCGGCGACACCGACGGTGCCGTCGAGCACGCCGAACGCTCGGTTCGGCGTGCGGCACGCCACGGGATGGTCGAGCAGCAGGGGCACGCGCTGGTGATGCAGGCACGCGCGCTCGAGGCGGCGGGTCGGGCCGGGGCGAGCGACCTCGCCGAGGAGGCACGCGCCCTCGGGCGTGCGCGGGCGTTGCCGCACCTGACGTGGCTGGCCGGCAACGTGCTGGTGCGCTCGGGTGACGAAGGCGCGGTCGCGGAGGTCGCGCACCTCGAGGCGCGCTTGCGCGCACGCTCACCCAGCGGACGCCTCCTGGACTTGTGACGGTCGTCCCAAGCACGTTTGAGGCTCGTTTGAGGCAAGCTGCCTAGCCTTGCGACGTGCGAGAGGAAGCGCGTTACGTCCTGTACCTGTGGCGCGACGGCGAGGGCGACGGCGCATGGCGCGCCAGCCTGACCGACGTGCGCACGCACCGCGTGCGGCGGTTCCGCGACACCGCGGGCCTACAGGCCTTCCTGGACGAACGCACCGCTCGCTCGCGCGCCTTCGGTGACGCCGGCACGCCCGATACGGGCATGACCGGCGGCGACGACGGCGACGCCTGAGGAGGCCCGATGCACGCTTCACGCTCCAATCGTTCGATCGACCCCGGTTACCGACCGCGCCACCGTGCCGTGCTGCACGCGGTAGCGTTCGCCCTCGCGGCGCTGCTCGTGGCCGCCTGTGGCGCGCCCGGCAATGGCGGCGCGCCGGCGGGATCGCTCACGATCGCCCCGGCCTCGCTCGAGCTCGGCATCGGTGCCGACGAAACGCTCGTGGCCAGCCTCGATGGCACGCCGACGACGAACGTGACGTGGGCCAGCCTCGACGGTGCCGTGGCCAGCGTCGACACGGCCGGCGTCGTCACCGGCGTAGCTGCAGGCTCGACCTCGATCACGGCGACCAGCAGCGGCGGCGCGACGGCCGAGGCGAGCGTGACCGTGGTCGCGTGCTCCGCGCCGACCGAGATCGACTCCGACGTCACGGTTCCCACCACCTGGACCGCACAGGGCTTCGGCTGTACCGACTACGTCGTCCTGAGCCCGATCGACGTCACCGACAGTCTCACGGTCGAGGCCGGCACCGTCGTCCGCTTCGCTGAGGAGGCCGGGCTGCGCGTGACCTCGTCGAGCGGCTCGCTCGACGCCAGCGGCAGCGCCGCTGCCGTGGTGCGCTTCGCGGGCACGCAGACCACGGCCGGCTGGTGGCGCGGCATCGAGATGTGGCGCACAGGCAGCACGAACTCGAGCAGCCTCGACCACGTGCGCATCGAGCACGCTGGCTACACCGACCCCACCGACCCCGATGACCCGGCCATCTCCCTCCAACTCGGTAGGCCCGGGACCACCGACGTGAGCGACGTCAACGTGATCGCGATCACCAACACGACGATCCGCGACGGGGCGGGGTTCGGCCTCTACGCCACGCGCTTCTCGACGGTCTCTGCGTTCGCCGGCAACACCATCACCGGCCACGGCGATGCGCCGGTGCGGATGTCGGCGCGCAACTCCGGCTTCCTCGACGGCGCCAGCGTCCTGACCGGCAACACCAACGATTACGTGCAGATCGACGGCGACGAACAGGTCGGCACAACGGGCCAGATCAACACCATCACCGAACCGATCACGTGGACGCGACTCGCGTCGGACGTGCCCTACCGCTTCGATGGCGCGGCGAGGGTCGAAGCCGAGCTCACCGTCGCCCCCGGTGTGACGGTCGAGTTCGTCGCCGACGGCGAGCTGCGCGTCACTGACGGCGGCAGCATCGTCGCCGACGGCACGTCGGCCGAGCCGATCATCTTCACCGGCACCGAGAGCGTGCCCGGCCACTGGAACGGCATCATCATCTGGCGCACCGACGAGGACTCGCACAGCGTCCTCGACCACGTGACGATCGAGTACGCCGGTGGCGAGCCGGACGTTCCAGACTTCGCCGTCTACGGCTACAACCTCGTCCTCGGTTCGCCGACGACGGACACGTCAGCGAACGCGCTGCTGACGACGCTCACGAACACCACGCTCCGCCACGGCTCCGGCTACGGCCTCTACATCTCGCACGGGTCGACGTTCGCCGCGAGCGGCTTCGCGAACAACACGCTGACCGCGAACGCGGAAGGCGCGGCGCACGTCTCGGCGCAGGCCGCGCGCTGGCTCGACGACGGCACGTCGTACGCAGGCAACGACGACGACCACGTGCTCTTGGACGCTACGGACTCGCCGACGGACAACGTCCTCGATGACGCCACCTGGCCGGCGCTGGGCGACGGCGTCCGCTACCTGGTCGATGGCGTGATCGACCTGCGCGCCGTCGTGACCATCGCACCCGGCGTCACGCTGTCGTTCCTCGAGGACACGGGCATCTTCGCCCAGCACGAGGACGCCGGGATCGTCGCCGATGGCACTTCGGCGAGCCCGATCGTGCTCACCGGCGAGACGCCGGTCGGCGGCTCCTGGTACGGCGTCTACCTGCGCCAGGCGCGCCTGGCGGGCAACGTCATGGACCACGTCACCATCGCGTACGGCGGCGGCGAGTTCGATGGCGGGGTCACGGGATGGGTGGACAGCGGTAGGACGTTCAACCTGTCGGTCGGACAGAACCCGATCAACGAGGTCGCGCAGATGCTCGTCACCAACAGCACCTTCAGCGACGCCGGCGTCGCGGGTTCCGGCAGCGGATACGGGCTCTACGTGAGCCCCGGGTCGATGGTCAACCTCGACGCCTGTAGCGCCAACACCTTCACCAACACTCAGCAGGGTTGCCTGATCGACGACTGATCGCAACCGGCCCCCGCCGCTCTTCGCGCGCCACCGACGTACC
>REEJ01000063.1 GCA_007695125.1 Trueperaceae bacterium | reverse complement strand
CTGCCCGAGCACCCGACGGGGCCGTCGTTCGATCTGTTCGACGGCGCGAACGTGTGGCCGCGGCGCACGCCGCTCGGCCGCTTCGAGGCCAACGTCGCGCACTCCAACGGCTCCGTGGGCCTCCACGTCGACAACGGCCCCACCGCCGACCTCAGCGGCGTGCCACCGACGTGGTACCGACCGCGCTCCGTACCATCGAACCCCGACTCGCCTCCCGTCCTGGCGGTGTTCGACGACTTCGTGGCGTACAAGCACCGCCGTGCGGCGGCCTGGTTCCGAGGCGATCACGCCGTCCTGCGCGGAGGCGTCCTGGCCGACAACGCGATCGGCGTGACCTTCGCGTCCCGGACGAGCTGGGCGGAGGGCGTCGCGTTCGTCGGCGAGACGTCGAACGTCGGCAGCCCGCGCTCGTGGGAGGCGACGGGCACGGGTGGCCGCGCTCTGCCCCGGTACTGGGACCCCTCGTTCGCGATCCGCGGCTTCGAGTTCTACGACGGCGACGTCGCCGTCCGCGACTCGACGTTCGTGGCGTTCACGTCCGACGACATCCGGCCTGCCTCCGCCCTCACGTACCTCGACTTCACCGCCTTCGCCGTCAGCCCACGCAACGCGGCCCAGAACCTCTCCTTCGGCCCGGGCACCAACCGCGTCCACCTCGCGAGCCGTGCACCCGAGGACGGCCAACCGGCCGACGGCTATCGCAGCGCGGTGTTCGTCGACGTCGACGGCAGCGTCAGCGGCACGGCCGGGCGCACCGTCACGGTGAACACGGCCTTCCTCAGCGCTCCCGGCTGCCAGCTACGCACCGATTGGAACGCCTACGTCTGCCCTGGGCGCTACGCCGCGTTGACGCTGGAGGACGTGCGCGGGACGGGCGGGTTCGCACCCGTCGCCGTGACGCGCGACGACGGACCCACGCACGTGCTGCTCGGCACGCCGAGCGCGCACCGGTCGTTCCGGAGCGTCGTCCGCCTGGACCGCGACCACGGCTTCACACACGCCGGCCACAGCGACCACGTGCGCGTCCACCTCCACGACGTCGAGGCCGGCGACGCCATGCTCGTCTCGCTGCCGTGGCCGAGCCCTTCGCCGCACGTGTACCGCGACTGGTGGATCGACGATCGCAACCTGCTCCCGACGCACGCGAGCCTGGCGGCGCTCGTGTCGTCGGCAGGCACGGGCACGTTCCACGACGGCACCACGCTGCACGTGCGCCTGGTCGTCCAAGACGGCCGCGGCTACGCTCAGGTCGAGGTCTGCGCGCTTCGCGGCTGCCCCTGAGGCGCCGCCAGGGTCGTCGCCTACGGGCCGGCGCCACGCCTCGCGCACCTCGTGTGACAGGATGAACCGAACGTCGAGGGGAGGCGTCGGGTGGACCTTCCACTGAACGGCATGGACCACGCCTTGTTGGTCACGCACAGTCTCACCAGCGCAGCGTTCTTCTGGACCGTCGTGCTGGCCGCCCACGCCGCGAACCGGACCGATCCGGCGGCGTCACCGGGTGGACCGTCGCTCCTCCCGAGGGCGGTCGGGCTCTACCGTCGCCTCGCCGTCACCAGCCTCGCGACGGCGACGCTCCTCTACCTCGGTATGCGGGCCTACCTGACGGCGCTGCCGGACCCAGCGAGCGCGAACACGGCGCTCGGCGCGCTGGGCATGCTGGCCAGCCAGACGCTGATCCTCGCATCGCTGACCCTCCTGCTGCTCGCGGCGCTCGCCCGCCGACGCTCGACCGGCGGCACCACCGGGCCGAACCCGACCGCCCTGGCGCTCCGGCGCCAGGGGCTGCGGGCGTTCGTGGTCGCAGCGGTCGTCGCGGTCGTGCTGTTCGTAGCGGCCCTCCTCACGATCGGCGCGAGCCCCGGCGGCACGTGGGCCTTCCTCCCCGTCAGGCTGGTGTTCACGATCGCGCTGCTCGTAGGCGGTGCATGGGTGCTGCGCGCGCACGCTCGGGCGCTGGCACGAGGCGCACGCGCAGGCTGAGGCACGGCGGAGACGAGCCCAGAGGACCGAGCGCACGTCGCGCAGCGTGACGCCCGCCCCTACGGGGCGGTGTACTGGAAGACGCCGTCCGTCATGGTGACCGACACGTCCGCGGCCGGGTCGTAGAGCGTGCCTGCAAACCGCCCGAGGATCGGGCCCTCGGTCATCGTCATCTGCGAGTAGCTATCGAGCTCGACGGTGCAGCTCGTGGCGACGTAATACACGCCAATCGATTGCCGAGCCAGGCTGACCACGAGGTCGTCGCTGCACGGTTGCGGGCCGTCCACCAGTTCACCGAGCACCTGCCAGACGTCGGTCACGTCGGTCTCGTCGTCGTTGTCGTTGCTCGACGTGAAGATGAACCCCGTCGAAGGTGGGGCGTAGATGAGCACGCTCGTGACGTTGTCGCTCGTCGTGACACGGACGCCACCGACGAGCGCCGTAGCACCGTTGGCAGCCCCGATGTCCGCCGGGTCGCCCGAACCGGCGCCGCCGCCGCCACCCCCGCCCCCGCCACCGCCACCGCCGCCTCCACCGCCCGCGGTGTCACACGCCGTCGCGAACACGGTGAGTAGACACACGGCAGCGACCAGCCAGCGTGTCCGCATACGAGCGACGGCATCGACGTGCGGTGGTGTGCTCATGAACGGCTCCTCCAGGCGTCACGACACCCCGTCGGTCGCGCGAACCGCTACCACGCGGGGTCACCCCCTCGCGCCGCGATGCGCGCACCTTCATCGATGCTCGTCCCCGGGGTCATTGCCACGGGAGACGATGGTCACGTGCGCCGTAGGCGAAGAGTACCACTGCACTGCATACACATGCACTACGAGATGCGCCGAGACACCTTCACGCCTCGCGGCCACACGTCCGGCCCCGCCAACGCCGTGAGCAGGTACACGCCGGCCGTCCGACGGCCGATGCGCTTCACGCCCATCAGCATCGAGCCCGCCTCCTCGTCGGGGAGCGATTCGACGACCGGGAGGCGGGGGTGCCACCAACGAGCGCGCCTGCGAGCGCCTGGCCGTAGATCGCCTTCTGCCGGCTGAAGCCGACACCGCGCAGATCGTCGTCGCCGAGCGCCAGGAACGCCTCCGGCGGCAACGGATCGGCGGCGAGGCGCAGCCGCTGGAACGTGGCGCACCTCAGCGATGGTCGCGAGGTCAGAGTCGATCCGGATGAGCTCGCGAACACCACGCCGGAGCGCGGCCGCATCGAGCGACGGAACGCTCACATCGTCGGCGCCCTGGCGACGTCGAGCAGATTCGTCGCACGCCGGTCCAGGGACCCACAGGGTGGCGCGCACGACGGGCGGCGCGCTACACGACCTGACACGCCTCCAAGCGATTGCCGTCGAGGTCACGGAACTGGAACCAGCGCACCCCGCCGCTCTCGACCACCGGCTCGACCAGCACACCGCGATCGCGAAGCGTGTTCCAGACGTGCTCGACGTCGACGACGGAGAAGACCGGGTACGCCGTGGCGGCCCCGGGGACCATGGGCACGTCGATGCGCGCGAGCTGCCACAGCGTCACGCTCGTGGAGCCTCCGAGGTCGAACACGACCAGGCGCGCCTCGGGGTCCTCGAACGACGCCTCGAGTTCGAGCTTCTCGCGATACCAGGCCGCGGCCGCGTCGACGTCGTGGACGCGGATGATCACGGTGTCGAGCCCTTCGAACACGCCTGCCGCCATCGCATGACCCCCTCGCGCAGGAGGGTACACCGGCGGAGGCCGGATCGTGCGGAGCTTCGGCGTGGTCGCTCAGCGGCCCGCGAGTGTCACGTCGTGCGGCGCGAGCGCGGCGCGGAAGGCGGCCTCCGCAGCGGGCGAGGACGTGATCCGCCAATCGGCTTCCTTGTGCTCGTCGAACCAGACGATCGCCTCGAGGCGGGCGAACGCTTCGCTGGCGAACATGTCGTGGATCCAGGCGGCCTTGTCGCCGCCTTCCTCGCTGCTGGCGATCTCGGCGAGCCAGACGTTCTGGTCGCCGAGGGCGGTGAGGC
>REEJ01000037.1 GCA_007695125.1 Trueperaceae bacterium | reverse complement strand
GTCGCCATCCGCGCCCAGGCGCGTGTGGAGCCAATCGCGGAACACGTCGGCGCGGAGCAGCTCGGCCGCCTCGGGGTCGAGGACGCGCGCGCCCGGATCGACGTCGGCCTCGCTGGGGTAGGGGCGGATCAGGTCGTGCGCGAAGCCGTGGATGGTGGTGCAGGTGAGGTCGTCGAGCCGCTCGGCGGCCGCGGTCAGGTGCTCGCGCTGCTCGGGCGTGAGGCCGTCCGGCAGCGCGGGCCGCAGGGCCACGTCGACCTCGTCGGCGAGCAGCTGGTGCACGAAGCGCTGCACGCGCTCCGCGAGCTCGGCCGCGGCGAGCTCGGTGAAGGTGATGGCCGCGACGTTGGCGGGCGCCACGCCGCTGGCGAGCAGCAGCGCGATGCGCCCGGCCAGGAGGGCCGTCTTGCCCGAGCCGGCGCCGGCCTCGACCAGCAGGTTGCGGTCGAAGGTGGCGAGCGCGTGGACGCGCGCGTCGTGGTCGACGAGGCGCGTCATGCCCCCACCTCGAACGCGGCGTCGATCTCGGAGCGCGCGGCCAGGATGGCTTCGGCCTTGCGGCGCGCGTACAGGTCGGCGTCGGCGGGGAGCGCGAGGCGCACCTCGGCGTAGTCCTCGAAGCTGTCGGGGCCAGGGATGGCGCGACCGGCCGCGAGGCTGGAGAGCGCGGTGCGCGTGGCCGTCGCCAGCATGGTGAGGGCGCGATCGGGGTCGTGCAGGGGGGCGCTCGCACCGGTGCGCGTGTGCAGCAGGTACGCCTCGACCTCGATGCCGGCGCCGAGCAGCGACCGGACCGCGCTCGCGTAGAGCGCGCGCTGCAGCTCCTTGCCGCCGTCGAGATCGGCCGGAGGCTTGGCGCTGCCGGACTTGTAGTCGACCACCCGCGCCCGCGTGCCGTCGGCGGCCAGGTCGAGGCGGTCGACGTAGCCGCCGACCTCGACGTCGGTGCCCGGGATGGTCACGCGGGCGTCGACGTCCCACGGCGCCGCGGCCGTCGCGCTGCGCGAGCCCGCGCGGCCCTGCCCACCGAAGGGCACCTCGACGAAGCTGCGTTGGTCGGGGAGCGGTTCGAACGGCGCGTCGAGCGCGGCCAGGGCCTGACGGCGCGTGTCGGCGAGGGTGGCCGTCCACAGGACCGCCGGCGGCACGCGATGCTCGAGCTCCCAGTCCGCGCGCACCAGCTCGATGGCGGCGTCGACCGCCCGTTCGCGATCGGCCAGGGTGCTGGCGGCGAGGCCGCCGCTGGCCTCGAGGCGCACGACGGCGCGCTCGAGCACGTCGTGCAGCAGCGACCCGCGCTCGAGCGGGTCCAGCGTGAAGGGTGCGTCGTCGAGGACGGGCTCGTTCCAGCCGAGCGCGTAGCGCGCCACGAAGCCGAGCGGGCTGCGCAGCAGCAGGCGCAGCGACGTCGCCGAGTGGCGCCGCCCGGTGGCGGCGGCGAGCGCCGGGTGGTCCCGCCGGACGAGACCGTCGTGCGCCGTGAGCTCAGAGCGCTGCCAGGCGCGCCACGCCGTGAGCGCCGAGACGGCGCGCGGCTCGGCGGCGAACTCGGCCGGTCGAGCCTGACGCCGGTCGGCCTCGCTGAAGGCGTGCTCCACCGGAGCGGCCGGGTGGACGTCGCGCGCCGGCGGGAACGAGCGCAGCAGCGGGCTGGGCGCCTGCGCCCGGCCGTCGAGCCCGCGGCGGGGACGCGACAGCACGACTTCGCTGGCGCTCGACCGCAGCAGCGCGTCGAAGTCGGCGCGGTCGCGCGCGGCGCGATCCGGTCGCAGCGGCGCCAGGGGGCCGAGCACGTGGTCGGGGAGCAGCGGATCGGACGCGCCACGGCGCGGCCAACTCCGGGCGGCGAGGCCGAGCAGCCGCGTGAACGGACGCGGCGACCCGACGAGCGTCGCCGCCGGCGCCCACACGATCGCCGTGGCCGGATCGACGCCGTCGGACATGCGCGTGCCCGCCAGGCTCAGGTCGAGCCCCGCCGCCGGGCCGGAGGAGAGCGCGCGCTCCCACAGCGCCCGTGCCGCGCCGCTCAGCCAACGCGCGCCGAGCGCGTCGGGAGGCGCGCCCTCGCAGACCGCGTGGACCTCGTCCACCAACGCGAGGATCAGGGCCGCAACGTCACGGCGAGTGGGTGGTGCATCCACCGCGGGGGCGTCGAGCGCATTGCGCCAGCGCTCGGGCGAGTTCAGCGTCGCTTCCTCTGGGAGCATGCGAGACCAATCGTCGCTGAGCGCCGTCAGCCGCTCGTTGCCGACCGCAAGGCCGGTGCGGACGAAGCGGACGACGCGCTCCTGGTCGATGCCTCGGACGACGAGCTCCGCCAGCGCGGCGGCGTGCTGCCCCGGTGGGGTCACCAGTGCCGACCAGCCGGCCGCAGCGTGCAGGGGGAGGCCCGACTCGCGCGCGAGGGCGTGCATCAGGTCGTCGTAGGTCGCGATCGACGCGGTGGCGATGGCGAGCTCGGCGGGTGCGCGGCCCTCGCTCAGGTGCCGGCGCGCCCAGCGCAGCGCCTCGCGCACCTCGTGCTCCGGGTCGGCGCAGGTGACGGGGTGGACGTCTGGGGTGGCGGTGTCGTCGTGGCGCACCTCGACGTTCGCGGAGAGCCAGTCTTGGTGCGTGTTCGTCGCCGTGCCCGGCTGCAGCCACGTGACGGGGACGACATCGGAGAGTGCCGAGATGAGCGGTCGGTAGACGGGCTCGACGTCGGCGAGACGCTCGAGCGTCACGGACCCGATGAGTGTCGGTGCGTGCCGCACGCGCTCCAGGGCCGCTCGCACGAGGTCGGGTGGTGCGACGGCGCCGGGTGGGAGCGCGGCGATCGCTGCTGCCTCGAGCGTGCGCAGGTCGTTCCAGCGCGGGTGCGCACCGTCCGCCGCCGCCTGGGCAGCGATGTCGATTCCCCTCGACCAAGCGCCGAGCAGCGTGCTCGCCACCGCACGAGGGAAGCCCGGCAGCATGGCGATGCTGGCGAGGCCGCCAGCGGCGTGGCCGCCCGGTCCGGGGTCGCCCGGTCCGTAGTCTCCCGACCGCAGGTCGGGTGGTGGTTGCAGCGCGCGCTCGAGCTCGTCGCTCATCGGTGCTCGGAGGAAGCCGCCCGCGAGTCGCGCCGCGAGGCCCGGCAACGTGGTGACGTGGCGTCCCACCTGGCCGGCGCGGGCGTGCTCGAGGCGGGCACGGTGCGCGGCGAGGCGGTCGGGGACGACGGTGGTCGTGCGGGTCGGCATAGAGGCTCCGGGGTGGGGCGTGGTTTCCATCGTAACGCGCTCTCCAAGTTGCGCACCCAACGGGGCCGCGCATCTTTGCTGCGCAGCACGTGGAACGCGCTACGTGCCGACGCCTGAGCAATGCCCGGGACTCGTGAGGCTGACAATCCCATAACGCCGATGTAACCGTGGCGTGATGGTGGGGGCACGCTTCGATGTCGGTCAACGGCCGCTGCCTTCACGCGCGTGCAAGTCCCCATACCCCCGAAGCGTTCGCCGGCGTACCTTCAGGGCATGATCCTCAAGCCGTACGTCGACCGCGAGGAGCGCGATCCGCGGCGTTCGGCCGGTCGCCGAGCCGAGCGCCAGATGGCCCACTACCTGGACCGGCACTTCCGTGAGCACACGAAGCTCCACGTCCTCCACGACGTCCGGATCGAGCACGACGGCGAGGTGGCGCAGATGGACCATGTGGTGGTGCATGGGTTCGGGATCGCCATCGTCGAGAGCAAGAGCGTGTCGACGTCGGTGCGGATCAACGCGGCCGGTGAGTGGGAGCGTCGGTGGGGCGGTCGTTGGTCCGGGATGCCGGACGCGATCCTGCAGGGTGAGCGGCAAGGCTTGGTCCTGAAGCGGCTCCTGACGTCGCGGCAGGATGCACTGCTCGACAAGGTCCTCGGGCTGTTCAAAGGGACCTTTGGTGCGATGGCGCTGGACGTGTTCGCGGCGATCTCCGACGATGGCACCATCGAACGCGCGAAGCGGGGGCAGGCGCCGCGGGTCATGAAGGCCG
>REEJ01000111.1 GCA_007695125.1 Trueperaceae bacterium | reverse complement strand
TCGAGCTCCGACGCCAGGTCGCGCGCCAGCTGCAAGACCGCTTCGGTGTCCAGCGGACGATCGTCGGTGGACCATGGCTCGTCGGTGATCGACCGCGCCCAGCTGCGCGTGATCGTCGTGGCAGCCGGGTGCGTCGCCGCCACACGGAGGAGCGCCGCCTTGCGTTTCGTAGGCACCGTCACGGCCGTCGTGACGAACGCTGCGAGCGCGGTCGGGACGAAGCAGAAGCGCGTGACGATGTCGAGTGCGGTGAGGATGTGCGCGGCTGCGCTGCCACCGCGTGCGGCGGCGAGCTCGGCGCGGAACAGCTCGACCTTGGCACGATAGAGCAGCCGGTCGCGCGAGCCGACCAGGCGCTCGGTCGACCGAGCCATGGTGTCCAGGCAGCGCTCAGCGTGGTCGAGATCCCGGTCGTCCAACGCCAAGCGCACGAGCAGCTCGAGGCACAGCGTGTCGTCGCGGCAGCCTGCCGCCTCAGCGCGGGCAGCGTTGGCGTCACCTCGTTGATGATGGAGCAAGGCGCGCACCGCCCTGAGCGTTTCCCTGATACCCCAACCCTCCAGATGCTCCGTCCCCACGAGCAGGGCCTCCGCCTCCCGGACGCCGTCCTCGGCAGCCTCCGCGTCGCCGGCACGGAGGAGCGCGATGCCCCGTTGCGCCTCCAGCCTCGCGAGGTAGACGCTGCGAGCGTTCGCCGCGCGCTCTTCGGCCAGTGCCTGCTCCAGCAGCTCCAGCTCGGCGCGATAGTCGCCATACGTCGTGTTCTCGAGGGCAGCGAGGTTCGACAAGACCCACGCCACGACGATGGTGTTGCCGAGCGCGCGGCTCGTCTCGATCGCCTCCTCGAGCCAGCCTCGCATCTCCGGCGCTTCGTCGGTCACGACCGCGAGGTCGTTGAGGCATCCGATGAGCCACGTCGGTTGCTCGAGTCGCCGGAACGATTCGAGCGCCTGGCCGAGCAGGGTGCGTGCCGTCGCCGCGTCGCCGTGGGCCACCGTGGTGACGGCCAGCATGTGTCTCGCACGCGCGACGTCGAACTCGGAGCCCACCTTCTGGGTGAGCTCGAGGGCCCACAGCGCGGACGCGTGCGCGCCAGGGGCGTTCGGTGGCTGGACCCAATACTTGTTGGTCACGAGACGTGCGTGCGTCGCGGTGTCGGACGGCACGTGGGTGAGCGCGTCGTCGAGCAGCCTCGAGAGCTCGGGCTGCCGCCCGGTATCGATGAGCACGCGCGACAAGGTATGGAGCATGCGATCGAGCAGGTCGAGGCGGTTCGTCGTCGCGGCCCAGCGCCAGGCGGCGCCGAGGTTGCCCATGTCTGCCACGACGTCGCTGTAGTCCGTTCGATGGCCGTACCGGCGCGTTTCGGGGTTGCGCGCTTCGGCGAAGCCGGTCCAGTACGCAGCGTGTCGGGCTCGTGTCTCGTGCTCGACGTCGGGCGAGCTGGCGAGGCGTTCGCGGGCGTATTGCTGCACCAGGGGGTGCACCTCGAAGCGGCGCTCCTGGCGACGGACGAGGGAGGCGTCGACGAGGGACGCGAGCATCGGGACCGTGACGTCCACGGCGTCGGCGGCCGCTCGCCTCGTGAAGCCGCCCTCGAACACGGAGATGCGCTCGAGCGCTGCGCGCTGGGACGGCGTCAAGCGGTGCCACGTGCGATCGAAGACGGCGCGCAGGCTCGCGTGCCGGTCGGGGCGGTCGGGTCCGCGACTCATGAGCACGTCGAGGTCGGCCTCGAGTGCCGAGGCCATGTCGTCGGGCGTGAGCGTTCGCATCAGGGAGGCGGCCAACTCGATGCCGAGCGGCAGTCCGGCGAGCAGGCGGCAGATGCGGACCACGGCCTCGGCGTTCTCGGCGTCGAGCTCGAAGCGCGGTTGCACGCGGCGGGCGCGCTCGACGAACAGGTCGACGGCGTCGACCGATGGGTGGCGGGCGAGGGCGTCCGTAGCGCTCTCGGGCGTCCCGAGGCCTTCGACGGGGACCAGGTACTCCGCGGCCACGTTCAAGGGTTCGCGCGATGTCACCAACACGCGGACGGTCGGACACGCCTCGAGCAGCTCCATGACGACGCCGGCGCAGCCGTCGACCTGCTCGACGTTGTCCAGCACCACGAGCGCTCGGTCGCGGCCGAGATCGGCGACGAGGGTGTCCCAGGTGTCGGCGACCGATGGCGTGCGGCGCAGCGCCTCGAGGATCCGGCTCGGGACCTCGGTGGCGTCATGCACCGTCTCGAGGGCGACGAAGCGCGCGCGGTCGACGCTGCCGTCGTCGACCAGTGCTCGCATGAGCTCCAGCGACAGGCGCGTCTTGCCGGCGCCGCCGAGCCCGATCAGCGTCACGAGTCGGGCCTCGCCTGCCAACAGGCGGGCGACCTCGCGACGCTCGTCCTGCCGCCCCACGAACGACGTGAGCGGCGTCGGGGCGTGGTGGGCGATGGGCTCCGGCGACCTGTCGGATGATGCCGGCGTCGTGGCGCCGCGCACCTCGAGGCCGATCGTTCGAGCCTCGTCGGCGAGCTCCCGAGCGCGCGGGCTGCGGCCGTTCACGAGCAGCGCATGGAGCCGACCCACGACGTCGGCGTCCGGGTCGGCGCCGCCGCTCGACAGCGTGAAGGCGCGCTCGGCCAGCCGGGTCGCCTCGGATCGGTCGCCGGCGGCTGCCGCCGCCTCGGCAGCCGCGACGAACGCCTGCTGGGCGCTGGAGGCGAGTGCTTCGCGTGTGCCGTAGATCCACTCCTCGAGTTCGACGCTGCACCCGTCGACGTCGATCCCGGCGAGGAAGGGGCCGCGGTAGAGGTCGAGGGCCTCGGCCCAGCGCCCACTGCTCGTTGCGTCGAGCAGGGCCGGCGCGTCGCAGTCGACCAGGGAGCGCAGCAGCGCGCCATCGCTCGTCACGGCGCCGTCCGCGCCGGCGCGCAGCTGCCCGAGTGCGACCGAGAGGCTCTGGCGTGGGTTCGCAGCGCCCATCCAGAACAACTCGGCCAGGAAGCGGCGTTCCTGCGGTCCCTCGATGGACAGGTACGTGAGCAGCAGGAGCGGCTTGGGCCGCTTGATGCTTGTCTCGGTCAGCGCGAGCCCGCCGAAGGTGCGTAAGTGCATAGGGCATCATAGGCGCGCGTCGCGGTGAGCCTCAACGGCGCGTTGCGGCCGCGTTGAGGAGCGTGCGGCTACCTTCTTCTCAACCCCCGAGGGACGCTCGGGATCGAACGAGAAAGGACCAGCCATGACCACCCACCGGAACCGCCGCACGCTGATCACCACGCTGCTCGCCGCTGCCCTCGCCGTGGCCCTCGCCGCGCCGACGTCCGTGATGTTGTACGCCGGAACTGGCGGAGGTACCCAGGCCGCGACCGCTCGGGTGGCGTCGCCCGCCACGATGACTGCGACGACGCCGAGCCTCACCGAGTTCGATAGCGCTCCGTACTGGCGCGGCGTCGAGGCGGACGTCATGTTCGCGGGCGTGCCAGCAGACCGCTGATCGGATAACCCGTTGCGGGCGCGGCACTGGCTGTGCCCGCAACGGCAGGCAGGGCATCATCGAGCGTGAGGGATGGTCGGCCGACGCCGTGACGGTGCCCGCCTGCCATCCCGACCACGTTGCGTTCGTCGAGCGAAGCCCTGGCGTCACCTGCTACACTTGATGACAAGACGATGACGATGTCGCGACGCGCCTTCTTGCGCGCTGCGGTTGGAAGTGCCGCAGCGCTGGCCGCGACGGGCAGCACGCTCGGTGGGAGCACCTGGCCGTCCATGGGGCAGGGCTGGCGTCCCGCCTACCTCCAGTTCGAGGAGGAGGGCCGCTTCGACGAGCGCATCGACCAGGCCTACGCCATCTTGGAGCACTGCCGCTTGTGCCCCCGGCGCTGCGGCGTCAACCGCTTGGCCGGCGAGACCGGCGTGTGCCGCACCGCCGAGCAAGCGGTCGTGTTCTCGGCCCAACCGCACTTCGGCGAGGAACTGCCGCTGGTCGGCGACTACGGATCGGGCACGATCTTCTTCTCGAACTGCAACCTGCGCTG
>REEJ01000324.1 GCA_007695125.1 Trueperaceae bacterium | reverse complement strand
ATCACGCGTCAAGACATCCCCTTCACGCCACCTGAGGCCGCGCTCGCCGTTCGGCAGGAACTCACCGTCACGATGGGACCCGTCAGCCTCACCAAGCGCACCTACCAACGTGCGCTCGGCGACGAGCGCGTGGGTGTGAGCCTGGTCGTCCGGACCAGCGAGGCGCTGCGCGGACTGGTCGTCCTCGACGACGCCCCCACGGGATCCCGCGTGGCCGACGGCGGCGCCCTTCGGTTCGAGGTCGGCGACCTCCCCGCGGGCGGCGAGGCCGAGTTGCGCTACGAGCTCGTCGCGACCCACGACGGCGACGCGGCGTCGCTCGTCGATCTCCCCATGCCCGTGCCGACGATCGTCTGGGACGTGCGGCCATGAGGGCGCTCCTGGTGCTCGTCCTGACGTGGTCCCTGTGGCTCTCCCCGGGCATGGCGCAGGTCGAGGCGCTGGCCGCCGAGGCGGTGCCGATCGACGTCGCCGGCGCGCACCTCCCCCTGGTGAGCGCCGGGACGGTGCTGCGCTGGACGCCGAACGTCGACGAGGTCTACTTCGACCTGACGAGGGCGTCGTGGGTGCGCCTCTCGGTGTACTCCCCCAGCATCGACCTCGACGAGGTCGGTGACGAGCGCTACGACGACCGACCGCTCGAGGCGACGTTCCGGCTGCTGGCCGGTGGGGCGGCGGACGGCGAGCGGCTGCTCGTCCAGGACGACTTCTCGCTGGCGTCGAGCGAATGGCACGTGCTGTACGACGGCCCGTCGGACGCCGGGCGCCACCGGATCGAGAGCGAAGTCGTCGGGCACGGCAAGAACGTCTACCTGCTGCGACTCGAGACCGAGATCGACGGCACGAGGCTGTACGCGGAGCAGGTCACGGTCAACGTGAGCAGGCGCGACTGGCACCCCGCGCTGACCTTCGAGATCGACGAGTTCGCTCGCTGTGAGCTCGGCATGTACGACGGCGACGGCGACGACGAGCTCGAGGCCCGGCTGGTGCTGCCGTCGGGCGACGCGGTGCGCCCCCCCGTCTCCGAGGACCTGGCATGGTCCTACCAGCCGTTGCCGCGACTGCTCGGCCTCTACACCGTGCAGACGCGCATCCCCGCGCAGGCCTACCAAGGCACCAACGCGGTGCGCTTCGAGGTGCGCTGCGCCGGTGCGCCCATCCCGCTCGCGCTCGTGCCGGCCATCACGTTGCGGCCGCCCGTGCCCGGCATGATCGTCGTCGAGGTCGTCGACCTGCAGGGTCGGCCGCTCGACATCGGCTACCGGATCGAGGGCGTCGCGCCGCGCGTGGTGGTGCTCGACGACGACGACGAGCACCACCTGGTCGCCACCGAGACCGAGGGCGGCGAGGTCCTCGCCCCGCGCCGGGTGGCGTTCGGTCGGGTGGGCGGCGTCGTGCGCTACGTCCTCGACCGCGCGTCCGCTCCAGAGCCGATCGCGCTTCCGCTCCCGGCGATCCGGAGCGAGCTGGCCCCCCGCCGCCTCGTCCCACAGCCGACGCCGGCCGTCGTCCTGTCGCCTACGGAAAGCGACCCGGCGCTCCTCGAGATGGGGCGGCGCGTGTCGCCGCCGACACTGGTCCCGTGCCAGGTCGTCGACGTGCACGTCTACGTCCGCAACCTCGCGAATCGCGCGGTGGACTACACGCTCCAGGAGCACCTCCCGATGGGCATCGTGGTCGAGACGAGCGACGGTGCGGTCCTCGACGCGGCGACGCTCGCCTGGTCGGGCCGCCTCGAGTCCGGCGCGACCCGCGAGCACCACTACCGCCTGCGCCTGGGCGCGGGTGACGCCGAGTCGCTGCCCCTCCAGGGTGTGCTGCGCTGGGAAGCGTCGACCCTGACCGACGACGCCGCATTCGAGCGCCGCACGATCCGGACCGAGTTCGTACGCCGGCCTGCCGACGGCACGACCTTCGTCGGCGACGTGTTCGAGGTCGATGCCCTCGTCACCAACCCGCTGGACAGCCCGCTGACGGTCCACCTCGTACCCGCGGCGAGCTCGCGCGTCGCCCTCCTCGACGGTCCGCGCACCCTCACGCTGCCTGCCGCCGGGTCCGCCACTGCCACCTACACCTTCCGCGGGCTCGAAAGCGGCGCGGCCGCGCTCCAGCTCGAGCCGATCGCCTGCGATCCCGGGGCCACGGACGAGATCCCGGCGGGGGCGTCGGCACGCACGCAGTGGACGCTCGAGCCGCTCCCCGAGCTCCCCGCCCCGACGCTCTCCACGAGCGTCACGGTCGACCTGTCTGCACGGCGGCTCCCGTCGCTCGACGCGCTCGTCGTGGTCGCCCGGACGCCGGACGGCGCCCGCTACGCGGCCGGTAGCGCGCGCCTCGACGCCGAAGTCGTCGCCGACCCGATCGTCGTCGACGGCGACCTCGTGTTCGAGCTGGAGCCGCGCAGCGCGGCGCAGCTGGTCTACACCCTGCAGCACGAAGTCCCTCTCGCCGTCCGTGACGTCGACCACGCGCTCATCGCGCTGACGCCGCGGCCCGAGGTGCTGGTCGGTGACGCCGCGGCGCTCGCCACCTACCGACGCGCGACGCAGGCCACCGGCGAGGCGGTCGCCGGCGAGGCGGACGTCGTGGAGGCTCGCGACCCGGGCGCGGGCGTGGCCGTCCTCGCTCCGGCGCCAGGCACCGTCGTCCGCGACGCCCCCGCCGTGGGCGTGACGGTCGCAGCACCCGTCGACGCCTCCGTCTCGCTGTTCGTCGACGACGTGGCCGTCTCCGCCTCACGGGTGGCGCAGCACGTCAGAGACGCCGGCAGCGGTCGGCAGACGCTCCAGTACGTGGGTGTGCCGCTGGCACCCGGCCCCAACGTCCTCCGGGTCGAGGCCAGCGGACCCGACGGTGTCGCGGTCGACGAACGCGTCGTCCACCGTGCCGGTGCGCCGGCGACCATCACGATCACGCCGCTCGGTCCGCTCGCCGCCGACTCGGTCGAGCCGCTGCGCTTCGCGCTCGAGGTGCGCGACGCGTGGGGCAACGCGCCGCGCGACAGCGCCGTCACGATCGACGTCGCCGGGACCCAGGTCGCGGGTCCCGACGCGGACCCGCAGCGCGCCGGTCACCAGATCGCGTTCCGCGACGGCGGCGGCGTCCTCGAACTCGCCCCGATGGACCGGGCCGGCGTCGTCACCGTCGTGGCGGCCGTCGGGTTCGCGCGCAGCGAGGAGCGCTTCACGGTGTTCGCGGAACCGCGGCCATGGATCGTTGCCGGCATCGCGAGCTTCGGCGTCGCATACGGCCCGGACGGCCTCCGGACCGGCGGCTCCGGCAGCGTGTTCGCGCGCGGAGCGGTCTTCGGCGATGCGCTGCTGACCGTCGCGCTCCGCGCTCCGTTGGCGCCGCTGGGCCAGCCCGAGGGGTCGTACGAGCGTTTCGGCGTCGTCGGGAGCAGCGGCGCGTCGAGCTTCGACGCCGAGAGCCGCCACGGGGCGTACGCGCGGCTCGAGCGCAACGACGACTACCTCCAGTACGGCGACTTCGTGTCCGACTTCAGCGGCGCCTTCATGCGCCCACGCTCCTACACCGGCTTGAGTGGTGCCGTGGCCTCCAGCGACGGCTCGTCCGGCCTGCGCGCGTACGGCGCCTACGTCGCCGTCGACGACCAGGTCGAAGGCCTCGAGCTGCCCTCGGACGGCACCAGCGCCTACCGCCTGCCCGGCGCACCCCTCCGCCCCGGCTCGCTGCGCGTCGAAGTGATCAAGCGCGACCGCGCCGACGCGCGCCTGCTGCTCGACGACGGTGACGCGCTGGTCCGAGCCCTGCGATACCCGTCCGACTTCACGGTCGACGAGGTCCTCGGTCTCGTCACGCTCGCGCGGCCGCTGCCGCTGAGCGACGCCGACGGCAACCCCTACGTGCTGCGCGCCAGCTACGCCGTACTCGACCTGGACGACGCACGGCCGTTCGTCCAAGCCGGCATCCAGGCCAGCACGCGACTCGGTGCCGCCACGCTCCATGCTGGGGTGGCGCAGGAGACGCGCGGCGTCGACGACGTGGAGCGGATCGTCGCCGTCGGCGGC
>REEJ01000038.1 GCA_007695125.1 Trueperaceae bacterium | reverse complement strand
ACTCGACGATGGCGTACGTCGGCACGCGCGCGCTGTTCGAGAAGGCGGGGTTTCGAAAGGCGTCCGACACGTCGTCGTCCGTCGGCGGGTTCGCGCGGGTGGTGATGCGGTTGGGGCTGCTCTAGGACTAGGACGTGCCTCGAGCCGACGATCGGCAGCGTCGAGTGGTGGCCCGACGTCGACTCGAGCGTCGAACGCGCACACGCGATGGAGGATGGGCGAATGGCGAAACTGATCGACTCGATGCTGACGTCGCTCGGCGGGCACATCGGCGACGCCGTGCGGCGATGAGCCAGCCCGAGACCGCGGTCCGGATCGTCACGGCCGCCGATGCCGCGGTCCTCGACCGCCTCGCTGACGACGTCTTCGACCACCCCGTGCAGCCCGCGTTGCTCGCTGCGTTCCTCGCCAACCCGTCCAACCTGCTCGCCGTCGCGCTGTCCGACGAGGTGGTGGTCGGAATGGCCTCGGGCATCGCCTACGTCCACCCCGACAAGCCGCTGCAGCTGTTCGTCAACGAGGTGGGCGTGTCGGCCCGGTTCCACAGGCGCGGCATCGGGACACGGCTCCTTCGCGCGCTGCTCGAGCACGCTCGAGCTCTCGGCTGCACCGAGGCGTGGGTCGTGACCGAGGACGAGAACCGCGCCGCGCGCGCCCTGTACGGGTCCATCGGCGGGGTCGAGCAGGCGGAACGCGCCGCCGTCTTCGAGTTCGCCCTCGCCGACGCCCGGGCGACGGACGGCGATTCGGGACGATGATCGTCGCCCCGTGGCTCTCGTCGGGGCGGGACGTGGAGGTGTACGCATGCCGCTCGATCGCCAGGCGCTGACGGACGCGATCACGATGCAACACTCGCGCGGGCCGTTCTCCGGCGTGATCGACGTACGCGAGCGCGGCGAGACCGTGTTCGCCGAGGCGTTCGGGATGGCGCAGCGCGCAGAGCGCATCCCGAACACGCTCGGCACGCGCTTCGCGATCGCTTCGGGAACGAAGACGCTGACGAGCGTCGCGGTCCTCCAACTGGTCGACGCCGGGCGGGTCGGGCTCGACACGCGCCTCGTCGACTGCGTCGATGTGCCGCTGCCCAACGTCGCCCCAGAGGTGACGCTCCACCACCTCCTGAGCCACGGTGCCGGGATCCCTGACTACTTCGACGAGGCCGTAATGGACGACTACGAGGCGCTGTGGCGCGAACGTCCGATGTACGGCATGCGCGCGCCGAGCGACTTCCTTCCCCTCTTCGTGCACCAGCCCATGAAGGCCGCTCCGGGCACCACCTGGGCCTACAACAACGCGGGGTACGTGCTGCTCGGCCTGGTGGTCGAGCACGTGACCGGGACGCCGTTCACGCAGTTCGTGCAACGCCACGTGTTCGACGCGTGCGGGATGGCCTCGAGCGGTTTCTTCGCCATGGATCGCCTGCCGGGCGGTACGGCCTACGGCTACGCACCGGCCGGCGACGGCGCTTGGCGCACCAACGTCTACTCGGTCCCGATCGTCGGCGGACCCGACGGCGGCGCCTACACGACCGCGCACGACCTCGTCAGGCTGTGGGACGCGCTGCTGGGTGGTCGGCTCCTGCGCGAGCCGACGCTCCAGCACATGCTCACACCGCACTGGCGCACCGACCCCAACGACGACGAGGGCCAGTACGGTTGCGGGATCTGGATCACGCGGCGCGGAGGGCCGTCGTCCCTATCCTGGACGCCGCGTAGCGTGGTCACGTGGAGGCAGACATGACCACAGGGGCCCGCGTTCCGCTCCGCTTCTTCGTCGTGACGTTCGCGTGGTCCTGGATCGTCTGGGCCCCGCTCGCCCTGGCCGGCCTCGGCGTCGTCCAGCTCGACGACGAACTGCAGGCGCTCCTGACGTTCCCGGCGTTGGTGCTGGGAGCCTTCGGACCCGCAGTCGGCACGATCTTCGCCATCTGGACGCTCGACGGGCGAGCGGCGGTGGCGACGTTCCTGCGGCGCTTCGCGTCGCTGCGGTTCGGCTGGAAGGCGTGGCTGGCGATGTTCGCGGTGCTCGGCGCCGTCAACGTCGTCGCCTGGTACCTTCCGGAACTCTTCGGGTACGCCCGGCCGCCCATGTTGCTACCAACCGCCCTCGTGTTCCCGGTCTGGTGGCTGCTGATGGTGTTCCTCGGCGGCGGCCAGGAGGAGATCGGGTGGCGCGGCTACATCATGCAACCGCTCGAGGAGCGGTTCGGCCTGTGGGGTGGCAACGTCGTCCTGGGGGTCGTGTGGAGCGCGTGGCACGCCCCCCTGTGGTTCGTGCCGGGATCGACGCAGGCGTCGATGCCGTTCGTGGCGTTCACGATCGGCACGATCGGCCTCTCGTTCTTCTTCTCGTGGCTCATGAAGGCGTCCGGCGGCCGGCCGATGGCGGGCCTGATGGTGCACGGCACGTACAACGCGTTCATCCCGCTGTTCCCGACGATCGCGACGTACGCGGATCCTTCGCAGGTGCGCTGGTGGCTCCACCAGGTGTTGCTGCTGTTGGTGGGGACGGTGTTCCTGCTGCGCGTGGCACGAAGCAGGGACCGCGACCGCGAAGGCCGTTCGTGAAGGCAGGCTCCGCCGCAGCGACCGGTAGCGCGCGTGACCAGGCTGAGCGTCGACGAGTCTTTCGTCCCGTTCCCCGTCGCGGACGGCGACGAGTTGTTCCCCAATGGCATCTTCGTGTTCAACGTCACCCGGATCCTCGCTCACCTCACACGCCATCCCGACCATGCCGAGCTCGTGCCGGTAGCGGTCGACAGCTTCCCGCGCTGGAGTAACCGTCCTGTGCTGCTACTGCTCGGTCGTCTCGTCGAGGTCGGAGCCGAGGCCGAGCGAGTCCAACCAGTCGCGGGCGATCCGTTCGAGCGCGCGATCGCGAGCCGCGTACCACGCGTCCAGTAAGCCGTGCTCGGAGAGCAGATCCTTGGTCGCGCGGAACGCGCCTCGGCCGTGCACGGCCCGAAGCAGGCGCGGTCGAAGGTCGGTGTCCTCGACGCCCGCGCAGAAGTCACGCAGGATGGCCCACTCGTGGATGTCGAACGTGCTCGGCAGCGGCGCAAACCGCTGCGGGTCCAGGTCCTCCGGATCGGGCTGGTCCTCGGTGATGTCATCGCCGTGGATGAGCGGGTCGAGGATGGTCACGAATGTGTGCGTGTCGCGGTCCAGGTAGACCTGTGTCGCCTCGTCCTGCATGTCGAGTTGGTCGACGACGTCTTCGACGCGCACACCCCGGTTCGCGTGAGCTCGAGCCTCAGTCATGAGACGAAGATAGCGGATCGTGGAGTCGCCTCGTCGAGGAACGGGACGCCGGCACGCTCCGTTGACGGTACGGTCGCATGCGCATAGAGTATGACGATATTGCGATCGAGCGAGGAGTCGTCATATGGCCGTCGTGACCGTGTCGCCGAAGTTCCAGGTCGTCATCCCGAAGGATGTCCGCGAGAAGCTGAACATCAAACCCGGTCAGAAAGTGGAGGCCTTCGCGGTCGGCAATCGAGTGGAGCTCGTGCCCGTAGAACCGATCCGGAACTTGCGAGGCGCGTTCCCCGACCTGCCGCCGCTCGAGCGCGAACCTGATCGCTTGTGAACGTCGTCGACTCGAGCGGTTGGATCGAGTACCTGTCCGGGGGACCGAACGTGGCCTTCTTCAGCGAGCCGATCGAGGACGTCGACTCGCTCCTCGTACCGACGCTCAGCCTGTTCGAGGTGTACCGGCACCTCCTTCGCCACGGGGGCAAGGCGCACGCCCTCACCATCGTCGCGGCGATGCGTCAGGGGAGGATCGTCGATCTGGACGATCGGCTGGCGCTTGACGCCGCGGAGCTCAGCGTCGCCACGAGGTTGGCGCTGGCCGCCAGCATGCTGCTCGCAACCGCCAGGGCGCATGGAGCGATGTTCTGGACGCAGGACGCCGACTTCGAGGGGATCGAGGGCGTGCGGCTGAAGCGAAAGCCGTGACCATATCCATGTAGGTATGGCGCGGCTCGCCGCCAGGCTGCGTCGCTTGACGCGCCGAACGTGGGTGCGTACCCTCCCGACATGCGGCGCG
>REEJ01000041.1 GCA_007695125.1 Trueperaceae bacterium | reverse complement strand
AGCATGGGCAGCGCGATCAGCGCGCCCATCCCGATGCCGAGAGGACCGGTCACCTCCAGGCTGGTGATCCCGAGACCCACGAGGTAGCCGTGCCAGACGACGACGCCCACACCGTACCCGGCGAGGGTCGCCGCCTTGAACACGAGCGGGACGCGCTGAGAGGTCAGGATCGGCACGAGCAGGGCGGTGGTCAGGACGAACGCCTCGACGCGCGTGACCTGCAACACAGCCAGCGCCAGACCCGCCAGCGTGCTCCAACCCGCGACCGCATCCACCGCACGGCGCGCCACGAGCCATGCTGCCCCCGCTACGATGACCGCCAGGAGCCCGAAGAGGAGGTGGCCGTTGATGTAGAACGCGTGCATGACAAAACGGTTGTGGGTCGCCAGCAGGCCCACACCGAGGACCGCGACCGCCAGGGTTACAAGCCACGCGGTCGGGGCGGCGGCCCGCGGTCCACGCGTGGACGCAAGCGCCATGACGACCACGAACAGCAGCGTCGAGAGTGCGATCGCCGGCGTCACGCTTCGTAGGTAGTACGCATCGCCATAACGAGCCGCCGCATGCAACGCGGGAACGACGAGTTGCCGTTTCTGGAGTTGGTACAGGCTCACGCCCTCGTCGAGCGTCTGCGCTGTCAGCATGCCAGCGATGGCGATGTACTCGATCGAGTCGACGTGCTTGATGTACGTCACGGCGTCGATACTCGGCAGCGCGAGCACCACGAACACCGCAACGGTCAGTACAGCGCCCGCATCGCGGAGCCAGCGCGCACCGCGCTGCGCCGACGTGCGTCGGCCAACGCCACGGGCTCGGCGTGTCAACGCCCACGATCCCAGAGCGACACACGAAGCAACTGCGAGCGCAACGACGGGCGTGGTCGGAAGGCCACTCACGACGAGCAGGACCATGGAAGCGACGAACACGAGGATGCCGGCGACGAACGCCAGCGCGTAGCGAGCGAAGCCACCGATGCCGCAGCCACGGAGCAACACGAGCCCGATGTACGTCAGGGCGGCGCAGAAAGCCACCTCGACGGCGATGGTGGCCGCGTTCACCAACCCTCCGGAAGGCGGTCGCGCACCAGCGCCGCGTCGATGACCACGACCTCCGCCAACGAACCGATCGTCGGACACAAGATCAGCAGGTGCCGTCCTGGAGCGCCGAACGACTCGACGGCCACGACGGCGTCGATCAAGGAGTCTTGACGATAGACGACGTGTGGCGCCAGGTCCAGATCCGCAAGGATCGCGTCGCTGTCGAGGCGACGGTCGCGTTGCGAACGGACGACGCCAGCGACACCGAACAGGTGTTGGCGAATCGAAGGCACATGCTGCCTGCACGCACCCGACACGACCGCCCGCGGTGCGGCCTCGGCGATGGCCACGAACAACCCGTAGCGACGACGAACAGGCTCGACCCGATCGAGCGGCGACTCATGGGGTCCGACGATGTCGAGCGCCCGCCAGTTCGGCTCCGTGTGCGCCTCGACACGAGGGAAGTCCACGAAGTTGACGACGATGGCGGCAAGAGCCAGGAGCGCCACGACGACGTACCTGAACGTCGCACCACTCACGCGTCGCCGGCCCTGCGGCCCGACGCGTGGGCGCACCACGCCAGGTTCCAGTACGGGTGCGCGCCATCGTGCGGGTCGAGGACGGGTGTTGCGGCCAGCCACCCTTCCACGCTGCGCCCGCGCCACGCCTCGGGCACGTGCTCCGCGAGGCCGAGCCGCAGCGCCATGGAGGCGATCGGTTCGAGGCGCTCCCATGCGACGGGCCCCTGCTGTTGGTACGGCCAGGGCTCGGCCGCGAGCGCGAACAGACGGCTCACACCGCGGCCCACTCGGTCGAACGGGCTGACCGCATCGAGGTCGCGTGGGACATACCCACAACGCGCGCCTAGGTGGAGCAGATGGAGCCACCCTTGGAGGTTGAACAGGTAGTAGTGGGCGCTGATGGTCCGGCTCCGTTCGTGCGGCTGCTCGCCGTCGTCGTCGAACTGCACCGCCAAACGTCCCTCGGCGCGCAGGAGTGCGGCGCGGACGCCGTCATGGTCGTCGAGGTAGGCGGCGATCGCGCCGGTCTGCAGGTCGTAGTACGTACCGTGGTTGTTCGGTGCGGCGCACTCGGCGATGCCCTGGCGGCTCGTCGCCAGCCAGGCGCGGTAGGTCTCGAGCCATACGCGCAGCGCGGCGTCGTCTTCGCTCGTCAACGCACCGTGGTGTCGCAGCACCCGCGCTGCGTCGAGGAGGTAGTAGAGGTCCTTCATCTCGATGATGCCGGTGGGGGCACCCTCGTCGCCGTCGTGACCGAGCCGCACCTGGGCGTAGCGAAGGTGCGGCCGCATGCCGTGCTCCGGGTCGAGGAACCAGCGTCGGACGGTCGCGGCACCGCGCTGCAGCAGGTCGTCGCGGCCCGTCAGGTGGCCGGCCAAGGCCAACGCGGTCGTGTCGTCGAACACGCGCTGGAGCCGCGTGCGGTCGTAGCGGTCGCTGCTCGGCTCGTACATCCGCGTGCCGGGCACGCGCTCGCCATCGCGGCGCACATACGGAAGACCGTCGCGCGTCGCCGGGTTCGGCCACCAGTAGGGTGCCGGATGCCAGTAGTCGCGCGCATCGCCGCTCGGCGCGGTCGTGGTCTTGTCGGTCACGGCGTATGGGCCGCGAGCGAGCGCGGCATCGGCGTGCGCGAGCAGCGCCCCGACCACGGCGCTCGCCGGGGCATGCGTCCGGTCCGCAAGCGCCGCACGCGCCGCGGTCAGCGATCGCGGCGCGTAGAGCAGCGTCGCGGGCGCCACGTCGTCGACCTCGTCGAGGCGCGCGTGCACCTGCTCGTCCAACCGATCGATGGTGGCGACGATCGCGCTCTGCCGCACCACGCCCCGATCGCGGAAGCTCGCGAGATCCGACCGCTCCAGATGCGCAACCCCGGACGCGAGCCGAGCGACCCAACCCGCGACGCCGAAGCGGCCTGCCTCCTGCGATTGCGGGTTGCGAACCTGGTCCCACGGGTCGTCGTTCCAACGCTCCCAGGGTCCCGGCACGCCGAGCCGCCAGAACAGTTCGACCTTCGGCCGCCGGCCGTACGGGAAGCGCTCGTCGAAGCGCTCGCGGGCGTCGCGGCGCAACACCACTTGCGGCTCCTCGACGGGGTGGGCGTGGTAGTCGTCGCGGAGCAGGTCGGCGTTGTCCTCGACGCGCTGCATCGGCACCACGAAGTAGGGCAGGTACGGCCGCGCCAGCACCGCCTCCCGCAACGCGTTCCAGGCGTCGGCCCGCACGAAGCCGTTGCCGTCCCACGGCAGCGCCCACGTGGCGAGCTCGTGCGCATACTCCACGGCGGCATTGCGCGCACCGTTGTTGTGCATCACGTACAGGTTCTTGGGCCGGTAGAGCGCGGTGACCAGTCGGCGTTGCATCGCCGGCTCGAGCGCGGCGTGGTCGGCGCTGGCCAGGTAGTCGGGACTCGGCAGCGCGGCGTGGTCGAACCCGATCCGAGCATAGGCGTCCTGGTCGAAGGCGATGCGCCGGTACGTCTGACCGTGACGGTCGAGGAGCTCGATGATCGCGGCTTCCTCGTCGGTGTCTTGGATGCGGTTCACGATCCAGGCCTTGGTGCAACCCTCGAGCTCCGGCTCGTGCTCGAGCACGAAGGCGAGGTTCTCGCGCGACTGGCCGCGCTTGTGGCGCGGGTACAGGTCGTTCCCGATCACGCGCACCAGCGCGAAGGTGGCCGGTTCGCGGGCGACGTCCGACGCCTCGTAGGCTGAACGCAACGCCGCCTCGTCCGGCACCGCATGCGCGTGCAGGAGCTCGAGTGGATCGCGCGAGTCACGCGGACCGCGACGACGAGCGGTGGGGCCCGGCGCGGTGGAGCCCGGCGCGGTGGAGCCCGGCGCAGCGGGGCGCGACCGCAACGCTCCGCGCACGCGGCGAGCGACGGCCCGCAGCGTCGACGAGCGCTTCGCGCGCTGGATCGCTCGATCGGCGAGCGCCCGCCCGCGCCGCAACGGCGCGGTGAGTCGCCACGAGTTGCTGGTGCGCAAGTCGCTCAGGGTACGCGACGA
>REEJ01000039.1 GCA_007695125.1 Trueperaceae bacterium | reverse complement strand
CTCGACGCCACCGGCATCCCCGGCGCCACCGTCGCCGTGGTGCTCGACGGCGACGTGGTCATCGCCCGAGGCTACGGGGTCGCGAACGTCGAGGACGGGCGCCCCGTCGACGCCGACACCCTCTTCCGGATCGGCTCGGCTGGCAAGCTCATCACCTTCACGGCCGTCATGCAACTCGTCGAGCAGGGCCTGCTCGACCTCGACGCCGACATCGCCACCTACCTCGACTTCGAGCTGCCCCGCACGCTCGAGCACCACCCCTTCCGCGGCGACCCCGGGCCCATCACCCTCGCCCACCTCCTGACCCACACGGCCGGCTTCGAGGACGCCCGCGGCGGCTACTCCCTGGACGCGGCCGACGTACCCAGCCTCGCGGACACGATGCGCGAGCGCATGCCGAAGCGCATCTTCCGCCCGGGCGAGGCCGTCGCCTACTCGAACTACGGCGCGGCGCTCGCCGGCTACATCGTCGAGCGCGTGAGCGGTCAGCCTTTCGCGCGCTACGTCGACGAGCACGTCTTCGCACCGCTGTCGATGGACCGCAGCACCTTCGCCCAACCCCTGCCCCCCGACCTCGCTCCCCACCTGGCGCGGGCCTCACGCGTCATCGATGGCGAGTTGCAGCGCGACCGCTTCGTCTTCACCGGGATGACGCCTGCCGGCAGCACGAGCACCACGGCCGCCGACATGGCCCGCTTCATGCTCGCCCACCTCGGCGACGGCGGAGGCGCCTTGGCGCCCGAGACGCTCGAGGTGATGCACGAGCGGCAGTTCGGTCACCACCCGCGCCTGGACGGGATGGCCTTCGGGTTCGTGGAGCGCACCGTGAACGCCCAGCGGGTGCTCTTCCACGGCGGCGACATCTTCTCGTACCAGAGCGGCCTGTTCCTGCTCCCCGAGCACGACCTCGGCCTGTTCGTCTCGTACACGGGCGGCAGCTACGCCGAGCCGCTCACGCTGTTCCACACGCTCCTCGACACGTTCTTCCCGGAGCCGGCCAGCGAGCCACCGGTGCAGGCCGCCGGCGCCGCGGAGCGCAGCGCAGCGTTCGTCGGCGAGTACCACGCCAACCGGCGCAGCTACTCCAGCGACGAGAGTCTCCTCGGCCTGATGGAGGCCGTGCAGGTGCGCGTCGACGCCGACGGCTTCCTCGGCGTCAGCGTCCTGGGCGAGGCGACGCGCTTCGCAGAGGTCGAGCCGGGCGTGTACACCGCGCTGCGCGACGGCCACAGCATCTTCCCCTACGGCGCACTGAACACCCTCGTGTTCGCCGACGGCGCCAGCGGCCGCACCATGCTCTTCACGGACGGCAAGGTCTCGTACGAGGCTGCGCCCTGGTACCGGACGACCGGCGTCACCGTGCTGGCCATCGGGGGCACCGCGCTGGTCTGCCTCCTCACCCTGGTCGGCTGGTCGCTCGCGTCGGGTCTGCGCGCGATCCGGACACGCCGCACACCGCAGCCGCGGGCGGCGCGCGTCGCTCGCTGGACCGCCGTGGCCTTCGCCGCCTCGGTCCTGATCAGCCTGCTCGGCGTGGTGTTGATCGCCGGCTCCATCGACCCCATCCTCGGCCAGCCGCTGGCGGCGTTCGGCGTCGAACCGGCCTGGAGCCCGGTCCTCTACGTCCCGGAGGTGCTCCTGATCGTGACCGGCATCGCCCTCACGCCACTCGCCATCCTCGTCTGGCTCCGGCGTTTCTGGGGCGTGCTCGCACGGCTGCACTACACGCTGCTCGCAGCCCTCGCCCTGGTCTTCATGGCGACGCTGACGTACTGGAACCTGCTGTTCTGAGGTTGGACAAGCGTCCCGAGTGCGGTTGCTACAATCGTGTATATCGACACCTGCCGGGAAGGCGTGCTGGTGCGCAGCACGCGACTGGTAAGGAGTTGATCGACGTGGCGGACATGCGCATCCTGTTCTTCGGTGCTGGCGTGCTCGGTAGCGTCTATGCCGCCCGGCTGGTTGAGGCCGGTTACGACGTCACCGTGCTCGCACGCGGGCAGCGCCTCGCCGACATCCGTGAGCACGGCATCGTGCTCGAGACGTTCGGCTCCGGCGAACGGACCAGCACGCCGGTGAAGGTCGTCGACCGGATGCCTCGCGACGAGCACTTCGACGTGTGCGTGGTGCCGATCCAAGCGACGCAGGTCGAGGCGGCGCTACCGGCCCTGGCCGAGAACCCGCACATCCCCAGCTTCGTGTTCATGCACAACACCGTGACCGGCTTCGAGCCGTTGATCGACGCCCTGGGCCGCGAGCGCGTGCTGATCGGTCATGCCAACATCGGTGGTGAGCGCGACGGGCACGTGGTCCACTACATGGCGTCGCAGAACATGACGTTCGGTGAACTCGACGGCAGCGAGTCCGAACGCCTGAAGCGCATCGCCGACGCCTTCCGCGCAGCAGGGTTCGGCGTGGAGTTCAACGCCGACATGGATGCCTGGAAGCGCTACCACATGGCGTTCGGCACACCGATGGTCAACGCCATGTACATGGCCGGCAGCTGCAACTACCGGCTGGCCCGCGACCGTGAGGCGCTCCGGATGTTCATCCGAGGCATGCGCGAGGCCTTCGCGGTCCTGCAGGCGAAGGAGTTCCCGATCGAGCCGAAGAGCATGCGGATCCTCGCCGCACTCCCGGACTTCCTGCTGATGCTGCTGTTCCGGATCGTGATGCGGATGCGGATCATGGACATCGGCGGCGCTCGACACGCGCGCAACGCCCGCGAAGAGATGGCCACGTTGAGCCGCCAACTCCTGTCGTTGGCCAAGGAGACCGACGTGCCGACGCCCACCCTGCGCGAGTTGCACCGCCACGCGCTCGAGCCCACCGCGACCTGACTCCGGCCGGAGCGGGTGCCGCCGCAGCCAGCGGGTATCGTCCAGGTATGAACCGCACCCAAGAGCCGCAGCCTGTGAGCGACCCACGACCCGACGCCCGCTTCGACGTCGTCTCCGACCACGGCTTCGACGCGTTCCCGACGCTCGCCAACGACCCGATCGTCACCCCCTTCGTGGTGCAGATCGGCGAGGCGACGCACCGCTCGACCGAGATCCCGCTCGCCGACATCCTCGGCCACCTCGAGGACGGCGGGCCCCACCCGACCACCAGCCAGCCCGCCCCTCAGGTCTACGCGGACAGCTTCCTCCAAGCGGAGCGGCCGGTCGTCGCGATCACGGTGTCGTCCGCGCTCTCGGGCAGCATGAACGCGGCCAACCAGGCGCGCGCGCTGGCCCCGGATGTCGACGTCGCGCTCCACGACTCTGGCACCGTCTGCGCCGGGCAGTCGTTCCAGGTGCACGCCGCCATGGCCGCGCGTGCGCTCGGCAAGGATCGCGACACCGCCGTGCAGTGGATGCAAGCGGTGCACGAAGAGACCGAGTTCTACTTCACGCTCGCGACGCTCACGTACCTCCAGCGCGGCGGGCGCATCGGACGCGTGCAGGCGACGCTCGGAACGGTCCTCGACCTCAAGCCGATCGTGACCGTCGACAAGAAGGTGGGCGCCTACGTCACCGCCGCACGCGCCCGCGGTTGGAAGCGCGCGATCAAGACCATGGCCCAACAGGTGACCACGCGCTTCGGCGAGGGCACGCCGCTGCGCGTCGGCCTGGTGCACGGCGTCGACCCCGACGATGCCAAGGCCGTCCTCGCGAGCATCGCCGAGCGCCACCCGATCCTCTGGTCCGACCTGACCCCGACCGGCGCGGCCCTCGCGGTGCACGTGGGACCGATCGCCGTCGCGCTCGCTGTTGCGCCAGGGCCATGGCCTTGGGAACGCGAAGGCTGAGGCGCACCGACGCCGAGACCCCCGAGCACCTCCTGATGACCACGCCCGCCGACGGATTCACGCCCGACGACCGGTCCGCCACCGCCGACCGCCTCCGCCGCGACGTCGAGGCCCTCTGCGCGGTGCGCGATCGGCGCGTCGGCAGCCCCGGCCACGACGCCGCGCGCGCCTTCCTCGTCGCGCGCTACGCAGCGATCGGCCTGCAGCCCTACGGCGACGCCTTCGAACTGCCCTACGCCGAGGGTGGCCTGCGCTTCACCAACCTCGTCGCCGTCGCGCCCGCG
>REEJ01000042.1 GCA_007695125.1 Trueperaceae bacterium | reverse complement strand
GTCCTGTGCCATCCGACGTTGACGGATGAGCATGTGGGGAGGGCGGTCGAGGTGGCCACTGGGGTGGTGGGACGGACGACGCGGTAGGCGTGACCAGCTCCCGGCGCACGCCGGACGGGTGGATCGCCAACGGCTCGCCACCCGAGCGCGTGTCCATGACCGTCACCATTCACCGGCGCGCCGGATCGCGACCAAGAGGTCGCCTAAAACCTCCGCGCCGCCTTCTATCGTATCGACGCCAAGGCCGAGATGCAGGTCGGTCGCGAGCTTCTGGTACTCCCGTGCCCACGACTGTACCGGCACGTCGATCCGCACGGGAAGCTCGTGGGTTGCCCGCCGCTCGAACGTCGCAACGACGGCTTGGCGTACGGCCTCGACGTCTGCGAAAGCGTGCTGCCGCAGAAGGACGACGTCGATCAGGTCCTTGCTCCGGGAGTTCTCCCGCCCGTCCGACCGGCGGTGCGAGAGCGCGTGCAGCTTCTCGGCGACATGCACCGCGACCGGAACTGCCGGCACGTCGAGGGGTGCCAGGCCGGCGAAGCCAAGATCGATACCTCCGCGAAGGACATCGGCAGCACCTGGGTCGGCATCGCCCAGGCCCACGTCGAGCGGGAAGGGCATGAAGCGTTGCCCGCCAAGCTCCGGCACCACCGTCAGGCGCGCACCCCCGTACGGGGCGCCCTGCGGGGCGCCACGGGTCGTCGCCTCGATCCGGTACGTCAGATGGTCGCCGAGATCGAGTTCAGCCGCGTCCCGCAGCGCCTCGAGGTCCTCGCCGGCCGGCACGTCGCGTAATGCGAGGTCGATGTCCTGCGTCGCACGTGCCCGCAGGAGGCGAAGCTCCAAGGCGTAGCCACCCTTGAGTCGTGCTTGCTCCGGGAGCGCCGACACGACACGAGCCAGGAAGCGCTCCATGGCCACCCGCTTCTGCAAGCGACCAACGTCCTGATCGGGGTGTTGGCGGCGGAGACGATCGACCAGCGCTTTGCGGAAGGCAACTCCGTCGGCGTATCGCACGTCACGCTCCCTCGAGAAGCTGGCCAAGGCGTTCGATCAGTACCGCACGATCCACCGACGGCCCCCCATCGACGTACGTCCGCACGGTCACACCGTTGCGCTCCAGCGCGCTCCGACGCACGATCCCACGGTCGACGGCATCGCGGTACGCATCGCACAGCGCCTCCATTGGGAACCCCGAGGCGAGAAGGTCGAGAAACGTCCGTGCCGGCCTGGTGAAGGCGAGCAGGCCCTCGCGACGAACGTCGTCGGGCCCGAGCGCCGCGCGGTGGAGCACGACGTCGCCCGGTGGCCGTTTCCGGAAGTCGGGCGGCACCGTCAGGTGGAGCTTCTCCGGGAACACGTCCGTCAGCCCGTAGTGCTGAAGTGCCGTCTCGTGGCTGAACGCGGCGGTGACACCCTGATCCACCCCCGCCCACAGCAGCACCACCGCATCGCGCTCCCGGTCACCAGGTGGGAACGTCGCGAAGCGGTACACGCCGCGCGCCACGCGCTCGAGAAGACCTGCACGGACCTGGTAGTGGAGCGCCGGCCGCGTCAGCCCCGCCTCCTCGACCTGACGCGTGGCAACGTGACCGAGCTGACGCATCGCCAGATCGTGCAGATGACGCCATCGAGGGTCCATGCAGGAATGTTAAACCCTGTTGAACGTCTGCGTGAGTACAGGGCGAGGGCCGACCGGCGCATCACCCACGAAGCCGCGCTATCGGCATGCGGCTCGACGCAGCCCGCCCCCATGTGGCCCATCCCTCATCGCCGCGCCGAGCGCGCATGCCACCCTGACTCAACGTCCACGTAGCGCGACCGTCCCAAGGCCCATCGATGCCGGCGCGAGCGTGGACTCAGGGAGGTAGCATGACCGATCCGAACCACACGTCCGAACGTCGCAGCACCAACGCGCCACGACCACGCACCCTCACCACGCTCCTCGCAGCGCTCCTCGCGGTCGCGCTGATCGCCGCCTGCGCCCAGGCGCCGACACCGGAGCCGGAGCCGGAGCCCGCCGTCCTGCGCGGCACCGCCATCGCTCCCGTACCCGAGGGCGAGGACCCCATCCCACTGCTCGCTACGACGCTCCTGCTGATCGACATCGAGGCCGCAGCCCTCAGCGCCTCCGTGAGCGGTGGGGCCGACGGCGCGGCCCGCGCAGCGCTCCAGGCCTCCATCGCAGGCCTCGACGCGGACGCCTCGACCGCCCAACCCTCACAGGTCGTCGAGATCGAGGAGGGCGTCTACTTCGCCAGCATCGCCCTCGTCGAGAGCGACGGCAGCTTCGAGCTCGTCCTGCCCGACGGCGACGCGCTCCCAAGCTCGGTCATGCGCACCGCCGAGGACGCCATCCCGTTCGACTTCTACGTCGGCGACGCCGACTGCTCGATCGTCGCCAGCGACCCCAGCGTGCTCGTCACCCAGACGTTCGGGGAGTTCCTCGCCTTTCCCGCACCATTCTTCTTCACACCCTTCGGCTTCGACTTCGCCATCACCTTCAGCGAAGAGATCGACATCGACGACGAACCCGACGAGTTCACCTCCGTCAGCGTCGTCTACGCGACCGGAGCGACCACCCTCACCACCACCGGCACGGAATGCTCGTTCGACGGGTTCACCCTCTCGGCGAACGCGTCCCTCGAGGAGGGCTGGAACCAGATGACCTGGACGGAGTCCGAGACGAGCTTCGCGATCGGCGCGCGCTCGATCGACGAACCGGTGTTCTCGGTGGTCTTCGGCTTCTGACCCGCCGCCATCGTCACGCACCTCGGGGGACGGCCGCGCGCGGCCGTCCCCCATTGCCTGGCGGGCGGGCCGGACCGGCTCGCGCTCGGCGCGGCGTCGCCGCGTCGGACCGCGCTCGACGCGCTGCGTCGCCGTTGTCCGTATCGAGCGTCTCGAACATCTCGTTCAGCGCGTTGCCTCCATGGTGATCGCGTCACTCGGCCACGACCTCGAACGTCGTGGTCGCCTCGAGCGCACCCTGGTACGCCCCGGTGTCCCAGGTGAACGTCGCGGTGTACGCGCCGGGCGCCGCGTCGTCGGCGAGCGTGAACTCCGGACCCCACGTCGCCGAGAGCGTGCGGAACACCTCGGCCTCGTGAACGACCTCACCGAGCGCGTCGGTGACGACCAGCATGGGACGAACCGTCATGATTCGGAACGGTGATCGGGTGACCGTGTGCACGACGTCGAGTGGGTTGCCGCTCGCGTCGCGCACCGATCCCGTCACCCAAACCCGCGCACCCGGGGCGTACGTGGCCTCGAGGGTGTCGATCTCCGCCGTGACCACCCCTCCGAGCGCGATCACGAGCTCGCCCCCCGCCGGGGCGATGTCACGCTGACCGAGGTCGAACCGGAGAACTCGCTCGACGTCGCCGTCGTCGTCGTCGTCGAAGCGAACGTCGGCCTGGAGGTTCGCCACGAACGGTGACGCACGAACCGGCTGCATGTCGGGACAGAACCCGAACAGGTGACGGTGGCGCTCGCGCGCGTCGCTCAGGCAGACGCGTGTCGTCGCGTCCGCGACGGACTGCGGCAGCGTCGGCTCGACGGCCACCAACACGAGTTGCGCCTCGTCCAACGTCAACCGGTGCGACCGAGCCGTGGTGAGGTCCACCTCGTCGATCTCCAGCACCGGATCGTCACCCCGCCAGCCGTACCAGGTGTACGTCTGGTGGCGCTCCGGCTCGAGCAGCACGGTCGTCACACCCGTCCCGACGAAGACGGCATCGGTGAACAGCGTCCACCCGCTGACCTGCCGACCGAACACGACCAGCGCGTCGGGCGCGGCGTCCGGATCGAGCGTGATGTCGACCTCGACGAGCCGAGGATCGGCCAGGTCCACGTCGACCACGCCCGGTACGGCGACGTCTTCGTAGCGTGCGACCAGGAACGCGTTCGGTGTCGCCGCCGCGGCGGCGACGAGGACGTCGTACGTCCCGGACGGGATCCAGGTCGATGCCTCCAGGTCCTCGAGGAGCGCCACCCCACCCTCGTCGCTGGTGGCGTCCATGGGCCATGGCCCGAAGCCGTTGTCGCGGCCGACCAGGAAGCCCGTCACGTTCGCCTGCGGCACGGGCACGTCACCGTCGCGCACGATCGCCGCGAGGTAGCGCGACGGATCGGGGTTGTCGCCGACACCCGCTC
>REEJ01000133.1 GCA_007695125.1 Trueperaceae bacterium | reverse complement strand
TGACGGTGATGGACATGATCCGCGCCGTTCGGAAGCTCGGCTTCCTCGCCGGCATGGCGTGACGTGGCGACGTACGTCGCCGTCGCCCACGTCGAGATCCGCATGCCGTGGGTCCGGTCGCTCAAGGAGAAGCGCGCCGTGGTCAAGCCCATCGTGGAGGGGCTGAAGCGCCGCTATCAGGTGGTCGTCGCGCGCGTCGCAGGGCACGATGCCCACGCCTGGGAGCGCCTGGCGATCGCAACGGTCGGTACCGACTCGGACGCGCTGCGCGGCACGCTGGCAGCGGCCGAGCGGTTCGTCGTAGGGGCGGGCGTGGAGGTGGCGTGGGCGCGTGTGGACGTCGAGCGATGGGACGACGAACGGGATGAACGAGCGTGAGCACGTGCGGCGCGCATGCGCCGACCGGGACGTCCGGTATGATTGACCGCGCCACTGAGGAGGACCGACGCATGGAACCACGCCGACCGACCGCGGTTGCCCGCAAGGACGCCACCGATCGCACCGACGACGATACCGCCACGGTGTTGACGCCGCGGCGTGAGGCCGACCGTGTCCAGGTCTCAGACGCCGCCGTGGCCACGATCGTGGGTCTGGCCGCGCACGAGGTGCCTGGGGTCGTCGGCATGGCGCCGGCGAGCCTGGGAGAGGGTCTGCGGCGCGTCCTCGGCCTCCAGCAGGTCGATGAGGGCGTCGATGTCGCACACGATGCCGAGGCCGGCACGTGCGAGGTCCACCTGCACGTGGTGGTCGCGTACGGCGTGAACATCCCAGCGGTCGCGGAGTCTGTGCGCGAGCGGGTGGCGTACGCCGCCTCGACGTACGCCGGCGTCAAGGCCGACCGGATCGTCGTGCACGTCGCCGGGGTCAGCCGTGGTTGAAGGCGACGTGAGCGAAGCGCAGCGGAGCGACCCGGCGACGCTCGGTCCGGAGGACCTGGCGGCGGCGTTTCGCTACGCGACCGAGTACCTGGGCGTCCACATCGAAGAGGTGAACGCCCTCAACGTCTACCCGGTGCCCGACGGCGACACCGGCACCAACATGCACTTGACCCTGCAGTCCGTGCGCCGGCAGCTCGACGAGGAGTCGCCGACACAGATGCCCGGGGTCTGTCACGCGCTGTCGTACGGGTCGCTGCTCGGCGCCCGCGGCAACTCCGGCGTGATCCTCTCCCAGGTGCTCAAGGGCTTCGCGGAGTCCGCCAAGACGACGTCGTCGCTCGACGCTGACGCGTTGGGGCAGGCGCTGCGAAGTGCCACGAACAGCGCCTACGCGGCCGTGATGAAGCCGGTCGAGGGAACGATCCTGACGGTGTCTCGCGCCTTGGCCGACGCGGCCGAAGCGGCTGCGGAGCAGGGCGAGGGACCGCTCCCGCTGCTCCGCACCATGCTCGAGGCCGGCCACGAGGCGCTCGCGAAGACGCCCGAGCAGCTGCCGATCCTCAAGCAGGCTGGCGTCGTCGACGCCGGCGGTCTCGGTTTGCTGCGGATGTTCGAGGGCATCGTCGCCTGTTACGAGGGTCGCGACCTGCCGGAGCCGCCGAAGGTCACGAGGCGGGCGCAACAGGACTTCGAGGAAGAGGCCTTCGGCTTCTGTACCGAGTTCCTGCTGTCCGACGTCACCGTCGACACGACCGAGATCCAGGAGGCCGTCGCGTCCTTCGGCGACTCGCTCCTCGTCGTGGGTGCCGAGGGCTTCGTCAAGGGGCACATCCATACCGAACAGCCCGAGCAGCTGCTGGCGCTCGTGGGCCGCTACGGACGGATGGTGCGCTCCAAGGTCGAGGACATGAGCGAGCAGCACTCCGAGATCCTGGCCGACGTCGACGCGGCCGAGGCGCAGCCCGTGCGGGCCGGACTGGTCGCTGTGTCGAACGGGTACGGCGTGACGAAGGTGTTCCGCAGCCTCGGCGCTCGCGTCGTGGGCGGCGGTCAGACCGACAACCCCTCGGTGCAGGACATCGCCGACGCGGTGCGCTCGCTCGGTGCGCCCGAGGTCGTAATCATGCCGAACAACAAGAACATCATCATGGCCGCCGAACGCGTGGCGGAGCTCGTGCCGGAGAAGACGATCCGGGTGTTGCCGACCCGGACGCTCGGTTCCGGCCTCGCCGCGGCCGTGCCGTTCGACGAGGAGCAGGGCCTCGACGACATGTTCGAGGCGATGGAAGAGGCCGCCGCTTCGGCCCGGACGTTCGAGGTCACGATCGCGTCGCGCGACGCCGACATCGACGGCGTGGCGGTCAAGAGCGGCGACGCCATCGGCCTGGTCGACGGGGTGCTCGTCGTGCGCGCCGACGAGCCGGCAGCGTGCCTGATCGAGTTGATCCGTGAGCACGGCCAGGAGCACGACATCGCGACGCTGTTCTACAGCGCCGACGTGGGCCCGGATGCCGCGAAGGAGATCCTCGAGCGCATCGGAGAGGCCGCTGCCGACCTCGAGGTCGAGCTGCAGCCGGGCGCGCCCGACTTGTACCCGTTCCTGATGGCATTGGAGTAGACCGCGCGCGGCGCGCGGTCGTGAGGCGAGCGTACGGCGGTCATGAAGGTTGCTTGTGCCCGCTGCCATCCGGCGCACGTTCGCCACCGCCTATGCTGATCGTGATGGAGGTCTCTATGTCGTCTATCCGCATGCTCATCGCAGCGGTCGTCCTCTCTGCACTGCTCGTAGCGTGCGGTGGGACGATCCCGATCACACCGTTTGTCCCGCCCGACGTAGACTTCGTGATTGGCGCGCAGGCTTTTGTGCCCGAAGCCCAGCAACCGGACGCTCTGCGCACGATTACGGTGCCAGCGCGCGACGAGGTGTGGGTTCGCGTAACCTTCGGTTCGTCCGATGCCGACCACCGCTTTGTCGAGATTGTTCCAACTGACAGCAGTAGTGGATTGCAGCTCGAAACGTGGGGACAAAGGGGTCGCAGAGCGGAACTCGTGAGCCGCTCGCCGCTGTTGTTCGGCACCGCAACGGCCATGCGAGCTGCGACTTCCACCGTCGAGTCGCAAGCTGAGCGTTCAAGTCTCAGCTCACCGTGGAAGTGCTTCGGCCCATGTGTTGCCGAGCGCTACCAGAGTGGTGATGTGTACGTGCGAATCGCCAACGCAGCTTCGTCAAGCAGAACCGTACGCTTCTATGCCTATGGCATCGAGGCTTGGGACACGTCGAGCAGTACCCCGAGTGACCCAACCACGATCCACGTAACGGCTCCGGATACGGGCGTGAGTGGCGCTATCGAAACAGTTGATGATGTCGACTACTTCGTGTTCACGTGCCCGAGCACCGGACCGTGGTTCGGCGAGGTGTACCTTGAGCTCGAGCGGTCAGTCGATGCTTACTTGGGGCAGTTCGAGCTCGTGACGGTGGTGGGAACGTATGGCGTTGGCGAAGTCAGCGACCTCGTTCCGTGCGGTTCATCCGTGTTGGTGCGTTCGCCGAACGGGACGGCGGGGCCTAGCGACGCATCTCGGTACGTCATCTACGCGAACTGAGCAGCTGGCTCGATTGCCAAGTGGGGCGGCCGTGGCTCCTCCCAGCAGCCACCCGTCTTCGTGATGCACATAGGGATCGTCAGGAGCATAGCGGGGCTCTCGAGCCTCGCTCAGGCTCCCGGAAATCGGGACTCAATGACTGTCGAGCGCGGTGATGCAAGCTGTCACACGGTTCCCCAGTTCCGGAGGCTCAGGCAGCAGAGTCAACTCGTTGCTCAGGTTGACGCTCGGTTGCGACAGTTTGAACGAGGTGGACCACATGCTTCTGACCCGCTTGCCCTAAACGACGGCATACCGCGGTCCTAGACTCTCTCAACCCGTTCAGAAGCGCGACGTCGATGTCAACGGTGACGGGCTGCGCAGTGTGCGCATGGTGGAGGAGCGCAGCCATGACGCCTCGATGAACGCCGCTCGAACCGGCGTTCATCGAGGCGTTCGTATGATGCTGTCATGGACGCTCTGATGCTGTTCCGCACTCGCGCATGCGTCGCCCTCGCCGCGGCGCTGGTCGTGCTCGTGGCGAGCGGCTGTGCCATGACCCCGTGGGTGCCGCCGGTGCCCGACGAGGTGGTGATCGCCTCGGGCGTCACCACCGAGCCCGAACCCGTCGGTTCGATCGACGTCCCGGCCAACGAGACCCGCTGGATCGAAGTCACCTACCGGGCGTTGACGAGTTCCGCGCC
>REEJ01000043.1 GCA_007695125.1 Trueperaceae bacterium | reverse complement strand
CGCTCGGGTTCGGCGCCGAGCCGGGATAGTGGGTGACGGCGTCGATGCTGCCGCCGCCGAACGCGGCGCGGTAGACGTCGGCGGCCGCTTCGGCCTGGTCGTCGAGCCAGATGCAGGGGACGATCGGGGAACTCGTCATGGTCGACCGTAGACCCGCCCGGGGCGGGGTGGCGTCGCGCAAGGCACCGGGGTGTGCTCAAGCGCTCCGGCCGGGCATGCGAGCGTCATGAGCCATCGGAACGTGCTCGAGCCACCACGAAGCGATTCCCTACGCGTCCGCGTGCACCTCAGCGTCCACCGCCGAGTCGGCCGTCACCCTCACGGACCGCTCGGGGGTGTCGCCTCGTCCTCGAGCTGGCGCACCTGCATCTCGAGGGCGTGGAGGAACGCCTCGAGCGCCTCGGGCGTCACCAGGCCATGCGCCAACAGCTGGTGCGCGACGAAGAGGGCCACCTGCACCTCCGTGGCGAGGTCGATCGGACCAGGCTCGCGTCGAGGCAGGCCTGGGTCGCGCGGATGCGGCCCACCGAGTCCGAAGAGCGACCACTTCAACTGGTTCGGCCCGAAGGTCTCCAGCATGCTCGGATCCACCTGGACGACAGACACCCACGCTGCGTCGGTCGTCGTCAGGGTCCCGCCACTGGCGCCCGAGCGGCCGCGCTCCAGGGCTCGAATGGCGTCGACCAGGGCGCTGTCGATCGTCACGAGTTGGGCAAGCCACGCACGAGCGGCGTCGTCCCACGCCGCCGCGCGACCATCGACGACATAGCTGACCAGCACACCGGAACCCTCGACGTCGGCGCCGCCATCTCCCGCCGAGCGATCCGTCCCCGCCTGCGGCACGGCGACGATCGAACGGGCCTCGTTCGCGCGGCGCTCCTCGATGCGCAGCCACCCCCCAGGATCGACCCGGGTGACGTCGCCGAACGACGCGTCGAGAGTGACGCTGCCGACGGCCGTCACCCACACCCACGAGATCCCGGCCTGCTCCGGGTAGGGCGCCCATACGAGCGGGTCGGGCACGAGGTCCGAGGCGAGGGCAGCAGCGCCGACGATCAGCGCGGCAGCGATGCCGAGCGCGGCGACCGGTCGGGCCCGGCGAGAGGCTGCCGCCGAGCGCTCCGTTGACCTCATGCCGACAGGATACTCGACGCGCCTCACGCGTTCGCGGAGCGCTCCCTCCACGACAGGTCGTCGTGCCACGGGAACCGCGCCGCAGTCCAACTACTCCTCGGGCTCCGCCCGCGCAAGCAAGGAAGCGCACTCGCGCCGCAACGTCGTCAGGTCCTCGGTCGCTACGCCGTACACGGCGTCGTGATCGACGGCAGCGTACTCGTGCGTCAACACGTTGCGGAAGCCAACGATCACCGGGGCGTCCGTGATGCTGGAAGCCCATTCGGGCGCCACACGCCGGAGACCCGCAACCGCCTCGCCGATGATGATGAACTCGCGCTCGACCTACGATCGGACGGCGCGGTGAGCTCGGTACGCCGCGAGGTCGACGCCCTCGAGGACCGATTCGATCGCGTCACAAGCTTCGAGGACATCGGCCAGGTAGGCGGCGGCGCTACGCGGCACAAAGCCGTCGCTTCGTGCGCTCGATGTCGCGAGCGAGGTAGCGGTTCTTGACCGCCGCCACCATCACGAGATCCACCTCGGTACCGAGCAGGTCGTGGAGGCCCTCCTGAAGGTCGAAGTACGCGTGGGCCTTGGCGCGGCCCCCCATGTCCCCGAAGTCGACCAAGAGGTCGACGTCGCTCCGACCAGGCTCGAACGACCCCGTTGCCGCCGAACCGAACAGGTCGAGCCGCTTCACGCCGTACGCGCGACACAGGCCCGCGATGGCGTCGAGTTTCACATCGCTCAGAACGAGCACGACCTCCCCTTCCACAGTACTCGGCGGCGTTCGCGTCGTCGCGACGACGGGCTGCGAACGGAAGCTGAACGGCGGCGGCGGATTGCGCAGGCGCCGCCCGAGATCAGCCCAACCGCTCGCTCCGCACGACCCTCGTCCCCGCCACCACGTCGTACACCGCCCGCCGACCCACCGCGATCCCCACCGCGTTCGCGCCCACCAGCAGCCACGTCAGCGCCAACAGCGCCTGGTGGACCGGCGTGGGCTCGCCACCCGCCAGCGCGAAGCCGATGGCCTGCGCCCGCGCCGCCTGTCCGAAGGCGCGCGCCATCGCGTCGGGGAACGCCCATCCGACGGCCTCGCCGAGCGCCACCAGGACCACCAGGTAGACCGCGATCGGCAGGTAGTCGAGCGCGAAGGCGGCGGCTCGCGGGCCGAGGCCGGCAGGTACGGCCAGGCCCTCGGCACCCGCATGCCGACCAGAACCCTTCACGTCTGGTCCACTCCCGTCCACCCTTGCCCGAGTCCCGCTTCGGCCCCGATGTCGTGGTACCGGGTCACAGCGCTGTCAACTGCCATCAGGAACCCCCTTCCACGCGGCGCCGGGCAGGTGCGCGACGATCGCCGCTTGAACGCGGTTCCACGCGTCGGACGGCTCATGCACGACTCCGGTCCGCAGCAGCGGAGCCACGTCACTTGTGAACGACGGATCGGCCACCTTCGCCGCCATGTTCGCCTCGACTTGCGCCCTCGTGACCGGCGTGCCACCAGACCCCATGTAGTGCAGGAAAGCCGCGACCACGCGATCCGGCAGGAGATCCGGATGATCCAACGCGTGGGCGAGATCGAACAGGTCACGGCCCTTCTTCCGTTGGTAGAGCGCACGCAGTATCGTTGCCAGGAGTTCCGACAGCGAGTAGGTGACGAGGTCGGCGCGGCCCGAGAACCATGGATTGTCCACAGCCAGCGTCCGAGACACGAAACCATGGACAGCGAAGTGTTCGCGGGTGTTGATCTCGATCTTCAGGCGCATCGGGACACTGGGAGCGAAGGTCGTGTCGAACCGATACGCAAGCGTGAACCGCCCCTCACCAGCGCTCCACCTCGGTACTCCCAGCCAACCGCCCAGCGCCTGCCGGATCTCGTCGGCCACGGGCCCGATCGGCCCCGCCCGGGTCTGCACCAGGTCGATGTCCTCGGAGTAGCGCCCGGGCGGAGCGATGTAGAGCTTGTGGAGCGCGGTGCCGCCGCGAAACGCCAGATGCTCTGCGACCGCCGGCCGAAGGAAGAGTTCCACGAGAGCCCGCGACAGCACGAGGTCCTGCTCGACCTGCGCGTCGTCAGCCCACGGCGCCGTCCGTCGCCAGGCGGTGATGGCCGCTCGCGGGATCACAGGTCCGGCTCGACGTCGTCGTTGACGAGGACTTGCCAGCGCCGGTCGATGGCGGCGCCCGCGGCATCGCGCTTGGGCGTCAGGGGCGTCGTCGCAAGGCGATGCCCGCCGAGCGTGGCGGCCAAGGCGTCACCGAGTCGAGGCCGCCCGACGAAGTCCAGGAGCCAACCCAGGCGCTGAACGTCGGTCCGCGCTACGCGCGTGGCGCCCGCCGCGAGCGCCTCCGGTCGGAGCACGTCCGCGAGTTCGGCGATGACGGTCGCGACGTTTCCCCAGGAGCCGGAGGCATGTGGAAAACGCACGAGGTCGAAGACCGTCGTCTCGGGCGTCGCCACGACCATCGCACCAGTCTCGGTCTGCATCGTCTGTGTGGCCGCACCGGCACATCGGCGACTGACGTGGAAGTCGATCCGGACGCGCCCGACCTCGATGTCACGCTCGGCCGCGTCCGTGATGACCTGGAACGCCATGGGACGCTGGTGGCCCGCACCATGGAGCGCCGCAGCGCTCAGGAGCGCAACATAGTAACGCCGGTCCAAGTGCCGCATGAGATCGTCGATGAACCATGTCGCCGGTGGCGCACCAGCAGACCGGTACTCGCGTGGCACCACGACGAAGAAGTCGCGCCGTGGGCTGACGATGGCGCCGGCGCGCTTCAGTCGGTAGAGCGCCATCTTGATGGCCGATTCGGTGCCGTCCGCCACTGCACCGGCTTCGGCGCGCGTGAAGACGTACCTTCCCTGCTCGGGGAGCGCCTCGATCCAACTGCGCAGGCTACCTGACTGGGCCATCACAGAACCTCACGCACAACGTAACGAATTGCGTAGCGTTCTGCGTGAGTTCCTGCGTCCTAACCGAGATCAGGTCTCACTCGGCGCGACCACCTCCAGCTTGATGCGGTCGGGATCCTCGCAGAACA
>REEJ01000045.1 GCA_007695125.1 Trueperaceae bacterium | reverse complement strand
GTCAGTCGATGACGGGATGCATGGCCACGAACGCCCGTAGGATCGCCAGGAACGGCTCCATCGATACCAGCGGCGAGACGTGGGCACCCGGTAACTCCTCAACGCGTGCGTGCGGGCACGCCTGGCCGATCAGATCGACGATCTCGCGGTCGTACCCGTTCGATCCGATGCCCTTGAACAGCAAGGTCGGTCGCTCGAAGCGAGCGAGCCGAGCGACGTCGTCGTCGTGGTGGAGCGGTGCGGCGGCGCCGCGAAGTGACCGCCTGTGCTCCACCCACACGGGCCAGCGAGGCTCACTCCTGGCGTCGGCATCGGCGGGGACGATGGCGGCCTCGTGCAGGAAGGCCTCGAGGTGCTCCTCCGTGATCTCGTCGCGGGCGTAGGCGTCCATCGTGCGTTGGGCCGCCTGGGCGTCGGGACCGAAGCGACCGAAGCCGCGCAGCACCCAGAACGTGGCCGGTTCCACCAGGCTGAGCGTTCGCACACGATCGGGATGGTCGAGCGCGACGTCGAGTGCGATCACGCCGCCGTTCGACTAATCGACCAGATGCGCTCGGTCGACCTGACGATCGTCGAGAGCGCGCATGAGTGCGCGGCTCTCGGTCTTCAGGCCGTAACCGGCCGGCAGCGCTTCGTTGCGAAGCCCGAACTCGACGGCGAGGAGTTGGGTGACGATGACCATGTGGTCGGATAGGCACGAGGCACGGCGGGTGGCGATCATCATGAGGAGCGATCGAGTGGGTGTCAACCGAGCCGAACGCGTCGGGCGTGGCGATCACCTGCGGGTGGCGCCGACGCGATGGACGCCGGTCACCCTCACGATGCCCAAGGGTCGATCACCGCGACGCCCAGCGGCTCGAAGTCGCGCACGTTCCGCGTCGCGACCGCTGCGCCGCGGACCATGGCGCATGCGGCGATGAGGGCGTCGATCGGGTCCGTGGAGCGCACGGCGTGGTCCGCCATCGCGCGGATGCGACCGGCGACCTCGGCGACGTCCGCATCGATGTCGATGATGCGACCCGCGAAACGCGACCGCACCGTGTCGATCCAGAGCGCGAGCCGCTCCCTGCGGGCCGGGTCGCGCACGCGGGCCGCGCCGAATGTGAGTTCGTGCAGCGTCAGTACCGAGAGGAGCGGGGCCTCGAGACCACTGACGTAGGCCGTCACGCGGCCGTCCGGCTCGGGCCTGACCAGTTCGGAGAGCACGTTCGTGTCGAGCACGACGGCACTCACGACGCGTCGTCGGCGAACGGGTCGGCGCGCCGGCTGGCGCGCGGCGACTCCGGCAGTGCCTCGCCGCGCGGCGCGCCATCGACCAGCCACGTGCCCAACTGCTGCCCGGAGCGTGTGGCCCACTCGCGCTCTGAGACGACGACGCAGCCGTCTTGAAGTCCGATGCGTTGTGGCTCGCCGCGGCGTGCCCGGCGGAGCACTTCGGAGAGGTGCGCCTTGGCGTCTTGCACCGTCCATGGGTCGCTCATCACGAGACCTCCTGGACTAGTATAGACTAGAGTGTGTCCAGAAGGCGCCGGGTTCGGCGGCGCCCCCTCCGTCGCTACCCGACGCACCACCGCGCTACGGTGCGTCCACGGGAGGCACCATGCGCTCGACGGACGAAGGCAGCCTGCGGCTCACGCCCACCGACCTCACCACCTTCACCGCCTGCCGGCACGCCAGCCGGCTCGAGGTCGACCGGGCCGTGGGGCGGCCGACGCCGGAGCGCGGTCGCGATCCCGACGTCGATCTGCTCGCGACGCTCGGGCGGCGCCACGAAGACGCGTACCTGGGGCACCTGGGCGCCCAAGGCCTGCGCGTCGAGCGGCTGGACCCGATGGGGCACGGCGCCGTGGAGCGTGTGCGCGACCTGATGCGCGAGGGGGTCGACGCGATCGCCCAGGCGCCACTGGCCGACGGCGCCTGGTTCGGCGTGGCCGACGTGCTGGTCAAGGTGTCGGGCGAGAGCACTCTCGGTGCGTGGCACTACGAGGCGCACGACACCAAGCTCGCCACCACCGCGCGGTCGGCGGCGGTGCTGCAGCTGCTCACCTACGCGCGCATGCTCGATCGCCTGCAGGGGCGCCCGGGCGAGTTCGTGCGCATCGTGTCGCCCGGCCGCGGCGGCGAGCCGTTCGACGTGACCAGCCTGCGCGTCGACGACTTCGACGCCGTCACCGCCTACGCCAGCGAGCGCTTCGAGGCCTTCGTCCTCGACGCCCAGGCCGGCGACGCCCGCACCGTGCCCGAGCCGGTGGAGCACTGCGCCGTGTGCCCGTGGTGGGGACACTGCCGCGCGCGCTGGCGCGAGGCCGATCACTTGTCGCTGGTCGCGAACCTGGGCGGCGTGCGGCGCGCCGAGCTCGAGCGCCACGGCGTCACCACCCGCGCCGCGCTTGCGGATCGGCGCACGGAACTGGGGTTCAGGCCCAGCTACGGCCGCCTCGAGGCCTACCTCGCGGCGGCGCACCAGGCCGACGTGCAGGTCCGCAGTGAACGGATCGGCGAGCTCGTCGTCGAAGCGCTCGAGCCGCGCGACGGCGAGGGCCTCGCCCGCCTGTCGGTGCGCAGCCCCCACGACGTCTACGTCGACCTCGAGGGCACGCCCTTCTACCCCGGCGGCGGCCTCGAGTACCTGTGGGGCTGGTCGATCGGTGACGGCGAGGTCAGGCACGTGTGGGCCGACGACCTGCCCGGCGAGCGGCGCGCGTTCGAGACCTTCGTCGACGCGGTCACGGCGCACCTCGAGGCGTACCCCGAGGCGCACGTGGTGCACTTCGGCCCGTACGAGCCGAGCGCGTTCAAGCGACTGATGGGTCGGCATGGCACGCGCGAGGAGGCGCTCGACGCGCTGCTGCGCCGCGAGGCGTTCGTCGACCTGCTGCCCGTGGCGCGGCAGGGGTTCCGCATCGGCGTCGAGGCCTACTCGCTCAAGGACCTCGAGCGGTTGCACGGGTACCTGCGCGACGAGGACCTGCGGACGCTGGGGCCCCTCAAGCGCGAGGTGGAGCACGCCACCGTGCTGGGCGTGCCGCACGAGGCGAGCGAGACGGCGCGCGCGGCGGTGGCGCGCTACAACGCCGACGACGTGATCTCCACCGTCGCGCTGCACCGCTGGCTCGAGGAGCGCCGCGTGGCGGCAGGCGTGGCGCCGCGGCTGCCCGCAGGCGACGACGGGGAGCCGAGTGAGGCGCTCACGGAGCAGCGCGAGCGGGTGTTGGCGCTGGTCGATGCGCTCACAGCCGACGTGCCCGAGGCCGAGGACGAGCGCAGCGCTCTGGAGCGCGCCCGCATGCTGCTCGCGAACCTGCTCGACTTCGAGCGGCGCGAGTCGAAGGTCGCGTTCTGGACGAAGTTCGCGCACATGGCGATGAGCACCGAGGAACTCGAGCACTCGCCCAAGGGCATCACCGGCCTGCGTACCCTCGAGGTGATCCAACCGCAGGGGCGCGCGCGCACCGTGAGCGTGCGCTACGCCTTCGCGCCGCAGGACCTCGACGTGCGCTCGAACGACCAGTTCCACGCGCTGGTCGGCGACGACGCCGTCTCCTTCGACGCCGAGGTCGACCTCGGCACTCGCACGCTGCTCGTCAAGCAGGGCAAGGGGCACGGCGAGGCGCGCTTCGGCGAGGGCTTCTTCTGGGGCCACGTGGGCGCGAAGGACATCACCGAGGCGCGCCTCGAGTTCGCCGCCGACGTCGTGCGACGCGGTCTCGGCGCCGACGGCCTTTACCAGGCCGCACGCGACCTGCTCCTCGGCAGCGTCGGTCGCACCCCCCACGGTTTCGACGCTGGGCGCCGCGAAGGCGAGGATCCGCTCGCGGCCGCCACGCGGCTGGCGCTGGCGCTCGACGGCGGCGTGTTGCCGGTGCAGGGTCCGCCCGGGGCGGGGAAGACCTACACCGCCGCGCGCGTGATCCTGGCGCTCGTGGCGGCCGGGCAACGCGTGGCCGTGACCGCCCTGTCGCACAAGGCGATCGGCAACCTGCTCGCCGCGGTGATCGAGGCCGCTCGCGAGGCGGGCGTGGACGTGGGCGTCGGCCACCGTGGCAGCGAGGTGCCCGACGGCGTCAAGCCGTACGGCTCGTACGACGCGCTCGCGGCCGACCTCGCCGCCGGCCGCCTGCACGTGATCGGCGGCACCGCCTGGGCCTGGACGCGGCCCGGCTTCCGCGA
>REEJ01000120.1 GCA_007695125.1 Trueperaceae bacterium | reverse complement strand
GCCTGGTGGCTGCCGCTGCGGCTCGACCACGGCCTCACCATGCTCATCCGCCGTACGCCGAGCCCGGCGGTGGCGACGTGACGCCACGCGTCGGGGTGAGCGCGTGCGTGGAGGCACCGAGCGTCGGCATGGTCGTCTACCTGAACGGTGCCGCCGGCTCCGGCAAGAGCACCCTGGCGCGCGGCCTGCAGGCGCGCTGGCCCGAGCCCGTGTTGCACGTCGGACTGGACATGCTGACGGGCACCATGCCGCGCCGCTTCCTCGGTCGCGGCGCCGAGGCCGATCTGGGCGCGCGGTGGGTCGTGGGCGACGACGGCCGACTCGTGCGCATCGACGCGGGGCCGTTCGGCGAGCGCCTCTTGCGCGGCATCCCGCGCCTGGCGGCTGCGCTGGCGCGCGCAGGCAACCACGTGCTGGTGGACGACGTACTGCTGTACCCCTGGCGCCTCGCGGACGTGGCGACGGCGCTCACAGGCCTGGACGCGCACCTGGTGGAGGTGCGCTGCCGACCCGAGACGGCCACGCGGCGCTTGCGCGAGCGCGAACCGGACCGCCCCTCGGGGCACACCGAGGCGTACTACTCGGCGACGTACGAGAACGAGCGTTACGACCTGCGGCTCGACACCGACGCCACCTCGAGCGAGGCGTGCGCCGACGCGCTCGTACAGCACCTGCGCTCGGGCGTCGCGCCGACCGCGCTGGCGGCGATCCGGGCCGCCACAGCGCGACACGGAGCCTGACGTGAACCGCGTGCTACGGTCCATCATGAACACCCACCACACACGGCACCGATGGCCGCGTCGAGCGGCCCACACTGCGGCCGCGGCCGCGCTGGCACTCGTCCTCGCCGCGTGCGCTCCGGGTACGGGCTTGTTCGACGCACGTGTCACCCTCGACGTCACCCCCGTCGTCCGCACCGGCATCCTCGTCGTGACCGTGCCGACCCAGCGTCCCGCGGGCGGCATCACCGTGCAGCGCAGCGACGGACCGAGCTTCCGCATACCGCCGGGCCACTACCCGCCGCGCGGCCAGTGCCGCATCTGGGTCCCGAACCGGCCGCCGGGGCAGCAGTCGCCGCCCGGCGCCTGCTCCGACCTCGAGCGCCAGGTCCCAGCGGGGGCGTACCTCGTCTACGGCTGAGCAGCTGTCTTGAAAGCCGACGTGATAGCGTCTCGACGCTCGGCACCGAGGAGGCTGCCATGTCCACCGAAGCCACGCGCGACGTGATGGAGCGCTATTGGGACGGCGACGACCCGAGCGCCATCGCCGACGACGCGGTCTACACGTTCATGCCGACGGGCGAGCGCTTCGTCGGCCCCGACGCGATCCTCGCCATGATGCGCAGCTTCTACGGTGAGACGCTGGCGGGAACGCCCGAGGGCGTCGAGCGCCAGGTCGGCGACGGCTGGGCCGTGCTCGAGTCCACCCTGGTGGGCACGCACGTCGGCACGCTCGCCGGCGTCGAGGCGACCGGCGCGAAGGTGCGCGTGCCGATGTGCGTGGTCTACCGCGTGGCCGACGCCGCCATCCGCTCGGTCAACGTGTACTTCATGCTCAACGTTGCGCTCGAGCAGATCCGCGACGCCTGATCGAGACCCGTTCAACATCGCGAGGTCGGAACGCGTGCCTGCTTCAAGGAACGCGGAGTTCCGCGGTGTCGAGGACCAGATGGAGCTGCTCGAGGAGCCGCGTCGCGTCCTCGAGTTCCCGCTTCGCCTCAGCGAGCGCGTCGTGGTCCTCTTCGTCGCCGAGCTCGACGAGGCGTTGCTCGGCGAGTTCGATCCGCGCGCCGAGTTCGAAGGCAAGCTCGCGGATGGTGACGAGCTCCGAAGACGTCATGACACCGGTCGCGCCCATGCCGGGGTCGCCCGGTACGCCAGGACCGACGAGCGCCCAGTCGGCGCTCACGACGAGCGACTCGAGCGGCACGTCGTCGATCGGCGTACCCGCCAGGAAGATCGTGTGGATCCGTCCGGGTGCGTGATCGATGCCCTCGACCTCGGCGATGGTGGCGTCCGCCCCCTCGGCGCGCATCTCGAACGTACCTACCTCGGGAACGATGTCGATGAAGGTGGACACGTCGAGGTACGACACGCTTGCGAGGATCTCGGTGGTGTCATCGTGGACGTGCACGAACTCGAGGGTGTCGGTCCCTGGCGCCGCGTGCACGACTCGCAAGGCCGCGCCGCGCGGTCCGACGCCGGCCACGCCGACGTCATCCAGGACGACCGCGCGCAGGGCGAGCTCGGGACGATCGGGCGTGAAGAGGTCCTGCAGCCAGGCGAGGAAGCCGTCGTCGGCCTCCTCGGCCTCGGTCTCGTCGAGCGCGAGGCCGAGCAGCGCGACGGTGTAGTAGCCGCCGCGCATCGCCTGTACCTGTTCGGCGAGAACGATGGGTTCGTCGTCGAGCGCCGCCGCGACGATGGTGACGTCGAAGCTGCCCTCGCGAACCGGGCGATACTCGGTCGTCTCGAGGTACTCCAGTTCGACGGCGTGTCGCTCTGCGGCACCCCCGTCTGCGGTGGACAGCGCCACCTCGACGGTGCCGGCGTTCGGCGACACGTGTACGAAACGGACCATGGCTTCGTCGAACACGGGCAGGGGCGCGTCCGGCGACGGTGCCGGCGGCTCTGCCTGTTGAGCGTGTGCGCCCCCGAGGAACAGCAGTGTGGCAGCTAGGATCGTGGAGAGGAGACGTGTCATGGACGATGCTCCTTCCTGAGGTGGGCACGGTCACGCCGACCAACATGTTGGAGCGTCGTACGGACGTGCGTTCCCGTGCGCCCGGGGCGAGCGTTCAGCCTGCGAAACATGCTCAGGAACAACCGTATGATGCCCACCATTCGGCCGGCTCCGCGTCGCCCAGACATCGTGTCGGCGCAGCGCCAACCGCGGTGCGTACCTCTCGCACGAACGCATCTCGGGCGCACCACGTGATGGCGCTGCCGGCACTGTGCGTCGCCTGTCGACGATCGAGCCAGGACCGGCCGTCACGACGGGATATATACCCCAATGGGATATGTGCTACCGTCCGTTCCAGTTGAAGGAGGTCTTCGCATGTCGCTGCTCACCGACGACGTCAAGAACAAGGTCCGACCCCTGCTCGCCGAGCTCATGCACGAGGTCGAGCTCAAGGTCTACACCGGTAGCTCCCTGGTCATCCCCGGCCAAGACCAGCCCGGCCACCAGCGCGAGACGCTCGCCATGCTGCGCGACCTCGCCGAGCTGAGCGACAAGCTCACCGTCACCGAAACGCCGATCGCGGGCGACGACGAGGCCAAGGCCGCAGGCATCACGCGCGCCCCCACCACGGTCTTCCGGCGCAAGGGCGAGACGCGCACCAACCTGCGCTTCCTCGGGTTGCCGAGCGGCTACGAGTTCACGACGTTGCTCGAGGTCATCCGCATGGTCGGCACCGACCAGGCGTTCGACGACCAGGTCGGCGAACTGAGCGACCCCGTGCTGCTCCAGACCTTCGTCACCCCCACCTGCCCCCACTGCCCGCGCTCGGTGCTCACCACCTACGCATTGGCGCTCGGCAACGAGCGCATCGTCGCCGAGGGCGTCGAGGCCACCGAGTTCCCGACCCTCAGCCAGCGCTACCGCATCGCCGGCGTGCCCGACACCATCATCGGCGGCGACCCCAGCAAGCGCGTGCTCGGGGCCCAGCCTCTGCAGCAGTTCGTCGAGGCCATCCGCTCAGCGGCGGCCGTCGCGGCCTGAGCAGGGCCGTGCAGTTCGTGCAGGCCCGGGAACTCAGTTCGATGCGCGCTCGATCGTGGCGTGTCCTCATCCACCGCTGCTAGCGTGGTGCCGAGGTGTGAACCATGAAGCGTCCCTGGCTCCTGTTGACCGTCCCCCTGCTCTTCCTCGTCGCCGCCGCGTGCGCGCCCGCACCGCGCGTGGTCCCGGCCGCCGACCCCGTGTTCTTCGCCGCCGCGCCGATCGACGTGGCCGGCAGCGTCGTCCAGGCGATCTCGACCTCGCCCGGCATCGACGACTCGACGGGCTGGATCATCACCCAGGCCGACACGCAAGGTGGCTTCATCCGCGCCGAGACCGAGGTCAGCGTCCCCGGTGGCTTCCTCCGCCGCATGACGACGCGCACCGAGTTCGTGAGCGTCGTCGTCGCGCCGGCCGGCGACAACAGAACGCAGGTCGTGATCCAGCACACCGCCGGTGCGACCGACCTCGCCGAGCGCGT
>REEJ01000237.1 GCA_007695125.1 Trueperaceae bacterium | reverse complement strand
CCGACCTGCGCGAGGGCGACGTGGAGCGGGCGTTGGCCGCCGTGGAGCGGGTGGCGTCGGCGCTCGTCGCCGGCCGGGCCTGATGCGGGCGTGACGAGGGTCGCGGAGCCGCCGCCCACGCTCGCGGTCCTGCTCGCCCACCCCGCCGGCCACAGCCTCAGCCCCGTGATGCACGACGCAGCGTTCGCCGCCACCGGCATCGCGGGGCGCTACGAGGCGTGGGACGTGGCACCGGCCGCGCTGGTGGCGGCGCTGCGGCGGCTGCGCGATAGCCGCACGCTGCTCGGCGCCAACGTCACGGTGCCGCACAAGGAGGCGGTGGTCCCCCACCTCGACGCGCTCACGCCCGAGGCCGAGCGCCTCGGCGCCGTCAACACCATCGTGCGGCACGACGATCGCTTGCTGGGACACAACACCGACGCCATCGGTCTCGCCGCGGCGCTGGCCGGGCTCGCGCGGCCGCCGGGACCGGGGCGCGCCGTGGTGCTCGGCGCGGGCGGCGCCGCCCGCGCGGCGGTCGCCGTCTTGCTGCGGGCGGGCTGCTCCGTGCGCGTCCACAACCGCACGCACGCGCGCGCAGAGGCGCTCGCCACCGACATGCGGCGCCTCGGCGCCGTCGCAGCCATCGGCTCGGAGGCGTTGCCGGCGGCCATCGCCGAGGCCGATTGGCTCGTCAACACCACCAGCGTCGGCATGCGGGGTGGTCCAGCTGGGAGTCCGGCGCCGGACGGCGTGTTGCCGACCTCGGGCACGGTGGTCGACCTGGTCTACCGGCCGCGCCCCACGCCGCTGCTGGCTGCGGCGGCCGCGGCAGGCCTCGAGACGCAGGACGGGGTCGCGATGCTGGTGCACCAGGGCGCGGCGTCGTTCACGGCCTGGACGGGACGCCAGGCGCCGCTGGCGGCCATGATCGGCGCCCTCGAGCGCTCTCTCAGCGACGCGACTGCTTGACGGCCTTCGCGAGGGCGGACAGCAGCACCACGCTCCGCCCCCGCGGCGCCTGCGCCGCCAGCAGGCGCTCCTGTCCGAACCGGACGACGGCCAGCGCGGAGCGCTCGCCCTCCACCGCCAGGTGGCTGACCGTCCCGGCGCTCGGTCGGACCGCCTCCAGGAGCGCGACGGCCGCCGTGAACGCGGCCAGGCCGTCACCGTGGACGTCGGCGGGTTGCTCGGTCAGCGCGTACCCCACCGCGACGCCGGTGGCGTCGGGACAGGCAGCCGCGACGCTCTCCAACAGGCCCAGGTCGCGGCGCTGCTCGTCGATCAGGCGGGTCGCCTCGGTCAGCGCGGTCGTCGTCGCGACGTGGACGGTGCGGCGGCTCGGGTTGCGGTACGGGAGCACCTGGAAGTCGACTGCGTCCAGGTCGAGCAGGCGTCCGAGGCCGCGCACGCCGATGGACTCGACGTCGCCAGCACCGACGTGCACGGCGTGCTCCAGCTGGCCGCCGGCGAGGTACACGCGCCCGACCATGCCACCAGCGAGCGCGATGACGGCGCTCGCCTCGGTCACCGCCAGCATCTCGATCAGGTCGGCGAGCGACACGAGGTCGGTGCGGCCCTCGAGCGGGAGGTCACGAACGGCGGGAGCGGGAACGTCCCACAGGCTGCGCGTCGTCGGGCGGGGGAGCTCGGTGTCGACGGGCGGGAACGCCACGATGGCGTCGGGCCGCTGGCCCGAGGATCCGACACCGGACGCGTCGTTGAGGGCGATCACGTAGAACGGCACGGCGGGCGCGATCCGGCGGCTCCAGGCGAGGAAGCCGCCGGCGCTGGCGCCCCGGAGGTAGCTGTCGCAGAAGACGGCGGAGAAGGGCCGCTCGCGCAGGTGGGTGAGGGCGGAGGCGACGTCGCCGTAGGCCTCGACCTGCCAGCCGACCCGTTGGAGCGCGTGTTGCATGGCCGTGCGGCGGTGATGCATGGTGGCGACGAGGACGGCCGCGGTTTCGCTCACGCCCCCGAGTGTACGTCGTGCGGCCGCGCGCTTCTGTGGGCCGCTTCTCGGACGGGCGTGGGCGCGTTGGTAGACTCGCGCGTGCGCGTCGCGATCCTGGCCGACATCCACGGCAACCTGCCCGCCCTCGAGGCCGTGCTGGACGACGTGGAGAGGCACCACGTCGACCGCGTGGTGGTCAACGGCGATCTGGTCAACCGCGCGCCGGAGGGTGTGGCCGTGGTGGAGCGCGTCCGCGCGGCCGGCGCCGACCTCACGCTCGGCAACCACGACGACCTCATGCGCGCGCTCGTCGAGCGCGACGCCACGATCCCCGAGGCGTTCCACGTCGATCCGTTCTGGGAGGCGAACCGCTGGTGTGCGCGGGAGCTGGCGACGAGCGGTGCGCTCGCGACGCTGCGCGACGCCCCGATGACGGTGCGCATCGCCCCGACGGGAGCGCCCAGCGTCTTGATCAGCCACGGCAGCCCGCGCCACTTCCGCGAGGGCTACGGCCGTTACCTCTCCGCCGAGATGGTCTCCGAGATCAGCGAGATGCATCCCGCCGACGTGCTCGTCGGCTCGCACACCCATCACCCCATGCTGAAGCGCTGGGGCCGCGTGACCGTCATGAACACCGGGGCCGTGGGCGTCCCGTTCAACCGCGACGCTCGCGCCCAGTACTTGCTCCTCGAGCTCGCCTCGGGCGCCTGGCGACCGGTCTTCCGCCGGGTGGCCTACGACGTGTCCACGGCGTTGGCCGCGTTCGGGCGCGGTGACTACCTGGCGCGTGGCGGGCTGCTCGCGCGGCTGTTCCACGACGAGATCCGCGACGCGCGCTCGTACCTCGTGCCCTACCAGATGTGGGCCGCCGAGCGGGGCGAGGCGCTGGGCGAGACCAGTTGGGAGCGCTACACGAGGCTCCATCCCCAGCGCTTCGAGCCCACCCAGCCGTGGCCGCTCGAGACCTCCAGCGTCGCGTTGGACGACGTATGACCCCCCCGGCGAGCGAGCGCTGGCGGCGCTGGGACCGCATGCTCGGCGCCATCCGCGGCGGCTGTCCGCGCTCGTCGGCTGGTGGATCGTGGCGCGTGCCGGCGACCTCCGTGACGGTGCGCAGTGGTGGCTCGTCGTGGCGGGGGTGACGACGGTCCTGCTCGTCTACCGCCCGGTCAAGGGGTGGTGGACGTGGTGCTCGTGGGTGGCCGGTCGGGTCCATCGCGACGTTGAGGACCCCGAGCGCAGCTCGTGAGGCCCCCTGTGCCAGACCGCGCGTTGACCGTCGGGCTCGTCCTGGGCGTCACCGTGATGGCGTTCGGCGCGCTGGCCGTCGTGACCGTCGCGCCCCGCATCCCCGCCGAGCTCGGCGGCTTCGACCGCTACGGCTGGCTGTTCTCGGCCAACCTGCTCGCCACCTTGGTCGGCACCGTGTGGGGCGGTGTGCAGGCGGATCGGCACGGACCGAGTCGCGCCTTCCTCGCGGGCCTGGGGGCCGTGATCGCCGGTTCGGCGCTCGCGGCGGTGGCACCGACCATCGACGTCGTCGTCGCGGGGCGCGTGCTGCAGGGACTGGGGTCGGGCTCGGTGGTCACGTGCATCTACGTCGCCGTCTCGGTCGCGTACCCGGACGCCGCGCGAGCCCGCGTGCTGGCGCTGCTCTCGAGCGCCTGGGTCCTGCCGGCACTGATCGGTCCCGCTGCCGCCGGCGCCGTCGCCGAACTCGCCTCGTGGCGCTGGGTCTTCGCCGCGCTCGTACCGCTCGCCGCGGTCGTCGCGGTCCTGACGGTCCCGAGCTTCCTGGCGCTGAGCGCTCGTCCCGCCCGCAGGCAGGTCGAGGCGGCGCCGGCACGTGGGACGCGCGCGGATCGCCGCGTCTTGGTGTCACTGGCGCTGGCGTTCGGCATCGGCGCGGGCCTGTGGTCGGTGGCGGCGGCTGCGCCGGCTGCGCTCCGGTGGCTCGTCGCCGCGCTCGCGCTGAGCATCGCGATCCCGAGCCTGGCGCGCCTGACACCGATCGGCACGCTCCGCCTGGCGCCCGGGTTGGCGTCGGCCGTCGCCGCGCGCGGCCTGCTGTTCGCGGGCTTCATCAGTGTGGAGGTCTACCTGGCCCTGATGCTCACGGAGGCGCTGGGGCTGTCGTCGACCGTCACGGGGCTCGTCATCGCCACGGGTGCGTTGGTGTGGACGGCGGGGTCGTGGACGCAGGCGCGGCTCGAGCACATGCGTGACGCGGCGCAGCCGGCCGGTTGGGGTCGGACGCTGGGGTTGAGGCGCGACCTGCGCGTTCGCATCGGCGTCGCGGTGCTCGGCCTCGGCGTGGCGACCCAGATCGTGGCGCTCGCGTTCGCGCCGACCCAGGTGGTCGGGCTCGAGGGGGCCGCGGGGCCAGGCCTCGCCCTGCTGGTCGCGTCGATCGGTTGGGCGCTCGCCGGCCTCGGGATCGGGTTCGCCCACGCCAGTTCGAGCGTGCTCGCGTTCGAGCGCGCCGAACTCGAAGGCGTCGAGGCGGGCGCGGTGTCGTCCGCGCTGCAACTCTCCGACGGCGTCGCGGCCGCCAGCGCCACGGGCGTGGCCGGCGCGTTGCTGGCGCTGCTCACGCCCCAGGCCGGTCTGGCGGTCGGCCTGGCGGCCGCCTACGGCGTCGGCGCGGCGGCGGTCGGGCTCAGCCTGCTCGCCGCGTGGCGGATCGGCGCTCCTCCAACGCGTTCCAGCCGAGCAGCACCGTGACGATCGTGAAGGCGACGCCGGCGAGGAACGGGATCGTGACGAAGCCGAACCAGTCGATGTACTGCACGGTGCAGGGCACGCCGCCGCGGCAGACCGTCGGGGGCGCGAGTTCGGGGATGCGCTGGATCAGGTAGTGGTACCACGACGTGCCGAGGCCGACCACGGCCAGGGGCAGACCGTAGCGCCAGGCGCGCTCGTCGCGCGTGAACACGCCGACGCCCAGGATCGCGACGAGCGGGTACATGAAGACACGCTGCCACCAGCACAGCGGGCACGGGACGAACAGGCGCACCTCGGAGAAGTAGAGGGAACCCGTGGTGGCGACGATCGCCACCAGCCACGCCAGGTAGGTCCGCGCCAGGGACCGTGTCATCGCTGCGGACGCCGGTGTGCCGTCAGGGGAGCGCCGCGTCGACGGCGCGTCGGACCTCGGCCAGGGTCGCGGACGCCAGGACTGTGTCGTTGACGACCACCGAGGGCGTGCCCCGGAGGTTCAGGTCGGTCGCCGTGGTGCGGTCCGCGCGGACCGTCGCCATGCTCTGGTCGCTCGCCAGGCACGTCCGGAACGCCGCCTCGTCGATGCCCGGCGCGTAGGTGAGCGCGAGCTCCTCGGCCCGTCGGGCGGTGTCGAGCTCGTTTTGAGCGCGGTAGAGCGGCGACTTCATGTCCCAGAAGGCGTCGTTGCTCTGCTCGGCGACGCACACACCGATCCGGGCGACGTGGTCCGAGGCCGGTCCGAGCACGGGGAAGTGGAAGAACACCAGCCGCGCCTGGCCGGTGTCGACGTACTCCCGTTTGACGTCGGGCAAGACGCTTGCGTCGAACTGGCCGCAGGCAGGGCAGCGGAAGTCCTCGAAGATCGCGATGGTGACCGGGGCTTCGTCGGCGCCGAGCGAGGGGCGGCCGCTGACGTCGAACTCGGCGGCCTGCGAGCCGAGCCGCGGAACGATCAGGAGCGCGGCTACGACCAGCACCGCCAGGGCGAGGGTCGCGATGGTGAGCTTCTGCGGTGTCATGCGCGCGAGTCTACTCCGTTCAGCGTGTGGACGCCGTCTCGGGCGTCAGAAGCCGGGGTGGTGATCGATGCCATGGAACGCCTCCAGGAACGTGCGCTTGCCCTCGAAGTCGAGGTCGTCGAAGCGCTGCATACGTGTCCAGGCCGTGAGGACGTAGGTGGCATCGAGCCCGTCGCGCGGCACGATCACCGTGCGCGGCCAGCGGGTGCCGACGACCTCTTCGAGCGCGGCGGCGCGCTCGACGTTCTCGTCCGACGTGCCCGAGCGGTACCACAGGATCACGCCGCCGTCTTCCATGTTGTGCACGAGCTCCTGGTCGTGGGGCGGATCGTCGAGGAACGTCCCCCACGGCGCCAGGTGCGGCGTGTGCCAGCCTGAGGTGGGCGGCTCGGTGCTGTAGGCGGGCGTCGACGCGCCGAGCGACACGTGCACGTTGCCTTGGCTGCGGAAGCGCTCGCCGGGGAGGTTCGCCTCGCGGTAGACGTTGACGCCGACCTGGATCCCCACCAGCAGCAGCACGCCGCCGATGCCGATCAGCCACGGCCAGGGGTTGCCGCGCCGCTTCGGCGTGCGTCGGCCGGGCTTGCCCTGGGGCTTGTCACCTGTGCTGCCTCGACGCTTGGCCATGGGCTGCAGGGTACGTGACGCCCCCGCCCTCGTCGGTATCCTCGTGTGCATGAGTGACGCCCACACCTACGCAGCCCTCGTCTCGAGCGGCGACGGCGCGCGCCCGCTCGTGCGCGTCGAGCGCCTCGCCACCAGCGACCTCCCGGATCACGCCGTCACCGTGCGGGTCGAGGCGTCGTCGCTGAACTACAAGGACGCCCTGGCGGCGGCGGGGAGGCCGGGCGTGATGCGGCGCTACCCGGGCACGCCGGGCATCGACGCGGCCGGCGTCGTCGTGGCCTCGAACGATCCGCGCTGGCGACCTGGCGACGCCGTGATCGTCACTTCGTTCGACCTCGGCATGGGGACGCCCGGCGGCCTCGCCGAGCGCATCCGCGTCCCGGCCGAGTGGCCCGTCGCCATGCCGGCGGGCTGGGACGCTGCGACCGCGATGGGCTTCGGCACGGCGGGGCTGACGGCCGCGTTGGCGTTGGCCAGGCTCGAGGCGGTGGGGGTGACACCCGCGGCGGGGCCGCTCGCGGTGACGGGCGCCGCCGGCGGCGTCGGCAGTTGCGCCGTGGCGCTGCTCGCGGCGAGCGGGTATCGGGTGCTCGCCGTGACCGGTCGCGGCGCGACCGAGGGTGAGCGCCTGCGGGCCCTCGGGGCGAGCGAGGTGTGGTCGCGCGAGCAGCTCGCCGAGGGCACCGAACGACCGCTGCGCAGCGCCGACCTGGCGGGCGCGATCGACGCGGTGGGCGGCGCGCCACTGGCCCAGCTGCTGACGCGCGTGATGCGCGGCGGCGCGGTCGCCACGGCCGGGACCGTGGCGGGCGCCGAGCTGGCGACCAGCGTCTACCCGTTCGCGCTGCGGGGCGTGGCGCTGCTCGGTGTCGACTCGGGCGAGGCCGCCCACGACGCCCGCACGTCGGCCTGGCGGCGCCTCGCGAGTGCCGGCATCGCCGACGCACTGCGCGAGTCGTGGCACGACGTCGCCCTGGCAGAGGTCGAGCCCTGGTTGGCGGCGCTGCTCGAGGGTCGCGTCGCTGGGCGCGTGCGCGTGCACATGTCGCCGCCCGGCGCTTCGGCTTGAGCGCCTGCTCGACGCACTGGCGCACCGCCTCGGTGGCGTTCTCGGTCCTCGCTGCGCACTGACCAGATGGAGCGTCGACCACCGTGTCGCCCATCGAATGGCCGCAGGGCGGGCCGCTGCTAGACTCGTTCTCATATCGTCATGATCAACGGCGTCGCGGCGCGCGTTGATCGAGGGTCCCGGGCGTCGAGCGCACGGGCCCACATCCCGAGAGGAGCCACCATGGCCTTCGACCTTCCCGCCCTCCCGTACCCGCACGACGCTCTCGAGCCGCACGTGGACGCTCGCACGATGGAGATCCATCACGGCAAGCACCACGCCACCTACACCAACAACCTCAACGCCGCCCTCGAGGGGCACAGCGAGCTCGCCGGTCGCAGCGTCGAGGACCTGTTGCGCGGCTTCGATGCGCTGCCGGCGGACCTCCAGACGGCCGTGCGCAACAACGGTGGCGGCTACGTCAACCACAACCTGTTCTGGGAGGTCATGGGGCCGAACGGTGGCGGCGCGCCGAGCGGTGAGCTCGGAGCTGCGATCGACGTCGCCTTCGGCTCCTTCGATGCGTTCAAGGAGACCTTCGCAGACGCGGGAGCCAAGCGCTTCGGCTCCGGCTGGGCGTGGCTGGTGGTCGATGCCGACGGTGCCTTGCAGGTCTACTCGACCGCCAACCAGGACTCTCCGTTCATGTCCGGCCATACGCCGATCCTCGGCCTCGACGTCTGGGAGCACGCCTACTACCTGCACTACCAGAACCGCCGCCCCGATTACATCAAGGCGTTCTGGAACGTCGTGCGGTGGGACGCCGTCGCCGAGAAGTACGCGGCCGCCAAGGGCTGAGCAGCTGTCTCCGTTCGTCGACCCTTGATCGGTGGACCGGCCGGCGCCCTCGTGGCGCCGGCCGGTCCCGTGTCGGCCTGTGCCCAGCCGACGCTCGGAGGCTCAGGCGCTGAGCCCTACCGTCGGGCATGGCCATCCCGCGAACGCCCGGAGGGCGCGACCAAGCGCTCGACCGCGTGCTCACGCTCGCGCTGCTCGCCGGTTGTCTGGCCGTCGCTGCGGCGGCGGGCCTCCCGCGCCTGGCGCCGCGGGTGGAGGCGCCGGCCGCGGTCCAGCCCGATCTCACGGTGCACGTCCACGGCGAAATCGTGCGCCCCGGCACCTACGCGTTGCCCTGGGGCGCCCGCGTCGCCGACCTCGTGGAGGTGGCCGGGGGGCTGACCGCGGACGCCGACCCTGGGCTCGTGACGGCGGCAGCCGTCCTCACCGACGGCCGCACCGTGGTCGTGCCCGGACGGCGGGCGCCCGAGGGTGAGATCGGCCGCGTCGACGTCAACACCGCCTCGGAGCGGCTGCTGACCACGCTCCCCGGCATCGGGCCCGTGACCGCGCGGCGCATGATCGACGGACGCCCCTATCACGCGCTCGAGGATCTCCTGCGGGTGCCCGGCATCGGCCCAGCGCGTCTCGAGGCGCTGCGCCCGCGCGTCACGCTGTGATCCCCGTGACCGCGCCGTTCCCGCACCTTCACGTGGCCTGGTCGGTGCCGGCCGCGCTCGCTGCGCTCGTCGCGGCAACGCTCACCACCGCGGCGCCGCCCGCGATCGGGGCCGGCGCCGTGCTCGGCTGGAGCCTGGCGCTGGGTCTGGCGGCCGTCCTCGCTCGCGCGGGGTCGGCACCCGCCCTGGGGCGGGCGCTGCTGGCGGCATGCCTGGGCTTCGGTGCCACGGGTGCGCACGGGCTCGCCTGGTCGCAGTCGGTGGACCCGTGGTCGGCGGCGCTCGGCACGAGCCTCCGCGTCGAGGGCACCGTCGATGGTCGGCGCCTGGTCGTGCCCGGCAAGCCCGCGCTGCTGCTGCGCGGCGCTCCCCTCCCGAACGGCCGGGTGGTCGTCGATGGGGTGCTCGAGGAGCTCGCACAGCGGCGCAACCCGGGCGGCTTCGACGAGGCGGGCTTCTGGCGGCGGCGTGGCGTGCGCTTCGCTTTGCGCGTCGAGCGACGCCACGCACACGCCGCTCCGAGCGGCTTGCTGGCCGCGCGTGCGGCGCTGCAGGCCGGCGTCACCGAGGGTCTGCCGCCGCGCGTCGCCGCGCTGCAGCAGGCGCTCACGCTCGGCATCCGTCACGATCTCGGCGAGCTCCGCGGGCTGTTCGCGGCAGCTGGCATGGCTCACGTGTTGGCGCTGTCGGGGCTGCACGTCGGCGTGCTGGCCGGTGCGGTCGCATTGCTGGTGCGGCCCCTCGGCCGCCGCCGCGGGGGCCTCGCGGTGCTGCTCGTGGTGGCGGCGTACGTCGCGCTGGTCGGCCCGGGACCGAGCGTCGTGCGCGCCGCGATCATGGTGGGCGTCCTCGTGGTCGCGCGCCTGGCCGAGGTGCCCTCGGCACCGCTCGGTGCCTCCCTCGCCGCCGCCGCCCTGCTGTGCCTGCTGGTCGCACCGGCGTGGGTCGGTGACCTCGGCTTCGTGTTGTCGTTCGCCTCGGTGGCCGGGATCGCGCTGCTGGCCGGTCCGGTGCTGCGCTGGACGCGCGAGGCGCCGGTCGCGCGCAGGACGAGCGCGCTCGACCGGCGCTTCGCGTTCCGCTGGACGATCGCCGCCCTGGCGACGAGCGGCGCCGCGCAGGCGGCCACGGCGAGCGTGGTCGCCGGGGGGTTCGGTGCGGTGCCGCTCGCGGCCCCGCTCGTGAACCTCGTGGCGGTGCCGCTCGCGTCGGCCCTCGTGCCCCTGGGCGCGCTCGCCGGACTGGCCGGCGTGGCGCATCCGGCGCTCGCGCTCGCGATCAACGCCGTGGTCCGGCCGCTGGCCGAGGCGTTGCTCGCCGTCGCGGATGGCGCCGCGCGCCTGCCCTCGCTGCCATGGGGGGCGATCGGCAGCGAGGGGCACGCGTTGGCCGCACTGGCGCTGGCGGGCGTCGCGCTGGCCCTGCACGGCGCGCTCAGATGGCGCTCGGCGTGGCTGGTCGTCCTCGCGGCCGGCGGGTTGGCGTGGGGCCTCCCCGACCGCCATGGGTTGCCCGAGCTGATCGTGCTCGACGTCGGTCAGGGCGACGCGATCATCGTGAGGCTCGGCGCTGGCGCGGCGATCCTGGTCGACGCGGGCGGCGTCACCTTCGGCGGCACCGACCTGGGGGAGCGCGTCGTGGTGCCGGCGCTGCGCGCCCTCGGCGTGTGGCGCCTGCCCCTGGTCGTCGCGACGCACCCGGACCTGGACCACGTCGGCGGCATGCCGGCCGTGTTGGGCGCGCTCGCCGTCGGCGAACTGTGGGTGGGACACCCGGAGCCCGAGCGTCCGGCCTGGCAGGCCGTGGAGCACGCGGCCCGGCAGCGCGGCGTCCCGATACGCGCGGTCCGACGCGGGGAGCGCGCCGAGATCGGAGCGTTGCGCGTCGACGTCCTGCACCCCACCCACGTCCCGATCGGCGAGGGCAACGCCGACAGCGTCGCGCTGCTGCTGCGGTACCGCGGCGCCCCCTGGCTGCTCCTCCTCGGCGACGTCCCGATCGAGGTCGAGCGCGACCTCCCCGTGCCGCCGACGCCGCTGGTGCTCGCGCCGCATCACGGCTCGGCGACGAGCACCGGAGCGGACCTCCTCCGGGCCGCGCGACCGAGCGTCGTGCTGATCTCGGTCGGCAGGAACCGCTACGGTCACCCCGCCGCCGACGTGTTGGCCAGGCTCGAGACGGCGGGCGTGCCGGTCGTCGCCACGCGTGATCACGGAGCGCTGCGGGCGCATCCTTCGCGGGCCTGTGTGCGGACCGAGTTGTCGCGTCCTGGAGCGGGTGTGCCGGGGACGTGCTAGCCTGGACACGGTGTTCGAAGTCGTGCGCGTGATGTCGCAACACGGTCCGGTCAGGGTCGAGCTCGCGAAGTGGCACGGGCGCCTCGTGGTCGTGAAGCGGCTGACGGGCGTCTCGCCCGAGGCGATGCGGCGCCTGGAGCGTGAGGCCGCCGTGGCGCGCAAGCTCGACCACGAGAACGTGGTGCCGTTGCTGTCCACGATCGATGGAGCGCTCGTCTACGCCTACGTCCCAGGCGTCAACCTGGCCGAGGCGCTGACCAGCGGGCCGTTGCCCGTTCCGCGCGCGGTGAAGGTCACGCGCGACGTCTTGCGGGCCTTGGAGCATGCCCACGTCAACGGCGTGATCCACTGCGACGTGAAGCCGTCGAACGTGCTGATCCGCGGCGAGCGCGCCCTGCTCACCGACTTCGGTTTCGCCAAGGACCTGGCGTTGACGGCCATCACTGGCGATCAGCAGCTCCTCGGCACGCCCAACTACATGGCGCCCGAGCAGTTCCAGGGCGTGCGCACCGATCATCGCTCCGACTTGTACGGCGCCGCGGCGTTGCTGTACCACGCCCTGACCGGCGATCCGCCGTATGGTTCGCAGGTATTGCGTTTCCTGACCGGCGACGACCGCGTCACGCTCGCGCCGCTGCCGAGCGATGCCGCCTGGCTCGCACCCGTGATCGAGCGCGCCCTGCGCCGTGAACCCGAGCGCCGCTTCGCGCACGCCGGTGCGATGCTCGACGCGCTCATGGCCGTCCCCACGGGCGCCTGAACCGGTCGTGATCAAGGTCTTCAGCGGTGACGACTTCCTCGCCGGCCGGGCGTTCCTCGCCGCCGTGCGCGAGGCCACCGAGGCCGGCCGCGAGGTGGTGCGCCTCGACGACGACCTCACGCCCGGGCGCCTCCGCGAGGCGCTCGACCAGGGTGGGTTGTTCGGGACGCCTCAACTGGCACTCGACCTCGGCGCCGCGATCAAGAGCCAGGGGACGGCCGCCACGGGCGAGCGCAATGCGCTGATCGCGATGCTCGAGGCGGCGGGTCCCGACGCCGACGCGTTGGTCCTCGACGCGAGCGCGACGCCTGCGCGCCAGAAGCGCTGGCGCGCGTTCGGCGAACTCAACCACCTCCCGGCGCCGCGCTACGGGAACCTGGTGCGCTGGATCCGGGCCGAGCTCGAGGGCGCGGGTGTGCGGACGCGCGGCGACGTCGCAGCGACGCTCCACGACCTCTTCGGCGACGACGTGCCGGGCGTGGCGGCCGAGATCGCCAAGCTGCGGGTTCTGGACGAGACGTTGACGCCGGAGCGCACCATCGAACTGGTGCGCCGGCCCGCCGCCCGCAACGCGTTCCAGTTGATCGACGCGATCATGGCCGGCGACGCGGCGCTGGCCTTCGACACGCTCGACGCTCTCGTCCAGAGCGGCGAGCCGCCGATCAAGATCATGGCCGCCTTCGCCTGGCAGGTCGATCTGGTGGCGGGTTGCGTGGCACTGCGCGACACCGATCCCGACGTCGACCAGGGGCGGGCCGCGGCGGCCCTCAAGGCGAACCCCTTCCCGACCGGGAAGGCCTTGGCGATCGCCGCTCGCCTCGACGAGGCCGCGCTGCGTTCGCTGATCGAGGCCGTGGTCACGGCCGAGCACGCCATGAAGAGCGGGTCGGACGCGGCCTGGCAGCTCGAGGCCTGCGTCCTCCAGGCCGCGCGCCTGATGGCCGGCCGGCGGGCTCCTGCAGGCGCGGGGCGGCGCTCGTGAACGACCCTGGAGCGGCGCTGGTCGAGCGCGTCCTGGCGGGCGACGAGCGCTCGTTGGCGCGCCTGATCAGCCGCATCGAGGCGGGCGACGCCGTCGGGAGCGACGCCCTGCGCACGCTGCGCCCGCGCGCGGGGAGCGCTCGCGTGGTGGGCGTCACGGGAGCGCCCGGTTCGGGCAAGAGCACGCTCGTGGACGCCCTGATCGCCGTCGCGCGCGAGCGCGGCGAGCGCGTGGCGGTGCTCGCCGTCGACCCGAGCAGCCCGTACAGCGGTGGAGCGATCCTCGGCGACCGCATCCGCATGGCGCGCTGGCACGCGGACACGGGCGTGTACGTGCGGTCGATGGCCGCGCGTGGCCACCTCGGCGGCCTGGCGGCCGCCACGCTCCAAGTGGTGACGCTGCTCGACGCGGTCGGCTTCGACCTGGTGCTCGTGGAGACCGTCGGCGTGGGGCAGTCCGAGGTGGAGGTGGCGGCGGCCGTCGACACCACCCTGGTGGTGCTCACGCCGGGCCAAGGCGATGGCGTGCAGGCCGTGAAGGCGGGCCTGATGGAGATCGCCGACGTGTTCGTGGTCAACAAGGCCGACCTGAGCGGCGCCGAGCGGGTCGTTCGCGACGTCCGCGCTGCGTTGGCCCTGGCTGCGCCGGAGGGCGAGCACGCCTGGTTGCCGCCGGTCCTCACCAGCGTCGCGTCGCACGGTACCGGCGTGCGCGAGGTGGACGCCGAGATCACGCGCTTCGAGCGGCACCTGGTCGAGCGCGGCGGACTGGCGCTCAAGCGCCGTGGCCGTGCCCGCGAAGAGGTGCGCGCGCTGTTGGTCGCGGCGGCGCGGCGCGCGCTGACGAGCGTGTCGGATGCGATGCTCGACGACGTGATCGCGGGTGGGCGCGATCCCGACGCCGTGGCGCTGGAGTTGCTCGGCCGCGCCGCCCGCAAGCAGCGCGTAGACTGACCCATGGTCCGTGCCGTCTACCCCGGGAGCTTCGATCCGTTGCACAACGGGCACGTCGACGTCATCCGGCGAGCCGCCCGCCTGTTCGACCATCTCACCGTGACGGTGGCGTACAACCCGCTCAAGGACAACGGCCTGTTCACGGTCGACGAGCGCGTGGCGATCGTGCGCGAGACGGTGGCGGGGATGGCGAACGTCGAGGTGGCGACGTTCCAGGGGCTGCTGGTGGAGTTCATGCGCTCCGCCAAGGCGAACGTGATCGTCAAGGGTCTGCGCGCCATCTCCGACTTCGAGTACGAGCTCCAGATGGCCCACCTCAACCGGCAGATGAACCCCGCCGTGGAGACGCTGTTCGTGATGACCGCCACGCGCTGGTCGTACGTGTCGAGCACGCGCGTGCGCGAGATCGCCAAGCTCGGGGCCGACGTCGCGAAGCTGGTACCGCCTGCCACGCTGCGTCGCGTTCGCGCTCGCTTCGATGGCGGTTCCACGCCGGCCGGCTGAGCGCGTCGCACGGTCGCGGCGACGCGGGCGCCGCCCGAACGCCCGTATACTCTCCGGCGCACGCCGACGTCATACGCCGTCGGTGCCCGCACGAGAGGAACCCCATGTCGTATCTCCTTCGCGGCATCGCGGCTGCCGGTACCGTCCGGGTCGTCGCTGCCGACACCACGGCGGTCGTCAACGAGGCCCTCGACCGCCACGGCGCCAGCCTGACCGCCGGTGCCGCGTTGGGTCGCACGCTCACCGCCGCCCTGCTGTTGTCGCACGTGTTGCTCAAGGACCATCGCGACCGCGTCACGCTGCGGCTCGAGGGCGGCGGGCCGCTCGGTGGCGTGATCGCCGACGCCGGCCTCGACGGCACGGTCAGGGGCTACGTACGCCGGCCGGACACCGAGCTGCCGCCGCGTCCCGACGGCAAGCTCGACGTGGGTGGAGCCGTCGGGCGCGACGGCGAGATCGAGGTCATCCGCTCGCACGCTCCCTATGGCGACCCGTACGCGTCGAGCGTGCGCTTGACGTCGGGGGAGATCGCCGAGGACGTGGCGGGTTTCCTGCTCGGCTCGGAGCAGATCCCGTCGGCGGTGTTGCTCGGTGTCGCCTTCGAGCCGGGCAGCTCGGCTCGCGTCGCGCACGCCGCCGGCATCGTGCTGCAGGCACTCCCTGGCGTCGAGGACGGCGCGCTGGCGCTGCTCGAGGCGAACGTCCGCGCCTTCGGGCAGCTCACCGCGCGGCTCGCTTCAGGCTCGCTCCTGGCGTCGATGGAGGAGCTCACCTGGGGGCTCGAGCTCGAGATGCTGACCGACGAGGCCTTGCCGCTGGCGTTCCGCTGTCGCTGCAGCCAGGCGAAGGCGCTCGACGTGCTCGCCTACTTCCGGCGCGATGAGCGCGAACGCATGATCCGCGAGGACGGCGGCGCCGAGGTCGTGTGCCACTGGTGCGGCGAGGCGCGCTGGATCGACGCGGATGGCATCCGCGCCCTGGTCAGGCCGGAGGTCCGCTGCCCGGAGTGCGACGCGCTGTGGTACCGCGAGGGCGTCACCACGATGGTCCGCGACGGCGAGCGCTGCGCCTGTGGTCGAGCGGTCGAGCTGCCTGCGTGACCGTCGGCACCGCGCTCGCGCTGATGGTGCTGGTCGTGCTGTGGGCGTCTGCGTTCCCGGCGATCAAGCTGGGCCTCGAAGGGCTCGGGCCGGGCCACCTCACGCTGGCGCGCCACCTGGTGGCGTCGACCGTGTTCGTGCCCTTCCTGCTGGTCGCGAAGGCGCGCTTGCTGCCGCGGCGCGCGGACCTACCGGCGCTGCTCGGGCTCGGCCTCGTCGGCATCAGCGTCTACCACTTAGCGCTCAACACCGGTGAACAGCGTGTCTCGGCGGGCGCGACGAGCCTGCTGATCGCGACCGTGCCGGCGCTCACGGCGGTGGTCGCGTGGCTGGTGCGGCGCGACCGGCTCGGGCCGCTCGGCTGGTCGGGGACGGCGCTCGGCCTCGTCGGAGTGGCCTTGATCGCGTCGGGAGACGGCGGCGTCGCGCTCGCGCAGGTGACCGATGCCCCGTTGGCTGGGTCGGGCTTCGAGCCGTACGCGCTGTTCATCGTCGTCGCGGCGGTCGCGACCGCCGTGTTCGCCGTCGCGCAGGGGCCCCTGCTGCGGTGCTACCGCCCCCTCGAGTTCACCGCCTACGTGACGTGGGCGGGGACGCTCCCGCTCCTGGTCTTCGCACCGGGGTTCGTCGGAGCGTTGGCCGAGGCGGGGTCGACGTCGCTGCTCGCGACGCTGCACCTGGGCGTCTTCCCGTCGGCGGTCGCCTACACGCTCTTCGCCCTGGCGCTGTCGCGTGCGCCGGCGACGGCGGTCACGGCGTGGCTCTACCTCATCCCGGGCTTCGCGCTGCTGTTCTCGTGGTGGTGGCTCGGCGAGGTGCCGAGCGCGCTGACGCTGGTCGGCGGTGCGGTGGTCGTGGTGGGCGTGGTGCTGGTCCAGCGTTCGAAGCGTCGCGGTGCAGCGCCGATCAGCCCCGCGGTGGCTCCTCGCTGACGTCGTCGCGCTCGGCGCGGTCGGCTGCGGCCGCGGTCGCGGCGGCGCCGGTGGTCGCCACCGTCGTGGCCGGGGCCGGTTCGCGCGGCTCGCCCAACCGCCGCTCCGCGCCGGCACGCAGGCGCGCGACGTTCTCGCGGTGCCGCACGAACGCCAGGAGCACGAGGACGAGGGCCGTGGTCAGCTTCGGCGCCGTCGCCACGACGTTGGGGTCGGCGTCGAGGCGCGCCAACAGCATCAGCAGGGCGCCGGTGACGGCCAGCAGCGATGCGAGCGATACGAAGCGCGTCAACCACAGGGTGAGGGCGAACAGGGCCGTGGCCAGCACCGTGACGAGCGGGTCGACGACGAGGAACACGCCCAGGCTCGTGGCGATCCCCTTGCCGCCCCGGAAGCCGAGGAACATGTTGAACGTGTTGCCGAGCACCGTCGCGATCGCCGTGGCGCTCACGATCCATGGGTCGAGCCCGAGCAGCGTCGGGACGCCGACGGCGATCACGCCCTTGAGCGGGTCGATCAGCACCACCACCAGGGCGGCGAGGGGACCGACGGATCGCAGGACGTTGGTGGCTCCGATGTTGCCGCTGCCGCTGCGGCGGATGTCGACGCCGCGCCAGCGCGCGATGAGCATCCCGGTCGGGATGGTGCCCAACAGGTACCCGACGGTCACGAACACGATGATGAGCAGGCTGTCGAACACGTGCGGCTCCCGTCGCCGAAACGGTGTGGTGGCAGTCGTTTCATCATAGCCGCCGGCGACCGTCGCCGGCCGTCGGGCGCGCCGAGGTCGACGTGCGCCGTGCGGTACCCGCCGGTGGGCCGCAAGGGGATACGCTGCCCGGCGTGACCCAGGACGTGTTCCTCCTCCTCGCCGTGGCGTTGCTCGGCGTGTACACGCTCGCGTGGACACGCCGCCTGGCCCTGCCGTGGACCGAGCTGCCGGTCAAGACGTTGGCGGCGACCGTGTTCGCCGGTGCGGTCGTGGTCGCCGAACTCACCGGGCAGCCAGTCGGTGCAGCGCTTCGGACCGCCGCCGTGGTCGTGACGACGCCGTTCATCGCAGGGCCGATGCTCGTGATGGCCGTGGCGCGCGGGCGGCGCTACGCGATCGCCGACCTGATCATCCAGGCGTTGTACTGGACCGAGGCCGGACGCGCCGCGATGCGCCGCGTGGTGGTGCAAGCGGCGTTGCAGCGCGGAGACGCGGACGCCGCGCTCGAGCGCCTTCCGGCGGACGACGACGTCGCGATGCGGGCGCAGGCCCTGGCGGCGAAGGGCGCCTGGCAGGCCGTCCTCGACCTGCCTGACGGGGGCGAGGGCGACCCGCGCGATCTCGCCGACGGCGCGCGCGTCCAGGCGCTCCTGGCGCTCGGGCGCATCGACGAGGCCGCTGACCTCGCGGCGGCGATGCGCGCGCGCTTCGAGCGCGGTCCCCAGCGTCCGATCGGCTACCGCAGCATGACGTTGGCGGAGACCCGCGTCGACGCAGAGCGGGGCAACGTCCGCAAGGTGCGCGAAACGCTCGGTCAACCGTTGGTGGGGGTGGCGTCCGACGAGCTCTACGGGCTCGTGGCGCGCGCCGTCGAGGTCGCGGGGGACCGGGAGACCGCGACGCGTATCTACCAAGAGGCCGCACGAGCGGCCCCCGAGGGCCGCCGCGCGCGCTACGCCGAGCGCCTCGAGGCGTGGGGCGAACGCGTCCCGGCCGCGTCCCGGCCGCGCCGCTTCGGGTTCGCCACGCCCGCGCTCGCCGCGGTGCTCGCGGCGGCCTACGCTGGTCAGGCCGCGCTCGATCTGTCGCTCGGCGCGCTCGTCGTCGGGCAGATGCCGATGCAGCCGAGTTCGATCGCAGCGGCGTTCGGGCTCGGGGTGGCGGGCTTCCCCTTCTCCGACGCGTGGTGGCGTTACCTCTCGTACGCGTTCGTGCACGGCGGCATCATCCACATCGGTTTCAACGTGTGGGTCCTGCTCGATCTGGGGCGCGTGTACGAGGCGCGTCGAGGCTGGGGCGACCTGTTGGCGGCGTTCGTCGTCGGCACCGCGATGGGGGCGTACCTGACGAGCGTCGCGCAAGCCGGCGACACGTTGCTGCTCGTGGGGGCGTCCGGCGGCGTCCTCGGCGTGGCCGGTGCGCTGCTCGCCGACGTGGTGCGCAGCCGTGACCTCCACGACCGTGCCTTGACGCGCTCACTGGTGCAGTGGATGGTGTTGATCACGCTGTTGTCCCTGGCGATCCCGAACGTGTCGTTGTGGGGGCACGTGGGTGGCGTCGTCGGCGGCATGCTGTGGGGTTTCGTGCGCCAAGGCCTGCCGGCCTGGCGCGGCACCGGACCGGTCGTCGGGCTGCTGTCCATCGCGGTCCTCGCCGCCGTCCTGACCCAGGTCCTGTGGGTGGTCTCCGCGCTGTTGTGACCGCGGTGGTGTGCGCCGGCTGGAAAGCTACGGCCTACGACGAGCGTGGCGCCGAGCGAGCGGCTGACGTGGACGATGCGCAGGTGGCCGGGTGCGTCTCCGCCCCGGCAGGTTGCACACGTCGACAAGGCGCGCACGTGGTTGGGTCGCCGAGCCGCCGGCGTCAGCGGCTCATGGCCAGGCTGCGCCGCAGGTGGTGCCAGCGTCGAGGACGGCGTCGAGGCAGACGAGCCCGGCACCGTACTCGTTCCCCGCGTCGCTGCCGACCCGAGGCGCCCGCCAGGCGGTCGCGGCCAGATGTGCCGCCACGCCCTCGGGGTCGTTGCGCAGGTCGGGCCGCTCCAGCATGAGGAGGGCGACGGTGCCCGACACGATCGGTGCGGCCATCGACGTGCCCTTCAGGCAGACGAGATTCGTCGTCGAACCGCTGCCGGTGCTGAGCATGCCGGCCGTCCCGCACGCTCCCGAGGGCGCCTCGCCGCCCGGTGCCACCAGGTCGAGGCCGACACCGTAGTACGAGAACGTCGAGCGGAGTCCGCCCTCGTCGACCGAGCCAACCGCGATCACGCCATCGAGGCGTGCAGGGTACTCGACGCCCGCTCCCGCATCCTCGAGCCCGCGCCGGTTCCCGGCCGCAGCGATCAGCACGGGCCGGTGCTCGGCGCCGGCGTCGATGATCTCGTCGACCGTCGCCGCCAGCACCGCGACGACCTGAGCTCCGGGCGATCGCCCGAACCCGAACGACATGTTGAGCACGTCGGCTGGATGGAGGTTCGTGGCGAGCCCCGTGACGTTCAGGCCCGCGGCCCACCGCATGCCACGTAAGACGGAGTCGAGCGTGCCGTTGCCGAGCGGATCGTCGGGGAAGATCTTGACCCCGAGGATGCGCACCGCAGGTCCGTACCCAATGCCGGCGATGCCGAAGTCGTTGTCGCCCGTGGCGGCCGCGAGGCCCGCCACGTGGCTCCCGTGGTGCGACGCGGTGCGCACGTCGGAGTCGAAATCGAACACGTCGCAACCGGCCACGACCTCGCCCCGAAGATCGCGGTGGGCGGTGTTGACCCCGTCGTCCACGATGGCGACGATCACGCCGTCGCTGGAGCCGCTGGCACCCGCTTGGACGGCCCAGCCCGCGGCGACGCCGAAAGGTTCGACCCACCACTGCTCGTCGAGTTCCGTGTCGTTCGGTAGCGCGGAGCGATACACGCTCACGTTCGGTGCGACCAGCGCCACGCCGGGCGCCGTGCGCAACCGCTCGAGCGCCGCGGCGTCCGGGACCACGGCGAGGTCGTGCTCGCCCACGCCGCCGGGCCGAACCAGCGACGCGGCTGCGCTAGCCAGCGCCCGGTCGGCCACCTGGCGCCGCGCAACGGTCGGCACCGCCGCGCTCCGGATCGGCTCGGTGGCGTACGTGACGACCACCTCGATACCCGAGGTCTCGGCGCTGGCGAGCTGCGGCACGCCGGGCCCGTCGCGAGCGGTCGACACCGCCGCCGAGGGTGCGAGGTCCGGGCCACAGATCAGGCCGTCGTCGGCGACCACGCGCACGGGCACGGCGATGTCCTGGTCGAGTGCGCGGATCGTGACGGTGGCGTCGCGGCTCGGGGCGCTGGCACCGAACGCCACGTCCCGCCACTCCCCGGCGCCGAGCGTCGCGGTCCTCACGGAGGAGGTCATGCCGGTGGGCACCTCGACCTCGAAGCGCAGCGACGAGCCGGGCTCGCCGACGTTGGACACGCGTACATGGGAGGCGGGGCTGCCGATGCCGGCGTCGGCGAACACGAGGGCGCGCTGCGTCGACGTGTTGGTGCGCTGGACGAGCATCTCGCCGGGCGGTGCCACGCGGCAACCGCTGAGGACGAGCGCCGACACGACAGCGAGGGAGAACATGAGGCTGGAACGCATGCCGTAGCATAGGCGCCGTGCCCGGCCGTCAACGTGGCCGATCCCCACATGCGCCGTGGCGCCCTCAGATCGCGAGGTCCTCAGGATGTCGAGCCCGAACACGCCCATCACCGAACGCAAGGGCCGCCACCTCGACGTGTGCCTGTCGGGCGCGGCCGGTTACGCGACGCGCACGACCGGGTTCGAGCGCATCGATCTGCCGTACCGCGCGTTGCCCGAGCTCGACGTGGGCGCGA
>REEJ01000189.1 GCA_007695125.1 Trueperaceae bacterium | reverse complement strand
CCACGCGGCGCGCGCGTGACGGTGGAAGCCTTCGGAGACGACGACTACCGCCTCCGTTTCACGTCCGACGCCGCACTCGACCTCGCTTGGATCGTCACCCCGGACGGGGTACGGCGCACGGCCGCCTAAGCCGCCGACACATGGCACGACCGTCCCCGTCCCGCGGACGGAGGCACGAGAGGAGCACGAATGCAGAGCACTTCACCAGTCGACTCCCTACGCGGGACCGTCAGCGCGGCGCTCACCTTGGCCCTGGTCTTGGCGCTGCTGACCAGCCACTCGTTCGCACAAACCCGCCCGCTGGAAGCACTGCTGCCTTCGACCACGGTCGCAGCCTTCTACGTCGGCCCGACCAGCGGCGATCTCGGCGTCCTCGAAGACGCGCTCGCCGGCCTCGACACCGACACCGCCACGGACACGTTGCAACGGCTCATGCTCCTGATCGACGGAGAGGCGTTCGACCTGGACGGCGAGCTCGACCTCGGTGGCATGCTGCGCGACGAGATCGCGCTCGAGTGCCCTGCGATCGAGGCGGTGTGGGACGACGATGCGACGTCTGGCCTGTTCGGTCCCGGCGTGCTCGCCATCAGCGTGTCGCCCTTCAACCCCCTGCCGGGCGTGATCGCCCTGCTCCGTCCCGCTGACGCCGGCTACGCTGGCGCGCTGCAAGACACGCTTCTCGGCTGCTTGCCGGCTGGGCCGACGTTCACGCAGGACGACGTCACGCTGTACGTGATCGGTGATGGCAGCGACTTGCCGCTGGTGGTCGCACGCATCGACGACACGTTCGTCGCCGCGACCGACCCCGATCTGGTGCGGGCCGCCGTGCGCCTCGCGCGCGGCAGCGACGAACCCAACCACCTCGACACCGTCGTCGGTGCCTCGGCCAGCGCGCTCATGGACGGCGGACTGGGCGTCAGCGTCGACTTCGGCGCGTTGGCGGCGGGTCTCCAGTCGATCACGGGCATGCTCGTCGGCGATCCCGCGGAGGCCGCGGTGCTGGACCGCGCACTCGAGTCGCTCGCCAGCCTGGGCGGCATGGCGGGTCGCCTGACCATCGACCAAGCCGGGCTCCGCTTCGACGGCTTCGCGGCACCCGACGCCACTGCCGGCGACGCCGCCCTGGCCGCCCTGGTGGCGTGCGAGGACTGCAGCGTCGGCGTCGGCGCGCTGTTGCCGGCCGGAGCGGTGTCGACGGGGGGCTGGTACGTCGACCTGCGCGCGGGTGTGGCGTACCTCGACGGCTGGTTGGCCGACCTGGCGCCGCTGATCGGCGAGGAGCTCGACGTGCGCAGCCTGGCGCGCGAGGGCGGCCTCGACCTCGACGCCCTCCTGCTCGATTGGATCGGCGATCGTTGGCACACGGCGCAGCTCGACGTGCTCGGCACCGATCTGCGCAGCTGGATCGTCGGGCCCGGCACCGTCATGACGGTGCCCGTCGCATCCGAGGCGGCCGCATTGGCTGGTCTCGCCGGCTGGCGCGCCTTGCTCGAGGGCGACGGTGCCCCGATGGCCGCCGGGGCGATCGACGAGCTGATGTTCATGGTCGACCCGTTCGGCCCTGGAGCGAGTGGCCTGTTCCCAGAGGGCGGCCTGCTGTCGGTGCGCGAGATGACGTACCGCGGCGTGGCGTTCGAGCGCTGGCGGGTGGGCCCGACGACCGACGTCGGCTTCGCCGTCATCGACTCGCACCTCGTGGCCGCGATGCCTGCGAGCGCGCTGCACGCCGTGATCGACGTGCACCTCGGCGCCGACGCCGTGCTCGCCGATGCGGTGCTCGGTCCCCAGCTCCGGGCGCTCCCCGGCAACGCGGTGGCCTTCGAGGTCGCCGACCCGTCACGCCAGCTCCACGCCCTTGCCGATTTCAGCGACATGCTGGCAGCGCCCCTCGCGACGGGCGCCCGACTCGCCATCCAGGAAGCCCTGTCCGACCCGTGGGGCGACCCTTGGGGCGACTCGTGGGACGACGACCCGTGGGGCATGGAGCCCGGCGGCATCAGCGGTCTCTGGCGCTCGAGCGACCGCTACGGCGCCGACCTCATGAACGAGGCGCCGTACGTGCAGTCGCTCACCGTCCCCGGTTTCATGCGCGGCCCGATCCGCGAGTCCGACGTGTTGCCCAACGGTGACTACGGCCTGGTCTTCGAAGTCCAGAACCTGGTCGTCGGGAGCACCGTGATGGTCGAGATGATCGACGCCTCGCAGAGCTGGGACATGGACACGTACCTCTACCTGTACGACGTGGGCGCCGGACGGGTGATCGCCGACGACGACGACTCCCCCGACACCAACCGCTCGGAGCTCGTGTTCGTGGTCGAGCCTGGGGTCAGCTACGCCGTCATCGCCAGCAGCTGGGGCGGGAACGACGTCGGCGAGGTCATCCTCGAGAGCGAGGTGCTGTCGTACGCCGACGACACCGCGCCCGATGCCGATGCCGAGACGCCGCTCGACGAGCCGCTCGAAGACGTCGTCAACGACGAGTTGGACGTACCGACCTTCGCCGAGCTGGTCGCGCTGTTCGACCTGGTCACCGACGGCCTGCGCGCTGTCGCGGAGCGGGTCGACACGAGCACCTCGCTGACGATCGTCGAGGACGGCGTGCGCCGCACGACCTGGACGCTGCCTCTGCGCTGAAGGCAGTCGTGGGTGGGTCCGGGCCGGGTCGGGGCGCCCCCTCCCCCCTTGGGGGGGGGGGGCCCCCCGGGCCGGGGGGGGGGGGGGGGGCGTCGTCGCGGCATATCGCCGTCACGTGGCGTCGTGCCGCAGTGCGCGGCGTGCCGTCAGTTCACGGTGGTGACGACGTGTTTGTCGATCTTCTGCTGGTACGCGCCCTTGGGTACGGCACCGACGATCGTCTCGACCGGTTCCCCGTCCTTGAACAGGATCACCGTGGGGATGCTCATCACGCGATACGACATCGCGGCGTTCTGGTTGTCGTCGACGTTCAGCTTGCCGACCTTGATCGTGCCGGCGTAGTCCTTCGCCAGATCCTCGATGATCGGACCGACCATGCGGCAGGGGCCGCACCAGGGTGCCCAGAAGTCGACCAGGACGAGTCCGTCCTTGATCTGGTCGCGGAACTCCGCGTCGGTGAAGGTGATGGGTTGCTCGGCCATGATGCCTCCTGGTCCGTGCGCCCGATGCACGGACGCCCGTATCCGCAACGGCTGCGGACATACCCCCCCATGGTACACGTTCGTGCGCCGGGGTGGCCGTCGTTCAGTGTACAGGTGCAGCCCACGTCGTCAGGGCGTCGAACGGATCGCCACGTCGCACGGTCTCCGGCCGCAAGCCCAGGGCTCTGGCGCCGCCCTTCACGGCGGACCACACCAACTGCGCCGGACTCGCCGCTCCGCCGTGCATCGCCACCGCCGCCCGCCACTCCGCCACGGGCGACAGGTCGGGGCTCGAGCCCAACGAATCGGTCCCGAGGCCGACGCTGACCCCGTGGCGGGCGAAGGTGGGCCAGGGGAACGTGGCACACCCGAGCGCCGTGTTCGAGCGCGGGCAGTGGACCACCACGCAGCCCGCGCGAGCGACGCGCCGGACGTCGTCCTCGTCGACCTCGACCATGTGCACGAGCGTCGGCCGCGCCGCCAACACCCCGAGATCGTCGAGGTACGCGACCGGGCTCGTGCCCGATGGTCGCCAGTCGCGCAACGCGCCCCCCAGCGCAACGCGCAACGGCCCGGTACCCGTGGCGTGCAGGGCCCGTTCGCCGGGAGCCTCCGCTACGTGGATCTGCAGCGGCAGCCGCAACGAGCGCGCGATCTGCACCAGGCCTCGCAGGAGCGGCGCACTCACCGTGTGCGGAGCGTGCGGCGACAGCCCCACGCGCATGCCGCCGGGTCGCTGCCACGACAGGAAGCGCTGCAGTCGCTCACGCGCCTGGTCGAGCAACCGCGGAGCGTCGTCGGGGTCCGGGCCGATCACCTCCCAGTACGCCACCCCGCTCACCTCCGGCTCGGCCAGCAGCAACGCCATGACGGCCTCGTCGGCCACCACGTCGCCCACGGTGCGAACGCCGCTGGCTCGCAACGCGGCGAGCCCACGCCGTGCCGCCTCGACGCCTCGGCCGCCGGCACGCGTGTGCGCGATCGCGGCTGCGACGAAGGCTTCGTAGGCGCCTGGCGTGAACGGCATCGTGCTGAGGTCGAGATGGGTGTGGGCGTTCACGGCGGGCGGCGCCAGCACCTCGACAGAAGCGCGTTCCTCGGCGTCCGGGAAGCGCTCGCGCAGGCGCTCCACGGAGTCCATGG
>REEJ01000048.1 GCA_007695125.1 Trueperaceae bacterium | reverse complement strand
ACGGCATCGAACGCCTCGGCGACGCGCTCCAGCGCGCCAGCAGCGGACGCTCCGGGCGTGACGCCCTGCGCGCCGTCGCGCGCGCCTACGTCGACTTCGGCCGTCACCATCCGGGGCTGTACGCGCTCACGCTGGCGGGGGCCGACGGCGGCGACGAGCGCGTGCGCGCCGCGGGCGCGCGCGTGCTCGACACCGTGCTCGCCGTGCTGCGCGGCTACGGACTCCAGGACGAGGCCGCGCTACACGCCACCCGCTTCGTCCGCAGCGCGTTCCACGGCTTCGCGGCGCTCGACCGGGCCGGGGGCTTCGCGATGTCGCTCGACCAGGACGCGTCGTTCGACCACCTGGTGGACGCCGTGGACGCGGGGCTGGAGCGGTTGGCCAACGCACGGGCATGACCGACTCGGCCGCGACCCCGTGAGCGAGCCGCTTCAGCTTGACCTGGGCAGCCGCCTTCACTAAACTTGGACCAACATATCTATGTTTGTGCGGCTGGTCGCCCGGCCGCGCGGAGAGGGGTCCTCGCATGGGTTCGCCCGGCGCCGCTCGCACCCGTACCGACGTCCCGTGGTTCCAACGCGTCCTCGACAACATCCCCTTCCTGTTGGTGCTCGGTGTCGGCTTCCCGACCATCCTCTACACCGTCTGGAGCGTCGTCGAACTGCAGCACCTACCGACGTTCAGCGAGGCGCCCCACGGAGCGCTGCACGGCGTCGGCCTCGAGGGTGCCTCGGCCGCGGCCGAGGCCGCGGCCGAGCGCGCGGCGGCGGGCGCCGAGCAGGCCGCGGCCGTCACGGGTGAGACCGTCACGGTCAGCATGCGCCAGATGCGCTTCTTCCCCGACACCCTCGAGATCGCCGCCGGCACGACCGTCGTCTGGGTCAACGACGACATGATCGACCACGCCGTCGCTTACGGCTCGTCCGACACGCCGGCCGAGGAACGCCTGTTCGAGAGCAGCGGCGACTTCCCTCGAGGCGAGTCCTTCGCCCACACCTTCGAGACGCCCGGCACCCACCCCATCTACTGCAGCACCATCGGCCACGAGCAGGCCGGCATGGTGATGACGGTGGTCGTCACGGAGGACGGACCATGAGCGCCCTGAACGCCCCCCGCACCCGCTACGTCGCCCCCGTCGGCCGAGACGAGCGCATCTGGCTCGCCTTCGCCGTGGTGTGGTGCCTGTTCCTCTTCGTGATCATGTACGTCTGGCAGTTCTTCGGCGAGCAACGCACGCCGATCGAGTCGTACCGCATCGAACCCAGCGAGTTCCGCGCCCTGACGCAGGACTACATCGCCAGCCACCGCGTCGGCGAGGTCGAGGGCGTGCCGATCGTCGTGCCCACCGACGGCGGCGAGGCCTTCCTGGCCGCCCGCGCGTTCCAATTCGAGCCCGTCCTGCAGCTCAAGGTCGGCGAGAGCGTGCGCATCTACCTCTCCTCCTACGACTTCCAGCACGGTCTCTCGATCCAGCCGCTCAACCTCAACTTCCAGGTCCTCCCGGGCTACGTGTACGTCGTCAACCTGACGGCGACGACGACGGGCGAGTTCGGGCTCGTCTGCAACGAGTTCTGCGGTCTCGGCCACCACGTGATGAGCGGCCGGATCATCGTCACCGACTGAGGAGCGCGCCGTGACCACAGCCACCGCACCCACCCCGAGCGGCCTCCTCTGGCGCGTCTGCCAGGTGACCGGCTACCGCGTCTACACCCCCGTCCAGCGGCTCATCCTCGTCAACGCCGTCGCGGCGGTGGTCTCGCTCACGCTCGGCGGCATCCTCGCCCTGATGATGGCGCTGACGCGTTGGGAGGCCGTCTCGCTCCTGCCGGCCGAGCTCTACTACCGCTTCACCTCGGCCCACGGCGTCCTGATGTTGGTGTTCTGGATCGTGTTCTTCGAGATCGCCGCGCTGCTCTTCGGCGGCACGATCCTCATCAACCACCGGCTCAAGGGCGTCCGCTTCGCCTGGACCTACAGCGTGCTCATGGTGGTCGGCGCGATCGTCACCACCGCCACGGCCCTCTCGGGGCACGCCAACAACATGTTCACCGCCTACCCGCCACTGGTGAACCACCCCATGTTCTACGTCGGCATCCTGCTCTTCGCCGTCGGCGCGCTGCTGGGTGCGTGCCACTTCGTCTACCAGGTGTGGACGGCGCGCCGCGAGGGCGTGGTGGCGGGGCCGCTGCCGCTGGTGGTCTACGCGCTGCTGGCTGCGGCGATCATCGCCATCTGGACGCTGTTGCACGGTGCGGTCGCCTACGTTCCGGCGCTGCTGCAGTCGCTCGGGCTGATCACGCTCGACGCCGCCGTGTACCGCACGCTCTTCTGGGGCTTCGGCCATGGCGCGCAGCAGATCAACCTCGCCGCCATGGTCGCCGTCTGGTACGCGCTCGCGGCGATCACCACCGGCGCGCGGCCCGTCAACGAAGGGCTCAGCCGCTTCGCCTTCGTGCTGTACCTGGTCGGCATCAACATGGGCTCGATGCACCACCTGCTCGTCGATCCCGGCATCGGCATGCACGCCCGCATCATCAACACCAGCTACTTCATGTACGCCGCCCTGCTCGGCAGCCTCATCCACGCCTTCTCGATCCCCGCCGCCCTCGAGACCGCGCAGCGAGCCCGCGGCTACACGAACGGCCTGTTCGAGTGGTTCCTCCGCGGCCCCTGGCGCGAGCCGGGCTACTCCGCGCTGATGATCTCGGTCATCGGCTTCGGCTTCATCGCCGGCGTCTCGGGCGTGCTGATGGGCACGATGCAGCTCAACATGCTGATCCACAACACGCTCTTCGTGGTGGGGCACTTCCACGCCACCGTCGTGCTCGGCACCACCGTCGCCTTCATGGGCCTGGCGTACTACGTGGTGCCGCTCGTCGCGCAGCGCGACCTGGCCTTCCTCGGCCTGGCGCGCTGGCAGCCCGCCCTCTACGGCACGGGACTGCTGACGATGATCGGCGGCATGATGCTCGCCGGCAAGCTCGGCGCCTCGCGCCGCGTCTGGGACCCCAGCTTCAGCGGCGCGCCGCTGCAGGTCGAGAGCCTCACCTCGCCGCTGATGACCTTCGCGAACACGCTCATCGGTCTCGGCGCGATCGTCGCCGTCGCCGGCGGCGCCGCGTTCGTCCTGATCATGGTCGCGACGGTCTTCTTCGGTCGCCGCAGCGACAAACCAGCAATCGGCACGCTCGGCATCATCGCCGGCGAGCAGGGCCCGCGCAGCGACGTCGAGATCCCCGAGTACGACCACCACGCCAAGCGCTTCCAGGCGCCGGGCACGACGACGCTGGTCTTCATCTTCCTGGTCTGGTTCGTGGCGATGTTCGCCTGGGCGGCGTTCAACCTCGGCAACGTGGGGTGGGGCGTCTCATGATCCGAACGCCCGCGAACGCACGCCCGGCCGTCGGCGGCCACCCCATCGCGGGCGGCGCGTCGGCGCGGGCGCTGCCCATCGCGCGCGCGGCGCGCGTGGCACTCGTGGTGCGCGACCACCTCGCGCTCACGAAGCCCAAGGTGGCGCTCCTCCTGGTCGCCGTCGGCGTGGTCGCGGCACGGGTCGCGGACCCGAGCGTCGCCACGCTCGACCTCGTCACCTTCGCGCTCCTCGGGTACCTCGCCGCCGGCGGCGCCGCGGCCGTCAACCACGTCGCCGACCGCCACCTCGACGCGCGCATGGCGCGCACCCGCGACCGCCCCGTGGCCAGCGGGCGCGTCGGCGTGCGCTCCGCGCTGGCCTTCGCGGCCGCCGCGCTCGTGCTCGGCGTCGGTGGCGCGCTGTGGCTCCTCGGTCCCGCGGTCGCCGCGTGGACGGCGCTCGGAGCGCTGACGTACGCCGGTCTCTACACGTTCGTGCTCAAGCGCCGCACACACCACAACATCGTCATCGGCGGCCTGGCCGGGTCGTGCGGCGCGCTGGCGGGCTGGGCGCTCGCCGAGCCGGGGCTCGCGGCCGGCGCGTGGTGCATCGCCGCGCTCGTGTTCCTGTGGACCCCGCCCCACTTCTGGGGCCTCGCGATCGCCCGCGACGCCGACTACCGCGCGGCCGGCGTGCCGATGCTCCCGCAGGTCCGCGGTCTCCGCGCCACCTGCCGAGCGATAGCGCTCTACGCGCTCGCCTCGCTCGCGGCCAGCTTGGTCCTGGCGGACGTCACGTCGCTCGGAGCCCGCTACCTGGTGGCCGCAGCCGTCCTCGGTGTCGGCTTCACGCTGCTGACGCTACGGTTGTGGCGAGCGCCGTCGGCACGGTTGGCCGGGTGGACGTTCAAGCTCTCC
>REEJ01000049.1 GCA_007695125.1 Trueperaceae bacterium | reverse complement strand
TCAGCCCAACGGCATGTCCACAACCCATTGACATCACGCGGCCTCTTCATGGAAGGCGGTCTCGGGCCGGGACACGTTGCCCGTGGCGCCAGCGCGGCGACACGCACGACGGTGCGACGTCTGCGCACGCAGGTGTGGCGGTACACTCGTCGGATGCTGACCTTCGACCAGAAGCTCGACAACCTCGCCAGCCTCGCCCTGCGTGTGGGCGTGAACCTGCAGAGCGGCCAGCGCCTGCACCTGATCGGCCCCATCGAGGGAGCCGAGCTGGTGCGGCGGATCGTGGCCAAGGCCTACGACATGGGTGCGCCCTACGTGCAGGTGCAGTACGTCGACGATCACGTCGGCCTGATCCGCGCGCAGCGCTCGGCGGAGGAGCACCTCGACGGCTACCCGGAGGGCTACCGCGACTTCGTGCTCGGGATGGCCGAGCGCGGCGACGCCTACCTCCGCGTCGGTGGCGAGGACCCGGACCTCATGTCGGCGGCCGACCCGGCGCGGGTTGCGCGCATGGTGCGCGCGCAGCGCGGCGTCATGCGTCCGGTCTCCGATCTGGTGCAGCGCTCGCACATGCCCTGGACGATCGTCGACTACGCCGTCCCGGCGTGGGCGCGCAAGATGTTCCCCGACCTGAGCGAGGCCGATGCGGTCGCGAAGCTGTGGGACGCGATCTTCTCAGCCACACGCGCCGACGTCGAGGCGCCGATCGAGGCCTGGGAGGCGCACATCGAGCAACTCGGCCGCGCGCGCGACGCTCTGAACGCCCACGCCTTCACCGCGTTGCGCCTGCGCGCTCCCGGCACCGACCTGCGCGTCGGACTGGCCGACACCCACACCTGGGAGTCGGGCGGTCAGCATGCGGAGGTCAACGGCGCGTTCTTCGTGGCGAACATGCCGACGGAGGAGGTCTTCACCGCTCCGCACGCAGGCCGCGTGTCGGGCACGGTGCGCGCCACGAAGCCGCTGTCGTACCAGGGGCAGCTGATCGACGGCTTCAGCCTGACGTTCGAGGACGGCGCGGTGGTCGACTTCTCGGCGGAGCGCGGCGAGGCCGCACTGCAGGGCCTGCTCGACACCGACGAGGGCGCTCGCCGCCTGGGCGAGGTGGCGCTGGTGCCGCACTCCAGCCCGATCAGCCAGAGTGGGCTGCTGTTCTACAACACCCTCTTCGACGAGAACGCGGCGTGCCACCTGGCACTCGGGCGTGCCTACGAGACGACGATGCGTGATGGCACCAAGCGGCCACTGGCCGACCTCGAGGCCGACGGCTTCAACCAGAGCCTCACCCACGTCGACTTCATGTTCGGCTCCGAGGCGCTCGACATCGACGGCGAGACGGCCGACGGCGGCACGATGCCGGTGATGCGCGGAGGCGAGTGGGCGTTCTAGACTTCAACTGAGTTGAGCACCGCGCGCGCCATGGCGCGCGCGTCGGCTCGCCCGAGGCGGCGCGCCGTCGATGGCGGCGCAGCGCACACCGTGCCCGCGTACGGTCGACCGCGGCGCGAGGGTTCATGCTGAGCCATGCGCGTGTTGCTCACCGGCGCCAACGGCTACATCGGCATGCGCCTCCTGCCCCTCCTAATCGAGGCCGGGCACGAGGTGCACTGCCTCGTGCGCTCACGTTCGCGCTTCCCCGTCGAGCACGACCCCGAGCGCGGCGTGCACGTGCACGAGGCCGATCTGCTCGAGCCGCTCGACGCGGCCTCGCTGCCGAGCGAGCTCGACGCCGCGTACTACCTCGTTCACAGCCTGTCGACGTCCGCCGGCGATTTCGGTGCGCTCGAGGCCCGAGCGGCCCAGTCGTTCGCCGACTATCTCGGCACCACCGGCGCGCAGCAGGTGATCTATCTGGGGGGCCTCGGCGACGACGGTGTGCTGTCGCAGCACCTCGACTCGCGCCGCAACGTCGAGCGCGTGTTGCGGTCCGGCGACGTGCCCGTGACCGTCCTTCGGGCAGCCATCATCGTGGGATCCGGCAGCGCCAGCTTCGAGATCATGCGCGACCTGGTGGAGAAGCTCCCCGTGATGGTGGCGCCGCGCTGGTTGCGCTCCCAGACCCAGCCGATCGCCGTGCGCGATGCGCTGGGTTACCTGGTCGGGGTGCTGGGCGAGCCGCGGGCGCTGGGCGAGACGTTCGACGTCGGAGGCCCCGAGGTCCTGACCTACCAGACGATGCTCGAGCGCTTCGCCGCGGTGCGCGGCCTGCGCCGCGCCATCCTGCCGGTGCCGGTGCTCACGCCCAGGCTGTCGTCGTACTGGCTCTACTTCGTCACGTCGACCAGCTACCCGCTGGCACGCAACCTCGTCGACTCGATGAAGGTCGACGTGGTGGCGCGTGACGAACGCATCCGCGACATCATCACGCGCGAGCTGATCCCCTACGACGAGGCGGTGCGCCTCGCCTTCCAGAAGATCGAGCAGCATTCGGTGGTGTCGAGCTGGACCGACGCGGTCGTGTCGAGCCGCAGCGCGCTGGAACTGGACGCGCTGGTGCAGGTGCCGCGCCAGGCGGTGTACGTCGACGAGCGCAGCCTGGCGGTTGAGGACGACCCCGAGGCCGTGTTGAACCGCGTGTGGCGCCTGGGTGGCTCCACGGGCTGGTACTACGCCGACTGGCTGTGGTGGCTACGCGGCCTGCTCGACCGCATCATGGGTGGCACGGGCCTGCGTCGCGGCAGGCGCCACCCCTTCGAGCTGCGCCCCGGCGACGCGCTCGACTTCTGGCGCGTGCTCGTCGCCAATCGCGCCACCGGGCGGCTGGTGCTCTACGCCGAGATGCGTCTGCCGGGTGAGGCCTGGTTGGAGTTCGAGTTGGTGCGTGGCGACGGGGGCAGCACGTTGCGCCAGACGGCCACGTTCAGGCCGCGCGGCCTGGCTGGGCGCGCCTACTGGCTGGGCGTGACGCCCTTCCACGCCTTCATCTTCGGCGGCTTGCTGCGTGGCTTGGTAGAGGCCCCGCGGCGCCGGCGCCGGGCTCCGGCATGAGCGCTGCCAGGTCGACACGCACGCAGAACAAGGGGAACGGTGATGGTCGAAGGCGACGGTTGGTGCCGACGAGCCCCTCGCCGAACACGGGCCTCGCGCGCCGTCATGACGATGCGAGCGCCAGCGGAGGACCGCTGGCGCTCGCATCATCGCTCCGAACTCGTCGATCGCTCGGTCAGCGGGGGAAGGCCAACGCGTGGATGCTGATCGCCGACTGCACGGGCGCCACGTCGAGGAGCTCGGCCGTGTCCGCGGTGATCGTCGCGCGTACGACCGCGCTCGCGATGGCGTACCCGTACGCCGGGCTGACGCCCCAGACGTCGCCCGTGTCAGGGTTCAGGTCGCCGCGCAGGTGGAAGTCTCCAACCCTGACGACGTCGCTGTAGTCGGGAACCCAGGTGTCGCCTTCGTGGACGAGGTCCACGGTGCCGCCGGCCACGTCGATCTCGTACACGTTCGCGTTGCCGTTGATGAACCAGACGGTGTCGTCGGCGTCCGTCCACATCCCGTAGCTGTACCAGCCGATGTCGCTCGCCGCGACGATCGTCACGGTGCCCGTCTCCAAGTCGACGGTCTCGAAGTTGTAGGCGGAGCCGTCCCAGCAGTTGTTGAAGACGACCGCGGTTCCATCGGACAGGAAGGTCAGTCCGGCGCGGACGCCGAGGGTCGAGAGTGTGACGGTGTCGACGACGGCGCCGGACTCGACGTCCAGCGTCACCAGGTTCGTCGAGGAGGTGCAGGAGCCGAGCTGCTCCGGTACCGAAACACCGTACAGGAGACCGTCGACCGGGTTGAACTTGATGTACTGGAGACGGACTCCGGTGGAACCGACGAGCTCGGCGACGCCGAACTCGTCCATGTACCAGAGGTTGCTCGGTGTGGTCTCGGTCGATCGGGTGATGGCGTAGAAGGCCGTGCTGGTCGGCTCGGGCTCGGGCTCCGGCGCTTGCGCGGTCTGACACGCTGCGAGCAGGATCGCCAAAGCGGCGGCGACGCCGACAGACTTGAGGAAACGGATCGACATGGGTGGTGCCTCCTGGGGACGGACCATTCTGGTTGTGGCCGTTCGCGCCGAGTATATCCAAACGCGCGATCGTCGATGCGTGGAAGAGCGCGCCCCTGAGCGGGTTTCGCGCCGTCGGTCGTCGCGGGCCGCGCGAAGATGACGGGGAGGACCGGTGCGTCCGCTCGTGCGCACGCCAGGCGGCGGTGCGTGCTGTTCAGGTAGGTAGCGGCTCCGCCACGCCATCGGACGACGCCACGAGGTCGTGCGTCGCGATGCCGAGCGCCACTGCCTCGCGCGCGAGCGT
>REEJ01000152.1 GCA_007695125.1 Trueperaceae bacterium | reverse complement strand
CTTCCACCATGCGTCGGTCGGCAGCGTCGCCATCGCCGCGGTGCTGCACGGCTCGCTCAACGCCTCGACCGAAGTGAGCGCCCGCTTCGCGGCGACCGACGCGGCGTGGCTCGTGGGACCGTACGGCGTCGTGGTGGCGCTCCTGGTGTTCGTGGGGTGGACGACGGCGCGGGCCGGATCGCGAGCGGTGGCGCGCAGCCGCACTCCGAGGGGCCGGAAGCGCTGAGCGAGGGCGCCGCTGCACGGCGTGCTCCGACCGAAACCGGGGCCGCATGAGGCCGCAGTGGGAGCGATCGTGGGGAACGTGGCCTGAGATGAGACGAGTGTGGGAAATCGTGGGAAACTGTGGTACACTCGACCATCTCGCGAGGAGGCCGACGCACCCTGATGTACTCCGCACGAAACCGCTCCTGGACGCCGTTCGCCCGCTTCGTCGCGGGCGGCCCCACGGTCGTGCACGGTGGCGGGGGGTGGGGTCATGCCCTTCGGTGAGTACCGCTACGCCGTCGACGACAAGGGCCGCGTCATCGTGCCGCCCGCGTTCCGGGATTTCCTCGAGGACGGCATGGTGCTCACCCGCGGCATGGAGGGCTGTCTCTACGTGTTCCCGACCAGTGCCTGGAGCCGCATCGAGCAGCGCCTCGAGCAGCTTCCGCTCACCGACCGCGACGCGCGCAATTTCGTGCGCTTCTTCTACTCGGGCGCCGCCAAGGCCAAGCTCGACAGCGCCGGGCGCGTCACCGTCCCTCCGACCCTGCGCGAGTTCGCTCAGGCCCAGGGGGCGGTCATCGTCGCGGGCGCGCCCAACCGGCTCGAGATCTGGAGCGAGGAGCGCTGGAACGCCAACCTCGAGCACGTGATCGAGGAGCCGCCAGCCCCCGAGTTGCTGCGGGAGCTCGTCGGATGACGCCGCCCGGGGCCGCGACGGCGCCACACGTACCGGTCATGCTCGAGCGCTGCCTCGAAGCGTTGGCGATCGTGCCCGACACCTGGGTGGCCGACGCGACCTTCGGCGCCGGCGGTCACAGCCGCGCGCTGCTCGCCCGCGGCGCGCGCGTGCTCGGCATCGACCGCGACCCGGACGCCGCGGCGCACGCCGACGCCCTGCGCCGCGACCTGCGCACGGCGGGCCTCAGCGACCCGGACGAACGCTTCCGCTTCGTGCGCGGGAACTTCGCCGACCTGGGCACCCACCTCGCGACGGCGGGGCTGACCGAACCGTCGCCGCTCGCGGGCGTGCTCCTCGACCTCGGTGTCAGCTCGATGCAGCTCGACGAGGGCGACCGCGGCTTCGCCTTCCGCCACGACGGACCGCTCGACATGCGGATGGCCGCCGAGGGCCCGTCCGCAGCCGACGTCGTGAACACCTGGACCTTCGAGGCGCTCGCCGCCGCCCTGCACCGCTACGGCGAGGAGCGCCACAGCCGCCGCTTGGCGCGCGCCATCGTGGAGGCGCGCGAGCGCGCCGCCATCACGACGACCCAGCGACTCGTCGACGTGATCCAGCAGGCGTACCCCGGCGGACCGCGACGCGACCACCCCGCGCGGCGGACCTTCCAGGCCCTGCGCATCGTGGTCAACGACGAGCTCGGCGCCCTCGAGCGCGGCCTGCAGGCGAGCGCCGAGGCCCTCGCGCCCGCTGGCCGCCTGGTCGTGCTCTCGTACCACTCGCTCGAGGACCGCATCGTCAAGCACACGCTGCGCGATCACCCGGCGCTCGAACCCGTCACCAAGCGACCGCTGGAGGCCAGCCCGGCCGAGATCGAAGCCAACCCACGGGCGCGCAGCGCCAAGCTCCGCGCGGCCACCCGCAGCGCCGAGGTGACGCCGTGACGCCCCTCGCTCGCCGCCTCATGGCGCTCTACCTCGCGATGCTGCTGTTGCTCGCCGCCGTCGGCGCCTACGGACAGCAGCGCTTCTTGCACCAAGCGGCGCTGCTCGAGCGCAAGGACACGGCCGTGATCGAGTTGGCCGTGGCGCGTTCGGCCGCCGCGGGTATCCAAGGGCCGCTGGCGGTGACGCAGTGGGCGCGCGACCGCGGCATGGTCCCCGCACCCGACGCGCTCGACGTCATCCGCGTCGCACCCTCACCGCTCGCACCACCCACGCGCACGCTCGCTACGCCGAGCCTGGAGGTCCGAACCGTATGGCGCTGAACGACGACTCCTCACGGTCCTCCGCGGCCACGCCCGAGCTGCGACTGCACCGGGGTTGGCTGCTGGCGCTGCTGCTGACGCTGCCGCTGGCGGCCTCGCTGGCGGGGTTCGCCGCCGTGCAACGCGGGGCACCCATGTGGCCCGAGGCGCTCATCGAGCTCCCCGTACGTGGGCAGATCGTCGCGACCGACGGCACGGTGCTGGCGGACGGGCCGGCCGAGGCCCGGCAGTACCCGCACGGCAGCCTCGCCGCGCCCTTGCTCGGCTTCACGGGCGCCGTGCAACCCGACGGTCGCTACGGCCTGGAGGGGCTCGAGTACACGCTCGACGCAAGGCTCCAGACGGGTGAGTCGGTCGTGTTGACGCTCGATCCGACGCTGCAGGCGGCCGCCGAGGCGCACCTCGCCGACGCCGTGCTCGCGACCGAGGCCGAGAACGGCGCGGCCGTGATCATCGAGGTGGGCAGCGGCCGCGTGCTGGCCGCCGCCTCGTACCCGACCTTCGACGCCAACGCGTGGCGCTCCGCCGGTCGCGACGACATGCAGAACCGCGCCTTCTTGCAGCACTACGAGCCGGGCTCGATCATGAAGCCGTTCGTGGTCGCCGGCCTGCTCGAGAGCGGCCGGATCGGTCCCGACGAGATCGTCGACGCGCCCATGCACCTGCGGGTCGGCAACAAGACCTTCCGCGACGTGGCGCAGCACGATCCGCGCCTCAGCGTCGCCGACGTCCTGCGCTACTCCAGCAACAGCGGCACCATCTTGCTCGCCCAACGCTTCGAGAGCGCCGAGCTCCACGCCTGGCTCGCAGCCTTCGGCTTCGGTCAGGAGATGCCGCTGCGGTCGACCTTCACGCGCAGCGGCCTGCTGAACCACTGGGATGGCTGGGTACCGCAGGACCACGCCTCGATCAGCATCGGGCAAGCGGTCGCCACGACCGCGCTGCAGATGGCCGCGGCGTACACGATCATCGCCAACGACGGCGTCTACGTCGCGCCGCGCCTGGTGGAGGACGAGGTCGTCCCTGCCCCGCACCGCGTCCTCTCGCCCGAGGTGGCGATGACGGTGCGGCACATGATGCACTACACCGTGGAGGCCTCGAGCCTCCGCGCCAGCCGCGTCCCGGGCGTCAGCATGGCCGGCAAGACGGGAACCGCCGACGTGTTCGACGTCATGGCCGGGGCGTACCTCCCGGGCGACTACACGGTGTCGTTCGCCGGCATGCTGCCGGCGGAGCGTCCCGAGGTCGTGATGGTGGTGTACGTCCAGAAGCCGCGCACCAGCACGTCGTCGACGTTGGTGGCCGCGCCGCTGTTCCGCGCGATCGGCAGCGAGGTCGTGGCCCACTGGGGCATCGCCCCGGGCGAGCGCATCGACGCCCGCGCCGAGTGACGGCGGCACCGCGGCGCTCGCCACCGAGCGTGTCGCCGAACGGGCAGCGATCGCGTCAGCGCACCTATCGTGTGTAGGATGTGTACGATACGCCACATGATGGCGGAGCGGCGGTGACCATGGAACGGCTCGATCTCCCCACCCTGACGGCGATCCTCGGCGACCTCGTGGAGTCGGTCCCCGCACTCCACCCTGACGTCGCCGCCAGCGGACTCGCGGTCCACACCGACCACCTCCGACCGGGCGTCGCGTTCGTCGCCCTCGCCGGGGCGCGCAGCCACGGGATCGCCTACGCCGACGCAGCGCTGGCCGCCGGCGCCCCCTTCCTGCTCAGCGACCGACCACACCCGCGCGCCGTGCTGGTGCGCGACGCCCACGAGGCCCTCGCACGGCTCGGCCGCCACGCCCGCGGCGCGCGTCGTGGCGCCGTGGTGGGCGTCACGGGCTCGGTCGGCAAGACCACCACGAAGACGCTGCTCGGCGCGGCGTTGGATGCGTTCACCAGCCCCGGCAACATCAACACGCCGGCCGCGCTCGCCTGCGTCCTCGTCGACGCCTGGCTGCACCACGAACCCGATCGGCCCCTGGTCGTCGAGCTCGGCATCGACCGCGACGGCGAGATGGCCGAGCTGCTCGCACTCGTCGCCCCCAGCCACGGCGTCCTCACCGCCATCGCGGAGGCCCACCTGGCGGGCATCGGCACCCTCGCAGACGTCGCTCGCGAGAAGGGCCGCCTCATCGACGCGGCTCCGGCGGGGCGCTACGTCGGAACGAGCGCATGGCCACACCTGAACGACGCGCAACGCGCCGGCGCGCGGCGCGTCGGACTCGGCGACGGCGTGCCCGGCGGCACGCTGGTCGACGGTGCAGCCACGGGCCGCACGCCGCGCCTGCACGCCGTGCTGCGGCGCCACGACGGCGGCGAGGCGCGTGTCGGCGTCGACCTGCCCGGGCCCGGTGCGCCCTACGCCGAGGCGGCCCTGCTCGCGCTCCAGGTGGCCCTCGACCTAGGCGTCGACCCGAGCACCGCCGCAGCGCGCATCGCCGCCGCGCACCCCGAGCCCCACCGGCTCCAGGTCCATACCGTCGCTGCCCTCACACTGCTCGACGACGCCTACAACGCCAACCCAGCCTCCGCGCTGGCGGCGCTCGAGGTCCTCGCCGGCCTCCCGCGGCCGCACGCCGCCGTCGTCGGCGACATGCGGGAGTTGGGCGCGCGCAGCGCGAGCGCGCACGCCGAGCTCGGCCGCGCCCTCGTCGACGCAGGCCTGTCGACGGTCTGGTTCGTCGGGCCCGAGAGCCGCGCCGCGTTCGAGGCGGCGCACGACCTGCCCGAGCGTCACCACGTCGCCGATACCGACGCCCTCATCGGCATGCTCGCCGCGCTTCCCGAGCGCGGCAGCCTGCTCGTCAAGGGGTCGCGCTCGATCGGCCTCGAACGCCTGGTCGCGGCGCTGTTGGCCGGACGCCAGCAGCAGGTGAGCGCATGAACCCGGCCGCCATCGTCGCGCTCGCGGCCCTGCTCGGGCTGCTCGCGACCGGCTCGTACGTCCAGGTCGCGCGGCGCGCCGGCTGGGGCAAGTCCGTGCGCTCCGACGGTCCACGGGCGCACCTGGGCAAGGCCGGCACGCCCACGATGGGCGGTATCGCCTTCCTGCTGGTCGCGCTGGTGCTCGCGCTGGCCTTCGGACCACGCGACGCCGACCTGGTCGCCCTGGTGCTGCTCACGGCGGCGGCGGCCGCCCTCGGCCTCGCCGACGACGCCACCGCGCTGCGCCGCGCGCGCCGCGCACGGCACGACGACGCCGGCTCGGTCGACGTCGCCACCGGCGTCCTGGCGCGCTACCGGTTGGTGGTCCAAGGGCTCGTCGGCCTCACCTTCGCCGCCTACGCCGTCGCTCAGGCCGGGGTGAGCGTCTTCGGGCCGCCCTGGCTCGACGTCGCCTTCCTGGCGTTCGTCGTGGTGGGCTCGATCAACGCGTTCAACTTCAGCGACGGCATCGACGGTCTCGCCGCCGGGCTCGCGGCGCTCGCGCTCCTGCTGTTCCTCGGCTCGCCGCTCGCGGCGGCCACGCTCGGCGCGCTCCTCGGCTTCCTCTGGTACAACGCCCACCCCGCGCGCGTGTTCATGGGCGGCGTCGGTTCCGAGGGCCTCGGCGCGCTCGTGGCCGGCTTGGCGATCCTCTCCGGCAGCGTCTGGTGGCTCCCGGTCATCGCGCTGGTGCCCGTCCTCGAGGTCGTCTCGGTGATCGCTCAGGTCGCCTACTTCCGCGCCACGGGCGGCAAGCGCCTGCTGCGGATGGCGCCGTTCCATCACCACCTCGAACTCTCGGGCTGGCCCGAGACACGCGTCGTGCTGAGGCTCTGGCTGATCACGGCGGTGCTGGTGGCGCTGACCGCCGCCCTCTGGGGCGGCGCCTGAGGTGCGGCTCCTCGTCTACGGGCTCGGGCGCTCGGGCGGAGCGGTCGTGCGCCGCGCACGGGCCGCCGGCGACACGGTCGGCTTCGTCGACGCGCGCCGCGCCGGCCCCGACGTCGACGAGGCGCTGGCGCTGGGCGCGGAGCGCATCGAGGACGTGGCAGCGTGGCCCGCCGACCTCTGCGTCGCAGCACCCGGCGTCCCGATCGACCACCCCGACCTCGAGCGGCTCCGCCTCCTCGGCAGCGAGGTGATCGGCGAGGTCGAGTGGATGGCGCGCTCCCTGAGCGCCCGCATCGTCGGCATCACCGGCACCGCCGGCAAGGGCTCGGTCACGCGCTGGCTGACCGATCTCCTGGTCGCGGGTGGCGTCGACGCGATCGCCGGCGGCAACCTCGACCCCGCCCTCGCCGCCGTCGCCAGGCCGGACGCCACCTGGGTGGTGGAGCTCTCCTCGTTCCAGCTCGAACGCTGCCCCACGCTGCGACCGGACGTCGCCGTGGTGCTCAACCTCGGCGTCGACCACCTCGACCGCCACGTCGATGTCGCGACCTACCACGCCGCGAAGCGCTCGCTGCTCGCCAACCTGACGCCCGAACAGGCGTTCGTGTTCGACGCGGGAGACGCCACGCTGCGGCGCTGGGCCGCCGCCACGCCGGCGCGGCTGCTGCCCTACGCCACCAGCGCGCAGGCCGTCGCGCTGCTCCGTGACGAGCTCGGCATCGAGTGCGCCGCCAGCGTCCACGTCATCGATGACGTCCTGCGACTCGGCGACACGCCGCTGCTCGGCGCTGCGGAGCTGCGGGTGCAGGGCCGCCACCAACACGCCAACGCCCTGGCCGTCGCGGTGGCGGCCTCCGAGCTCGGCCTGGAACATGCGGCCATCGAGCGCGGGCTGCGCGCCTTCCCCGGCTTGGCCGGCCGCTACGCCGAGATCGGGCGCCTCGCGGGCGTGCGCTTCATCGACGACTCGATCGCGACGCGCGAGCTCGCCGTCGCCGCGGCCCTCGAGACCACGCCGGCGCCCATCGTCTGGATCGCCGGCGGCGTCGACAAGGGCGCCGACGTCGAGTCCCTGGCCGGGCTGGTGGCGGAGCGCGTGACGCTGATGCTCGGCATCGGTGACAGCGGCGCCCGGCTGTGCGAACGCGTCGGCGCCTGGACGCGCAGCGAACGCATCGACGCGAGCGACGGCCGCGAGGCGATGCGCCAGGCCGTGCGTCGGGCGTGGGAGGTCCTCGGCAGCGAACACGGCGCCAGCGGCAGCGTGCTCCTCGCGCCGCTCGCGGCGTCGTTCGACCAGTTCCGCGACTACCGCGACCGCGGCGACGCGTTCCGGGCCGCCATCGCCGCGCTCGTGGGCGACGTCTGCGCCGCCGACGCGCGACCGGGCGCCACGCCGACCGAGGGGGTGACGTGGACCCCCTCCTCCTGACGCTGCAGTTGTTGCTCGGCGCCCTCGGCGTGCTCGGGGTCGCCGCCGCGGAGCCGGGCGAGGCGTACACCCAGGCCCTGCGGTTCGGCGTCGCCATGCTGCTGACGATCGCCGTGGGGCGCCTCCGCCCCATGGCGATCGTGCGGCTTGCTCCCTTCGGTTACGTGCTCACGCTGGGGCTGCTCGTGGCCGTGCTGTTCGTAGGCATCTCGCCCGACGGCAGCGAGGCGCGTCGCTGGCTGCTGGTCGGACCGATCACCTTCCAGCCCTCCGAGCTGATGAAGGTGGTCGTGATCGCCTACCTCGCGGCCTTCTTCCACAACCACCTGGGCGACTGGCACGTGTGGCGACCGATGCTCGTCATCGGCGTCGCGGCCGGCGTCGTGGTCATGCAGCCGAACGTGAGCACGGCGCTGTTCATCTTCGCGCTCGCCTTCGCCATCATGCTGGCCGCCGGCACCAGCCTCGGGCGGCTGTTGTCGATCAGCCTCAGCGCCGCGATCGTGGCCGTCGTGGTCGGTGGTCCGTACCTTGCGCAGTACAGCTACCTGGCCGACCGGATCACCGGCTTCGCGGACCTGTGGGGCGACCAGGTCGACGTGCAGGGGACCAGCTTCCAAGCGTCGCGCGCCCGCGCCGCGCTGACGCGCGCGGGCCTGCTCGGCATCGGCCCCGGACGCCCGGTCAACGTGCCCGAGGCGAGCACCGACATGGTGGCCGTCGCCGTCGGCCAAGCGCTCGGCTTGGTCGGCATGCTCACGCTGGTGACGGCCTTCGTGTTGCTCGTGGCGCGCGGCCTCCGGATCGCCGCCGCGGCGCGCGGCCCCGGAGCGCTGCTCGCCGCCGGCGCCAGCGCCTACGTCGGCGGCCAGGCCGCCCTCAACCTGCTCGTCGCCGCCGGCCTGCTGCCGGTGACGGGCGTACCGCTCCCGTTCGTCAGCTACGGCTTCAACAGCCTGCTCTCGGTGGCGATCGCCACGGGCTTCATGCACTCGGCCTTCCGCGAGGCGCGCGCTCAGGGCGCCGACCTGTGACCGCCTCGAGCGTCAGCGCACCGCGGTTGCTGCTCGCGACCGGCGGCAGCGGCGGCCACGTCTACCCGGCGGTGGCGTTGGCGCACGCGGCGCTCGCGCGCGGCGCCGAGGTGCTCGTCCTCGGCACGCAGCGGGGCATGGAAGCGCGCATGGTGCACGAGGCGGGGCTGCCGTTCGTCGGCGTCCCGGCCGGCAAGTTCGACCGCCAGCGTCCCGACCCGCGCGCGCCGTTCCAGGCGCTGGCGGGGGTGGTGCGCGCCCGCGCCGTGGTCCGCCGATGGCGCCCTGGTCTCGTCGTCGGGTTCGGCGGCTTCGCCTCGTTCCCGGGCGCCGCCGCGGCGCTCACGACCCGCACGCCGCTGGTGCTCCACGAGACCAACGCCGTGCCCGGCCTGGTGACGCGGGCGCTGGCGCGCCACGCGCGCCTGGTGGTGGTGTGCCAGGCGGAGACCGCCGCCCGGCTGCCGCGCGCCCGGACCCGCGTCGTCCCCTTCCCGGTTCGCGAGACACGCGCCCCCCGCGCCGAAGCGCGCCGAGCGCTCGGCGTACCGGACGACGCGCTCCTCACGCTCGTCCTGGGCGGCTCGCAAGGGTCGCTGGCGCTCAACGAGTCCGTGCCGCCCGTGGCGGCCGAGCTCCAGGCCCGCGAGCCACGCCTCTGGGTCCTGCACGCCACCGGGCCTCGCTGGCTCGAGCCAGTGCGCGCTGCGCTCGGCGCACGCGAGCGGTACCTGATCGACGGCTTCGTGGATGCTAGCCTCGCGTGGTCCGCAGCCGACCTCGCGATCACGCGCGGCGGCTACGGCACCCTGGCGGAGTCCGCGTTCCACGGCGTGCCGCTGGTCGTCGTACCGCTGCCTGCGGCGGCCGACGACCATCAGCGCCACAACGCGGAGGCGCTGGCGCGCTCGGGCGCCGGCGCGTGCGTCGCCCAAGGTGACGACGCCGCGCTGCTGGCCGCCTGGGAGGCCCTCCTCGACGACGATCGGCGCGCCGCCGCGCGAGCCGCCCAGGCGTCGCGCAGCCCCGCTGGGGGCACCGACACGCTCCTCGAGACGGTGTGGCCCATCCTCACCGGCTCCCGAAAGGCAACGGCATGAGCCATCTCCACTTCATGGGCATCGGCGGCGTCAGCATGCAAGGGCTGGCGCGTTGGTGGCACGCCGACGGTCACGTCGTGAGCGGCTGCGACCTCAGCGACGGCCCGGCACAGCAGGCCCTGCGCGCCCTCGGCATGCACGTCTGGCAGGGCCACGACCCGGACCACCTCGACGGCGTCGACACGCTGGTCACCACCATGGCCGTGCCGAGCGACCACCCCGAGGTGCAGCGCGCGCACGAGGTAGGCATCCGCGTGGTGCCGCGCATCGGCCTCCTCGCCGAGCTGTTCGAGCGCCGCGTCGCGATCGGGATCACCGGCACCCACGGCAAGAGCACCACCACGGGACTCACGGCCACGCTGGCGCTGGCGGCCGACGTCGACCCGAGCATCCAGATCGGCGCCAGCCTGGCCGGGCTCGAGCACAACGTCCGCTACGGCAACGGTCGCCACCTCGTGGCGGAGGTGGACGAGTCCGATCCCGGCTTCGCCCTGCTGAGGCCCTCGATCGCCGTGATCACCAACCTCGAGGACGACCACGTCGCCGGCGAGTTCGACGAGCGGCGCAACTACCACGCCAGCATGCGCGACCTCGAGCACGCCACCGCGCAGTTCGCCCACTCGGCCGAGCACGTCCTCTACTGCCTCGACTGGCCCGGACTCGAGGCGCTCCTGGGCGACCACCCGGGCGCGGCCCGCTACGGCGTCCATCCCGACGCCGACTACCGCATCGTCGACATGGACCTGACGAGCGAGGGGAGTCGCTTCGCCCTGCGCCTCCCCTCGGGACGCGTCGCCAGCGCGACGCTGACCATCCCCGGTCACCACAACGTCCTCAACGCGGCCGCCGCCCTGGCCGCGATCGATCTCGCCGGCCTCGACGCGGTCGCCGTCGCGCCCGCCCTGGCGACGTTCCGCGGCGTCGGTCGCCGCTGGCAACGCTGGGGCGACGTGAACGGGGCGCTGGTCATCGACGACTACGCCCACCATCCGACCGAGGTGCGTGCGACCCTCACCGCCGCGCGCAGCAGCGGTCGACGCGTCCGGGCGGTGCTGCAACCGCACCGCTGGGTGCGCACGGCCCGGCTCTGGCCCGCCCTGGCCGACGCGGCCAGCCTCGCGGACGAGGTGCTCGTCCTGGACGTGTACGCGTCGGGTGAGAGCGCCATCGACGGGGTGGGGGCGTCGCTGATCGTCGCCCGGCTGCGCGAGGCCGGCGTGAGCGCGAGCCACCACGACATGATCAGCGCCGTCGCGCACCTGCGCGCGACCATGCACCGCGACGACCTCGTCCTCACGCTCGGTGCCGGCGACGTCTGGCGGGTGGCCGAGGCGCTCGTGGACGGCGGGCCGTTGGCCGGCGGCAACGCGTGAGCGGAGCGGCGATCGCGCCCGAGCGCGTGCGCCTCGGCGCGCTCACGACGCTCAAGGTCGGTGGCGAAGCGGAGCTCTGGACGGCCGGCGACGAGGCCTCGCTGCGCGAGGCCACCGCCGAGCCCTTCTTCGTGCTCGGCGCGGGCTCGAACCTCCTGGTGAGCGACGCCGGGGTCGCCGAGCGCGTCGTTCGGCTCGGCCCGCCCTACGCGACCTTGACGGCGTTCGACGGCGCTGCCGACGTGTGGCTCGGCGCGGCGACACCGCTCCCGGGCCTGGTGCGACGCGCGCAGCGCGCGGGCTTGTCCGGGCTCGAGGGACTGCTCGGCGTGCCCGCGCAGCTCGGCGGGGCCGTCACGATGAACGCAGGCACGCGCTTCGGGAGCCTGTCGGACACCCTCGTCGAAGTCGAGATGATGCTCGACGGCGACCTCGTGCGACTGCCGGCCGACGCGCTCGGCCTGCGCTACCGCCACAGCGAGCTGCCCCCCGGCGCCGTGCTCACGCGCGCGAGATTGCGCTTGACCGCGTCGACGCCGGAGCGCGTCGCGGCGGCCATGATCGCGGTCGACGACGCGCGCAAGGGGCAGCCCAAGGTCAAGTCCGCCGGCTGTGCGTTCAAGAACCCGGCGGGTGACAGCGCCGGACGCCTCATCGACCGCGCCGGCTGCAAGGGTTTGCGCGTCGGCGACGCGATGATCGCCCATGAGCACGGGAACTTCGTCATCAACCTCGGAGCGGCCACCAGCCGCGACGTCGACGACTTGCTCGAAGCGGTGCGCGAACGCGTGAGCGTGGCGCTCGAACTCGAATGGCGCCGTTGGGGCGGAGCCGACGGTGAACCACCGCAGCCCGGCTGGAGCGCCCGGACGCCGCGCGGCAAGGGCTGAGCCGTGCGCGGGCTCAGCATCGGCGCAGCCGTGGTGCTCGTCTTGGTGGTCGGGGTCACGCGCTACTGGCCGATCACCACGCGCGTCGAGGTGATCGGGAACGTCCACCACACCCGCGAGCGGGTCTTGCGCCTCGCCAACGTCGCGCCCGGCGACCCCTTCCTGTGGGTCACCCGTTTCGGACTGCGCGACCTGGAGCGCGACCCCTGGGTGCTGCACGCCCGCGTCACACGGCACTGGCCCGACCTGATCGTGATCGCGCTGGCCGAACGCGTCCCCGTGCTCAGCGACGGCACGCGCAGTTGGGCCATCGACGGCACGTTGCTCCCCGGCGTCGACGCCGACACGCGCTCCGCGCTGCCGCGTCTCGAGGGCTGGGGCACGCCCCGGCTCGACGAGGCGCTCGACCTGCTGGCGATGCTGACGGACTACGGTGTCGAGGTGATAACGTACACGCCGGAAGGGTTCGAGCTCGAGCTCGCCAACGCCGTCCTCGTCACGCCGAGCGTGGAGGCCCTTCGTATGCAATGGTCGGCTTTCGAGAGTCAACGAGGGGGGCGCGTGGCCGTCTACCCCTGGGGAGTGAGCAGCGCACCATGAGTGACGAACGCATCATCGTCGGCCTCGACATCGGGACCACCAAGATCTGCACCGTGATCGGTGAGGTCGCGCGGGACGGCGTCCTCGACATCATCGGTGAGGGCACGGTCCCCTCCGACGGTCTGCGCAAGGGGGTGGTCGTCAACCTCGAGCGCACCATCGCCTCGGTACGCCAGTCGATCCAGGCCGCGCAGCGCGTCGCCGGCGTCGAGGTCCACTCCGCCTGGGTGGGCGTGGCCGGGAGCCACCTCAAGGCCCTGACGAGCCACGGTATGGCGGCCATCCGCCGCGGTCAGCAGATCACCAAGGCCGACGTCGAGCGCTGCATCGAGAACGCGCAGGCGGTGCCGCTCGAAGCGAACATGGACATCCTCCACGTGATCCCGCAAGAGTACGTGGTCGACGGCAACGACGGCATCAAGGACCCGGTCGGCATGTCGGGCGTGCGGCTCGAGGTCGACGTCCACATCGTGGCCGGCGCCCAGGGACCGCTCTCGAACCTGCGGCGCTGCGCCGGCGACGCCGGCGCCACCGTCGACGGCCTCGTCGTGCAGGCGCTCGCATCGGGGCTGTCGGTGCTCGGCGACGCCGAGCAGGAGCTCACGACGCTCCTGATCGACATCGGCGGCGGCACCACCGACGTCGGTGTGTTCCGGCGCGGCACGCTGGCCCACTCGGCGGTCATCCCCTTGGGCGGCGACCACATCACCCAAGACATCTCGCAGCTGCTCCGCATCCCGCCGGACGAGGCCGAACGCGTGAAGAAGCGCTACGGCGTGGCGCTGCCGGAGCTGGCCGACCGCGACGTCGTGCTCGAGGTCGCGAACCCGTCGTACACGGCCTCGATCTCGACCTTCGAGCTGGCCCAGGTGATCAAGCCGCGCGTCGTCGAGATCCTCGACCTGGTGCGCCGCGACATCGAGCAGCGCATGGGCGCGCTCGAACTCCTGGCCGGCAACGTGGTCATCACCGGCGGCGCCTCGCTCATGCAGGGTCTCGAGCAGGTCGCCACCGAACGCTTCCGTCTGCCGGTGCGCGTCGGCAAGCCCGAGGGGGTGTCGGGCCTGGTCGACGTGGTCGCCAGTCCGGCCCACGCCACCGCGGTGGGCCTGGTCCGCTACGGCATGCTCCACGGTCCGGTCCTGACCGCCTCCGACCAGCGCGGACGCCACGAACGCGGCGACGGCGCCATGCACGGCGGCGTCCTCGGCAAGGTCCGCAACCTACTGAAGGACTTCTTTTAAGATGCGATGCAGAGCCCAAGCGCGCGGGCCCGAGGGAGTGATGCGATGAGCAACAGCGACAACGCGGTCATCAGGGTGATCGGACTCGGCGGAGGCGGCAACAACGCCGTGAACCGCATGATCGAGACGGGCCTGCGCGGGGTGCAGTTCGTTGCAGCGAACACCGACGCCCAGGTGCTGGCGACGAGCCTGGCCGACACCCGGATCCAGATCGGCGACCACCTCACCAAGGGGCTCGGCGCGGGCGCCAACCCCGAGGTCGGTGAGCAGGCCGCCATCGAGGACCGCGATCGCATCGCCGAGGTGCTCAGGGGTTCGGACCTCGTGTTCATCACCGCGGGCATGGGCGGCGGCACGGGCACCGGCTCCGCGCCGATCGTCGCGGAGGTCGCGCGCGAGCAGGGTGCGCTCACCGTCGCCGTCGTGACCAGCCCGTTCCAGTTCGAGGGGCCTAAGCGCATGCGTCAGGCCGAAGAGGGTCTGCGCCGCCTCGAAGACAAGGTCGACGCCCTGATCGTGGTCGAGAACCAGCGGCTGCTGGCCGCACTGGACCGCAAGGTCCGGCTGGCCGACGCCTTCCGGGTCGCCGACCGCGTGCTCTACCACGGCGTGCGCGGCATCAGCGACGTCATCAACGTGCCCGGCCTCATCAACGTCGACTTCGCCGACGTCAAGACGCTCCTCTCCGGAGCCGGCACGGTCCTGATGGGCATCGGTGCCGGGCGTGGCGAGAAGCTCGCGGAAGAAGCCGCCAACAGCGCCACCCAGTCCCCCCTCCTGGCGCGCGGCGTCGAGGGTGCGCAGCAGCTGCTGATCAACATCACCGGCAGCGAGGAGCTCACGCTCTTCGACGCGCACGAGATCGTCGAGAAGATCAGCGAGGCCACCGAGGTCGAGGACGTCAACGTCCTGTTCGGCGTCACGTACGACGAGGACGCGGCCGACGAGGTGCGCGTGACCGTCATCGCGGCGGGCTTCGATCAGCCCCAGGCGACGCGCGTCCTGCGCCCCACCCAGCTGCGCGCGGTGGCTGGCTCGCGCACGTACGACCCCGCCAACTACGACATCCCCGCCTTCTTGCGCTACAACCCCGACGCAGACAACTGAACGTCGCGTGCGGGAGCTGATCTTCGAAGGGCGCATCCTCCGGCTCGAGCTCGAGGACGGGCGTTGGGAGATCGTCCGCCACGCGGACGCGGTGGCCGTCCTGGCTCGAGACGAGGACGGCCGCGTCCTTGGCGTGTGGCAGCAGCGGCCGGCCATCGGTACCCGGACGTGGGAGCTCCCCGCGGGGCTGATCGACGACGGTGAGACGCCGGCCCAGGCGGCGGCGCGCGAGCTGGCCGAGGAGACCCGCCTGGCGGGGACGCTGACGCCGCTCACGCGCTTCTACGCCTCCCCCGGCTTCTGCGACGAGCTGGTCCACCTGTTCGTGGCCGACGACCTCCGCCCCGAGCACGGCGCCAGCCCCGACGAGGGCGAGGTCGTGGAGATCGAGTGGCGCGACCCAGCGAGCACCTGGCGTGACATCGCTTCGGGCGCCCTCGCGACATCGGGGGTGACCGTGCTCGGCCTGCACCACGCGTTGGCAGGCGGGGCACTCGGCCTCGCCGAGGGCGCCGACGCGCAGCAGCCGTGAGGGCAGCCCCCCTGCGCCGCAGCGTCGCAGCGATCACGGCGACGGCCCCGGTCGTCGCGCTCGGCACGTTCGACGGCGTCCACGAGGGGCATCGCGCGCTCATCGCCCGCGCCGTCGCCGTGGCGACCGCGACGGGCCGCCCCTGGTTGCCGGTCGCGTTCTTCCCACCGCCCAAGACGCTCTTCGGTGGGCACCCCTTCCTGTCGAGCGAGTCCGAGAAGCACACGCTGTTGGTGGAGGCGGGCCTGGCGTCCGGAGCGGCGCCGAGCGAGGTCGTGATCGTGCCGTTCGACGCCGACTTCGCCAGCACGCCCGCCGCGGCGTTCGTCGACGCCCTCGCCGCACGCGCGCCGACGGCGCTCGTGGTGGGTGAGGACTTCCGCTTCGGACGCGGGCGCGCCGGCGGCGTGCACGACCTCGAGGCGGCCGGCCGGCTCGACGTGCTGCCGCTCGTCGCGATCGGCGACGAGGTCGTCAAGTCGTCCGCCATCCGGGACGCGTTGGACGCGGGTGACGTCGAACGTGCCGGCGAGCTGCTCGGCGCCCCCTACCGCGTGAGCGGCACGGTCGTCGCCGGCGACCGTCGTGGTCGGACGATCGGGGTACCGACGGCCAACCTCGCCGTCGATCCGCGCAAGGCGCTGCCCGTGGGCGTGTTCGCGGTGCAGGTCGACCTCCCGGACGGCAGCCGCCGCGGCGGGATGGCGAACCTCGGCCCGCGGCCCAGCTTCGCCGGCCCGGCAGCGAGCCTCGAGGCCCACGTCTTCGACTGGGAGGGTGACCTCTACGGCGCCGACATCACCGTGCACGTGGTCGCCCGCCTGCGCGGTCAGACGCGCTTCGCCGACCTCCCGGCGCTGCGGGCGCAGCTCGCGGCCGACGCGGTCGCGGCGCGGGCACGCCTCGCCCTCGCCCCCGCCTGAGCGTGGGAACAGCCGGCCGCCCGGCGCGCCGGCGGTACACTCGAGCATGCTGATCTTCGGTCGTCACGCTGTCGTCGAGGCGCTCGCCACCGGCACCGCGCAGCGCGTGTTCGTCGCGCGCGGCGTCCGCGAGGCCACGGTGCGCGACCTCGAGCGCGCGGCGCGCGCCGCCGACGTGCCCCTCGAGATGGTGCCGCGCATCGAGCTCGACCGGAGCCTGAAGACCACCGCACACCAAGGCATCGCAGCCGAGCTCGCCGATCTGGCGTTCGCCGATCCCGACGCGCCCTTCGAGCTGGCCGACGCGCGCGGCGAACGGCTCTTGCTGGTCGCACTCGATCAGATCACCGATCCGCGCAACTACGGCGCCATCGTGCGCTGCGCCGAGGCGCTGGGCGCCCACGGCGTGGTCACCGAGGCGCGCAACAGCCCACCGCTCTCCGCCACGGTGGCCAAGGCGGCGGCCGGCGCCGCCGCCCACCTGCCACTCGTCCAGGTGACCAACCTGCCGCGCTACCTGGCCGGGCTCAAGGAGCGCGGCGTGTGGGTCTACGGCTCGGCGGGCGACGGCGCGCTGACGGCGACGGGCGTCGACTGGGACCGCGACGTGGCCCTCGTCATCGGGGCCGAGGGGCGCGGCATGCGCCGGCTCGTGCGCGAGACCTGCGACGAGGTCGTGCGCATACCGCTGCGCGGCCGGATCGCCTCGCTGAACGCCGCCGCGGCCGCCGCGGTGCTCCTGCACGACATCGGCCTGGGGCGCGACGGTGCGCGCGGCCCGGCGACACCACGCCCAGAGCACACCTAGGAGAACCATATGGCCCCACGCCTTCGACCCCGCCATCTCGCACGCCTGGTCGCCATCGGCTCCCCCTCCCTCGCTCCCGACGGCGAGCGCGCCGTCTACGTGCGCTCCGAGGTCGTGGCGGGCGAGGGCGACCGGCCCCCCGGGTACCGGCGGCGGCTGCACCTGGTCGACGTCGCGACGGGCGCCGATCGCGCGCTCACCACGGGCGACTCGGCGCGAGCGCCGGCCTGGTCGCCGTGCGGTCGCTACCTCGGCTTCCTCGCGCCGCCGCGCGGAACGGCGCCCGGCACGAAGGCGGCGGAGCAGCTGCACGTGATCGCGGTCGACGGCGGTGAATCGTGGGCCCGCACGAGCTTCGCCGCGGGCGTGCTCGCGTTCGCGTGGGACACCCGCGGCGAGCGCCTGCTCGTCACGACCCGCGAGGACTGGAGCGACGCAGCCAGCGAACGGGGCGTCGGCCGCTGGGTGGACGACCGCACGCACCGCTTCGACGGCGTCGGCTGGCTGCCGACCGGACCCGTGGCGCTGTGGCGCGTCGCGCGCGACGCGAACGGCGCCAGCGAACGACGCTTCTGGTTCGACCAGGCGCCGGACGACTGGCAACTCTCGCCCGACGGCAAGCACCTCGTGTACACGGCCCCCACCGACCGCGACGAGGCCGACCAGGGCATGACGCGCCTGTGGACACGGCGCGCCGGCGGCGGTCGTCCGCGCGACCTGCTCGGTCGCGCCGGCTTGCTCGGCAACCTGAGCGTCTCCCCCGACGGCGCTGCGGTGGCGTTCCAGGCGCCGGCCGACCTCGTCACGCTGGGCGCCCCAGCGACCACGTTCGTGGTGCCGCGCCGCGGCGGCGCCGCTCGTCCGCTCTCGAGCGACGTCGACACCGCGCCCAGCGTGGCTGGCGACACGCGCGTCGGCAGCGGCCCGCTGCGGCCCGTCTGGCTCAGCGATCGCACGCTGCTCGTCGCCGTGAACCGCGAGGGGCGTTCACACCTCGCCCGGCTGGACGTCGACGGCGCGCTCGAGGTGCTCGAAGAGGGCGAGCGCGCCGTCATCGCCTTCGCTGCGGCCGCCGGCCGCACGCTCGCCCTGGTGGAGACGCCTACGCGTCCCGGCGTCTTGGCGGTCCGCGACGCGGACGGCGCTGAGCGCGTCCTGGTCGATCCCAACGCGGCCTTCCTGGCGAAGCGCCACGTCGCCGCGCACGAGCGCCGCTCGTTCGTCACCGAGGACGGTCAGGCGCTCACGTACTGGTGCCTGCGCCCCGCCAAGCCGCGCCGCGACGGCGCGCTGGTGGTGCAGGTGCACGGGGGGCCGTACACCAACTACGGCGAGGGGTTCATGTTCGAGTTCCAGGTGCTCGCTGCGGCGGGGTACACCGTCGTCTACGGCAACCCGCGCGGCGGCTCGAGCTTCGGCGCCGCGTTCGCCGGAGCGATCAAGGGCGCCTACGGCACGGTCGACGCCGACGACGTGCTGGCGATCGTCGACCACGCGAGCGCCGCACACGACCGGCCGGACGCGCCGGTCCATCTGACGGGCGGCAGCTACGGCGGCTTCATGACGAACTGGCTGACGGCCCGCGTCCAGCGCTTCCGCAGCGCCGTGACGCAGCGCAGCATCTGCAACTGGCTGTCGTTCTTCGGCACCAGCGACATCGGCCCCTGGTTCACCGCCCAGGAACAGGGCGGCAACCCCTGGGACGACACGGAGCGGCTGTGGGACCGCAGCCCCCTGAAGCACGTCGCGAACGTGCGCACACCGACGCTGGTGATCCACAGCGAACTCGACCATCGCTGCCCCATCGAGCAGGGCGAGCAGTGGTTCTCGGCCCTGAAGGTGCTCGGCCAGGCCGAGACGCGCTTCCTGCGCTTCCCCGACGAGGGGCACGAACTGTCGCGCTCCGGGCGGCCGGACCGCCGTATCGAACGACTCGAGGCGATCGTCGGTTGGTTCGAGACGCACGCCTGAGGCCGCCGCGTGCTACGATGCTGCGTTGGTTCGCTGCACCGACATCGACCCATACGGGCCTCGGCCCTCGGATCCGGTGCGGCACCGAACTCTCTTCGCAGCCACGGCGACCCCATGCGGTCGGTCGTGGACCAAGGAAGGCACCACCATGGCACTCGCCAAGGACACCAAGCAGGGCGTCATCCAGCGCTTCGGCCAAGACCCTCAGGACACCGGCTCGACGCACGTGCAGGTCGCGCTCCTGACGACGCGCATCAACGAGCTCTCCGAGCACCTTCGCGCCCACAAGAAGGACCACCACGGCCGCCGCGGCCTGCTGACGATGGTCGGCAAGCGCAAGCGGCTCCTCTCCTACCTCGAGAAGACCGATTTCGACGCCTACAAGGCCTTGATCGCCGAGCTCGGGCTGCGGCGCTGATCGGCCGCGGACGGGTGTCGGACGCCATCGCTACGACATGCGGTGCGGCGCCGGCGCGAACGACCAGCAACGATACGGGCCGTCTCGGCCCAGGCGGGCGAGGGCCGACATGGCCCTCGTCCGGCCGTATGGACACCCCAGGAACGACGCGGGAGCGGCAGCCAACGGGCGCCGAGCCCGCCTGTCGCGCGGCGATGGGCGCTAGCGCGACGCAGGAGGAGACAGCGTGAACATTCCGAACGGACATCGCTACACGACCATGCTCGGCGGGCGGGAACTGGTCCTCGAGACCGGCAAGTACGCCAAGCAGGTCCACGGCAGCGTCACCGTGCGCTACGGCGACACGATGGTGCTGGTCACCGCGCACATGGACGACCGCGAGTCGCCGATGAGCTTCTTGCCGCTCACCGTGGAGTACGAAGAGAAGCACTACGCGGTCGGGAAGATCCCGGGCTCGTTCCTCCGTCGCGAGGGGCGCCCCGGCAACCAGGCGACGCTGAACGCGCGCCTCATCGATCGTCAGATCCGTCCGCTGTTCCCGAAGGACCTGCGGCGCGAACTGCAGGTGATCGTGACGGTGCTCTCGAGCGACCAGCGCAACGATCCCGCGATGCTCGCGGCGATCGGCGCCTCCGCGGCCCTGTCGATCTCGGATGCGCCCTGGGACGGCCCAACCGCCTGCGCGTCGGTCGGCTACGTGGGCGGAGAGTACGTCCTCAACCCGACCCTCGACCAGCTCGACGACGGCGCCAGTGCGCTGGAGCTGACCGTGGCGGCCACCAAGGACGCCGTGCTGATGGTCGAGGCCGCAGCGAACGAGCTGAACGAGGACCAGATGGTCGGTGCCATCGAGTTCGCGCAACGCGAGCTCGCCCCCGTCATCGCCCTCATCGAGCGCATGCGCGACGAGATCGGCCTCGAGAAGCGCAGCTTCACGCCGGCCGCCGGCGTCAGCGCCGACGACGTGGCGGACATGCGCGCCGCCGCCAACGCCGCGGGGCTGCGCGAGACGCTGCGGATCGGCGGCAAGCACGAGCGTGGCGACGCGCTCAAGGCGCTGCGCGACCGCTTGATCACCGAGCGCGTACCTGACGCCGACGCCGAGGGCGCCAGTGAGCGGATCGACGGCCTCAAGGACGCCTTCCGCAAGGCGATGCAGGCCGAGATGCGCCGCATGGTGGTCGAGGACCACGTCCGCGTCGACGGCCGCGATCCCACCACCATCAGGCCCATCTGGATCGAGACCGGCGTGCTGCCGATGGCGCACGGCTCGGCCGTGTTCACGCGCGGCGAGACGCAGGTGCTCGGCGTCGCCACGCTCGGCACGGGCCGCGACAACCGCCTGATCGACGACCTCGGCCTCGAGAAGTCCGAGGAGTTCATGCTCCACTACAACTTCCCGCCCTTCTCGACCGGCGAGGTGAAGCGCCTGCGCGGCGTCTCACGGCGCGAGCTCGGGCACGGCAACCTGGCACGCCGCGCGCTGCTGCCGATGATGCCGTCGCAAGACGACTTCCCGTACGTGATCCGCGTGGTCGGCGAGACGCTGGAGTCGAACGGGTCGTCGTCGATGGCGACGGTCTGCGCCGGCTCGCTGGCGCTCATGGACGCCGGCGTGCCGATGCCCAGGCCCGTCGCGGGCATCGCCATGGGCCTGGTGATGGAGGGCGAGCGCTACGCGGTGCTCTCCGACATCCTGGGCGACGAGGACGCGCTCGGCGACATGGACTTCAAGGTGACCGGCACGCGCGAGG
>REEJ01000204.1 GCA_007695125.1 Trueperaceae bacterium | reverse complement strand
GTGCCGCCGGTGGCGATGGACAGGGTCTGCTGAGCGAATGCTGCGCCGAAGCAGGTCGCCGCTACGAGCATGATGATCCGTGCAAGATGCTGCATGGAGTCCCTCCTATGGAACGTTGAGATTTGGAGCGTAGCATGCCGTCGTCCGCTGGCGAGCGCTCGGACAACGAACGATGAACGCAGCGTGAGTCGGCCGGGGCCGGCGGCGGGAGCCCGCGCCGACGCGCGGTACACTTGACGATCGTGCTCGCCCCCCTGCGCGTCCTCGACCTCACCCGCGTCCTCGCCGGCCCCTACGCCACCCAGCTGCTGGCCGACCTGGGCGCCACGGTGTGGAAGGTCGAGCCACCGCGCGGCGACGACACCCGCGGCTGGGGACCGCCGTTCGCGCACGACGCGCAGGGCGACCGGGCGGAGTCGGCGTACTTCCTGAGCACCAACCGGGGTAAGCGCTCGCTGGCGATCGACCTGAAGGACCCGCGTGGCGCCGCGCTCGTGCGCGAGCTCGCGGAGCACGCCGACGTGCTGATCGAGAACTTCAAGGCCGGCGACCTCGCGCGCTACGGGCTCGACCCACGTACCCTGCGCGAGCGCTGGCCGCGGCTCGTGACCTGCTCGATCACCGGTTTCGGCGGGAGCGGCCCGCGGGCGAGCGAACCCGGCTACGACGTCGCGCTGCAAGCGTTGACCGGGGTGATGGCGATGACCGGCGAGCCGGGCGGCCCACCCGCCAAGGTGGGCGTGGCATGGATCGACGTCCTCACCGGGCTGCACGCCGCCGTCGGCATCTTGGCGGCGCTGCGTGAGCGCGACCGCACTGGGGTGGGCGCACACCTCGACATGGCGCTGTGGGACGTGACGCTCGCGAGCCTCGTGAACCAGGCGCAGGCCACGCTGCTCACGGGGCGCGCGCCGGAGCGGCTCGGCAGCGCCCATCCGACCATCGTCCCGTACCAGGCGTTCGAGGCTGCGGACGCGCCGTTCGTGGTGGCGTGCGGCAACGACCGCCAGTTCGAGCGGCTCGCGCACGCCATCGGACGTCCCGAGCTCGCGCTCGACGCGCGCTTCGCGTCGAACGCCGGGCGCGTCCAGGCACGCGAGGCGCTGGTGCCGCTGTTGGCGGAGTGCTTCGCCGCGCATCCCCGCGGGCACTGGATCGAGGTGCTGAGCGCGGTGGGCGTGCCGGCGACGCCGGTGGCAACGCTGCGCGAGGCCCTCGACGACCCCCAGACCGCAGCCCGCGGGCTCGTGCAGCACGTCGAGCACGCGCAGGCGGGCCGCTTGCCGCTGCTGGCCAGTCCGTTCGGCGAGCACGCCGTGGCCCCGGCGCCCCCGCCGGCCGTGGGCGAGCACACGCGTGCGGTGCTGCGCGAGGTGCTGGCGCTGGACGAGGCGTCGCTCGACGCGCTGCAGAGAGACGGCGTCATCGTGGAGCCCACAGCGGGTGGGACGGATGCCGGCGAGGGTGGGCGTAGGGTGAGCGGATGAACGAGATCCTGGCGATGTTCGACCTGTCACGGCTCGATCTGACACTGTTCGACGGTGTGTCGTGGTGGTCGGTCGCTCTTGCTGCCGCGCTGGTCGTCCGGGCGCTGGCGGTGCTCTCGCTCGGCGCCAACGGTGCCGCCTGGCGCGGGGTGCTCGCCGTCGTGATCGGCGCCCTCGCGGTGGCGCAGCTCGCGCTCGAGGGGCCGAGCGTCGCCCTGCTCCCGCTCCACGCCGCCGCCGCGCTGGTGGTCGCGCTGTTGCCATGGGAGCGTCCGCACCCCGAACCGCCGCGCCTGATCCTCGGCAGGAACCGCCACCGGCGCGCGCGACCGCCCCGACTGCGCGCGACGCTGGCGCTGCTGCTGGTGCTCGCGGTCGCGGCCTGGACGTTCCTCGCGCCGGCCTGAACGCGGCGCTGTCGCGGCGCCGTCGCGGCGTCGGCGTGACGACCAGGCTCGCTCGCGGCCGTGCCTCACGGCGGCGCCGGCCCGACGCTGGCCCGCGCCCAGCGTCGTACCCCGGCCGCGACCAAGCCCAACACGCCGAGGATGGCCACCAGCACGACCGACAGCGCGGCCGCCTGGTTGGTGTTGCCGGCCTGCTCGAGGCCGAACACCAGCCACCCCAGCGTCTCGGCGCGCGACCCGGCCAGCAGCGCCGAGATCGAGATCTCCGAGAAGGCGTTGAGGAACACCAGCAGCGCCGCCACCAGCACGGTGGGCGCCATGATCGGCAGCAGCACGTGGCGCAGCACCTGCAGCGTGCTGGCGCCGTCGATGCGGCCGGCCTCCTCTAGGCTCGGATCGACCTGCCGCCAGGCGGCGCCGAGCGGTTGCAGCGCGAACGCCAGGTAGTGACCGACGTACGCGAGCAGGAGCAGCCAGACGGTGCCGTACAGCCGCAATCCCGGAATGGGTGACTGCAGCCACGTGAGCACCAGTGCCAACGCGAAGACGATGCCGGGCAGGGCGTAGGGGAGATCGACCAACAGCTGGAGCGGGATGCCGCGTTGGCCGGAGCGGGTGAGCACGTAGCCGAGCGCCAGCGCCATCAGCGCCGCGATGACGGCGGCGCCGCCGGCGAGCAGCAAACTGTGTTGCAGCGCGCGCGGGAACGCGTCGAGCTCCATGAGCACGAAGGTGAAGTGGCGCAGGTCGAGGTTCTCGAGGCGTGGCGGCAAGCCGTACGCGCGGGTGAGCGCGGTCAGGAGCATCGACACGAACGGACCCAGGGTCACGAAGCCGCCCAGGAGCGTCCAGGCGAGCGCGGCGGCGGGCCAGCGCCAGCGGCCGAGCGGGTAGCGCAGCGGTGTGTCGAGCTGCGACTCCACCGCGTCGCTGCGGCGGTTGAGTCGCACCTGGAGCCACAGCACGAACAGCGCCGGGATGGCCATCAGCAGCGCCAGCGCGGCGGCCTGCGCGAAGCCGCCCGCCGAGAAGCTGGTGATGCGCTGGTAGATCAGCGTCGGCAGCGTGATGAAGCGAGCGGGTATCCCCAGCAGCGCCTGGATGCCGAAGTTGCCGAGCGCGGCCAGGAAGGTGAGCACCAGCGACGCCAGCAGGTATGGGCGCAGCAGCGGCGCCACCACGCGCAGGCCGAGCGTGAGCACGTTGGCGCCGTCGATGCGGGCGGCCTCCTCGACGCTGCGCGGCAGCCGCTGCAGGCCGGCGGTGAGCGTCAGGTACGCGACCGGTAGCGCGAAGACGGTCAGGAGCAAGACGATGCCCCACTCGCTGTAGAGCGTCCAGGGCGGGCGCGGCGCGCCGATGAGCGACTGCGCCGCACGGGTGACGGTGCCCGCCGGGCCGAGCCAGCCGAGCCAGGCGATGGTGAGGATCTGCGGCGGCACGATCAGCGGGATCAGCAAGAGGAGCCGCAGGCCGCGTCGCCCTGGGAGCGCCAGGCGCTCGAGCAGGAACACGCTCATGGCGCCCAGCCCTGTCGCGAGCACGGCGGTGAGGGTCGAGACGCGCAGCGAGTGCACGCTGGCGCGGCGGGCCTGCGGGTTCTCGACCAGCCAGCGCAGGGCGTCGACGTCGATCGCGCGCTCCACGAGCCGCCACAGCGGCAACGCGTTGGTGAACAGGAGCACGGCCACGAGCCCTGCCAGCGCCAGGCCGGCAGGGCTCGCTACGCGCCGCGCAATGCGCGCGAACGACATCGTCTCAGACCGGTTCGATCACGCTCGGCGCCGTCGCCTCACTCGCCGAAGAGGGTCGCGAAGCGCTCCTTGTCGGCGTCGCGCGTCGCGGCGAGGTCGGCGGCGTCGGCCGAGAGCACCATCAGGTCGGCGAGGTCGGGGAAGCCCGCAGGCGCGGCGATGCCTGGGCGCAGCGGCATGTAGCCCATGTCCACCGCGACCTGCTGCCCCGCCTCCGAGAGGAGGTAATCGACGAAGGCGCGCGCCGCCTCGGGGTTGGCGTTGCCGGCCACGATGCCGACCGGCTCCGTGATCACGGGCACGCCCTCGTCCGGGTAGACCACGCCGACGGGTGAACCCTCGAGCGAGGCGCGGATCGGCAGGAAGTCGACCACGATGCCGTACGGCACCTCGCCGCCGGCGACGCTGCGCAGCACGGCGCCGTTGCCCTGGAACAGCAGCACGTCGGCGCCGGCGAGTGCCTCGTACCAGGCCCAGCCGATGCGGTCGTCGCGGGTGTTGACGCCCAGGTTGTAGGCGGCCGCGCCGGAGTACGACGGGCTCGGCATCGCGATGCTCCCGGCAGGGAGCGCGGCCAGGTCGGCCCAGGTGGTCACCGGTTCGCTCACGAGCGCCGTGTTGTAGGCGATCACCGTGGCGAGGATCTTGGTGCCGGCGTAGGCGCCGTCCGGGTCGAGGTAGACGGCGTCGATGGCGGCCGCCTCGGGCGACACGTAGGCCTCGAGCAGGTCGCGCGCCTTGAGCAGCTCGAAGGTCGGCGCGTCGGCCACGAGCAGCACGTCGGCCTGCGGGCTGCCCGCCTCGACCTCGAGCAGGAAGCGGCTGATCACCTGCTCGGTGCCGGAGCGGAAGACCTCGACGCGCACGTCGGGGTGCAGCGCGTTGAAGCCCGCCACGGTCGCGGCCGCGTCGGCCTCGGGCTGCGAGGTGTAGAGGCGGAGGGTGCCGCTGGGCTGGGCCAGCGCCAGCCCCACGAGGGCCGTCAGGACGAGCGTGAGGAGCGTTCGCATGGTGCCTCCAGGGTACGTCATGTGCATGTCACGCGCTCAGCGGCAGGCGTGCACCAACCGTGCCGGCGTACACCAGCGGCGCGATGGCACCCAGACTACCGGGCGCACTGTCAGCGGACGGTCAGGTCGCGCTCGGTTCCGGCGCCGGCGGCGGCGGTCGCGACCAGGAACGACCCCGCGCGGCCGCTGGCGCGCTCGTAGCCCGCGGCGGCCGCCGCCACGAAGGCAGCGCTCGCATCGGCCTCGACGAGCGCCACGGCGCAGCCGCCGAAGCCGGCGCCGGTCATGCGCGCGCCCAGGCAGCCCGGCGCGGCGCGCGCCGCGGCCACGGCCTGGTCCAGGGCCTCGCTCGAGACCTCGAAGTCGCCCTGCAGGCTGGCGTGGCTGGCGTCCATCAGGCGGCCGAACGCGGCCGCGTCGCCGGCCTCGGCCGCATCCACGGCCTGGAGCACGCGCGCGTTCTCGCTGATCACGTGGCGCGCGCGGCGGAACGCGACGTCGTCGAGCGTGGCTCGGATCGCCTCGAGCGCCGCCATGTCGGCGTCGCGCAGGGCCGCCACGCCCAGGGCCGCGGCGGCCGTCTCGCACTGCGCGCGCCGTTCGTTGTAGGCGCTGCCCACCAGCCCCCGGCGCGTCGATGTGTCGAGCACCACGACGACCGTGCCCGTCGGGAGCGGCACGGAGCGGGTGGTCAGGTCGCGGCAGTCGATCAGGAGCGCGTGCCCCGCCACGCCGGCGGCCCCGATCAGCTGGTCCATGATGCCGCTGGCCACCCCCACCCAGTGGTTCTCGGCGCGTTGCATGCGGCGCGCCACGTCGATCGGGTCCCAGGCGAAGCCCGAGGCCTCGCGGAAGGCCGCGGCGACCGCCAGCTCGACCGCGGCCGACGACGACAGGCCCGCCCCGCGCGGCACGTCGGAGGACAGCACGCCGTCGAAGCCGCGCAGCGCGTGCCCGCCGTCAGCTTGCAGCGCCCAGGCGACGGCACGTGGGTACTCCAGCCAACCGCCTCGTTCGGCGTGGGCGTCGCCGCGCGCGTCTCGCCGCGCGGCGCTCTCTACGCGGAACGTGCCGCGCTGGTCGAGGTCGTCGGCCAGCAGCCGCACCACGTCGTCGTCGCGCGGGGCGAGTGCGATCCAGGCGGCGCGGTCGAGCGCCATCGGCAGGACGAAGCCGTCGTTGTAGTCGGTGTGCTCGCCGATCAGGTTCACGCGCCCCGGGGCGCGCACCAGCGCCTCGGCGGGCCGACCGTACTCGCGCTCGAAGGCGCGCAGCACGCGCTCGCGCGGGTGCGCCTGCGTGCTCACGGGCGCTCCTCCAGGTAGTGATGCTCGCTGAGGTCGCGCAGGCGGGCCGCGGCCTGCTCGGGCGTGAGGTCGCGTTGCGCCTCGGCCAGCAGCTCGAAGCCGACCATGAACTTGCGCACCGTGGCGGAGCGCAGCAGCGGCGGCAGCACGTGCGCGTGCAGCTGCCAGGCGGCGAGGCCGTCGGCGTCGATCGCTGCGCCGCCGCCGCTGCGGAAGGGGGCGCCGTGCCACCCGAAGGAGTACGCGAACGACGTCTGGAACAGGTTGTCGAGGCGGGTGAAGGCGCGCTTCATCAGGTCGGCCAGGGCGTCGCGCTCCTCGACGGTCAGGTCGGGCAGGCGCGCCACCTGGCGCCGCGTCGGCAGGATGAGCAGCTCGAACGGCCAGGTGGCCCAGTACGGCACGACGGCGAGCCAGTGGTCGTTGGCGACCACCACGCGCTCACCGCGCTCGAGCTCGGCCTGGGCGTAGTCGAGCAGTAGGGGGTTGCCGTGCTCGGCGCGGTAGGCGCGCTGGCGCTCGTCCTCGCGCGCCACCAGCGTCGGCAGCGCCGAGAGCGCCCAGATCTGCCCGTGCGGGTGGGGGTTCGAGGCGCCCATGATGGTCCCCTTGTTCTCGAACACCTGGACCCAGGCGTAGCGCTCACCCAGCTCGGCGGTCTGCTCGGCCCACAGGTCGACCACGCGCCGCAGCTGGGGCACCGGCAGTTCGCACAGCGTGAGGTCGTGGCGGGGCGAGAAGCACAGCACGCGGCAGGTACCCTGCACCCCGGCGCTGCGCAGCAGCGGGTGCTCGCTCTCGGGGGCGTCGGGCGCGTCGTCGAGCAGGGCGGCGAAGTCGTTCGTGAAGACGAAGACGTCGTCGTACGCCGGGTTGCGGTGGCCGCCGGCGCGCTCGTTGCCGGGGCAGAGGTAGCACGCCGGGTCGTACGCCGGCTTGTCGGACGGCGGCGACGGCTCGATCTGCCCCTGCCAGGGGCGCTTGGTGCGGTGCGGCGAGACGAGCACCCAGGAGCCCTGGAGCGGGTCGAAGCGGCGGTGGGGGTGATCGGTGGGGTCGAACATGGGCGTGGCCCCCTTCGGACTCGGGATCAGATCGTCGAAGCGTACCCGAGCGTCCGCACGCGCTGCGCCACGCGATGCGTCCGCAGAGCGTCGGCGTAGCTGCAGATCGCCAGCGTCGGGTCGCCTGCGCGTACGGCCGCCAGGAAGGCGCGGTCCTCGACGGCGACCGGGTCGGCCTGGTGGCGTAGGACGCGCCGCTCGGCGCCGGTGTCGATGGTGATCGCGTCCTGCGTGATCACGATGAGTTCGCCCTCGCGATGCAGTCGCAGCTCGACCGTGTCGCTCGCAGCCAAGACGCACGTGGCCGTGACGACGCCGAGCGCGCCGTGCGCGAAGCGCAGCGCCGCGCTGCTCGCCTCGGCGACGTCGGCGTCGGGATGGGCGGTGCGCGGGGCGCGCGCCTCGGTCGCGTGCAGCACCTCGGCGTCGCCGAGCAGGTGGAGCGCCAGGTCGATCAGGTGCGTCGCCTGCTCGACCATCTGGCCGCCGCTCTCGGCTTCGAGCCGCCACCACGCCGGCGCGGGGGTGCTGCTGTGCCAGGCGGCGGTGACCAACCTGACCGGAGGACCGGCCGCCAGCCGTTCCCGCACGACGGCGACGCCGTCGAGGGCGCGCCAGTGGTACCCGACGGCCGTCACGAGGCCGCTCGCCGCCACCGCGCTGGCGATGCCTTCGGCGGTCTCGGCGTCCGCCGACAGCGGCTTCTCGACCAGGAACGGCACGCCCGCCTCGATGAGGGCGTGCTCGACGGCGCCGTGCGCTCCAGGGGGCACGCTGATCCAGGCGGCGTCGACCCCCTCGCCGGCGAGCAGTGCCGGGACGTCGTCGTACGCACGCCCGCCGTAGCGCGCCGCGTGCGCATCGGCCGAGGCGCGCGTCCGAGCCACGTGGCCGACGACGTCCACGCCCGGCTCCCCAGCAAGCACGTCCAGGTGGCGAGCAGCGAAGCCGCCCGCGCCGATCATCGCGATGCGCAGCGCCCTCGCGGTGCCGACGTTGGGCTCGGGCGCGCTCACGCGTCCGCCTCGGGGAACGTCAGGACCACCTGCAGCGCCTCGTGCGGCGCCTGGTCGAGGAGCCGGTACGCCTCGGCGGCGTCCTCGACGTCGAAGGTGTGCGTGATCAGTGGCGCGAGGTCGAGCGTGCCGTCCGCCACGAGCGTGAGCGCGGTGCGCGCCAGGCGCGCCTTGTCCCAGCGGTAGGCGAGCTCGGGTGCCACGCCCGAGATCTGCGAGCTGCGGACGGTGACGCGGTTGTGGTGGAACTCGTCGCCGAGCAGGAGCCCGCGCGCCTCGCCCTGCACGAACCCCATGGCGACGACGGTGGCGCTGTACGCGGCGGCGCGGATGGCCTCGTGCAGCGCCGCGCCGGAGCCGGACACCTCGATCACCACGTCGGCGCCGCGGCCGGACGTCAGCGCCTTGATCGCCTCGGCCGGCGAGCCGTCTGCCGGGTCGAGCCCCACCTCGATCGCGGTCAGGGCGCTTGCCGCCTCGCGGCGACCGGCGAGCGGGTCGACGCCGATCACGTGCGCGCCCGAGCGAGCGCAGAGCTGCGCCACGATCTGTCCGGGCACCCCGAGGCCGAAGACCGCGACGGCCTCGCCGATGCGCACGGCGGCGTCGTGGACCCCGTTCAGGGCGACCGCTCCGATGTGCGAGAAGATGCCGAGCCGCGGTTCGAGTCCCGCCGGCAGGCGCCGCGCCAGCGCCTCGTTGGCGGCCATGACGTGGTGGCTGCGGTGGCCCCAGGTGCCGTACACCAGGTCGCCGACACGCGCCGCGTCGACCTCCGTCCCCGTCTCCACGACACGGCCCACCTCCTCGTAGCCGATGCCTCGGAGTGGGTACGCCAGGCTCGGCTCGGCGCTGGTGTCGAACAGCCGTCGCCGGGCGTCCCAGCGTTTCGACAGGTAGGGGTTGCTGCCGCGGTACGAGGCGAGCTCGGTGCCCGCGCTGATGCCGGAAGCGATTGTCGCGATCCGTACATCGTGCGGACCGAGGGGTGGATCGGCGATGTCTTCGAGCACCACCTGCCGCGGTGCCGTGATCGTCACGACGCGGCCCATCAACCACTCCCGACCATGAGCGCGCCGAGCACGCCGATGACGCCGATGTGTGAGCGGGCGATCACGGGCCGCCGCCGGTGATAGCCGTGTGCGCGGCGTCACGCGCGACGTCGCCGACGGACGTGTCGTGGCGATCGAGCTCCGGCGTGCGCAGCGCCGCCGGCGCACCGCACGAGCGGCGCACCACCAGCTCGGAGGGGAGCTTCACGGAGCGCGTTGGCGGCGTCCGCCCCTCGATCAGGTCGTGCAGCAACTCCATCGCCCGTCGACCGTGCAGGACGGCCGGACCCCGGACGGTGGTCAGCGCGGGCGAGAGGTAGCGGGCGGTGGGGATGTCGTCGTAGCCGACGATCGCCACGTCGTCCGGCACGCGGCGGCCGGCTTCGGCCAGTGCGGAGAGGGCGCCGAGTGCGATCGTGTCGTTCCCGCAAAAGACGGCGGTGAGGTCGCCGCGGCGCGCGAACAGCTCTGCGGTCGCGCGCGCGCCGCTCGCCGCGCTGAAGTGGCCTAGCGCGATCGCGCTCGTGTCGAACGCGAGACCCGCCTCTTCGAGCGCCGTGCGATACCCTCTCGCGCGGGCGCCGGTCGCGAGGTACGCATCGGGCGCGAACGTGATGTGACCGATGCGCTCGTGGCCGAGTCGGATCAGGTGCGCCACCGCGTCGGCGCTGTGCGTCTCCTCGTCCGTGTAGACCATGTACGGGTCACACCCTGGAAGTGTGCCGAGCGTGACGACTGGGAACTCGTCCTGTACGAGTTGTGGCAGGCGAAGGTCGTCGGCGCGCGGATTGAGGACCAGCAGCCCGTCGATCTGCTTCGCGTGCACCAGCTCGTGATAGGCGTCCGGTCGGCTGACGTCTTCGACAGCCTCTACCAGGACCCGGAAGCCGAGGTCGTGCGCGACCTGGTTCATCCCGAAGAGGGCTTGCGGGATGAAGGCGTCGACCAGCAGATGGTCGGCGTGGCAGATGATCAGCCCCACGGTCTGCGTCCTCCCGGAGGCGAGCGTGCGGGCCGCGGCCGACGCCACGTAGCCCAGATCGGCGGCGACACGCAGCACTCGCGCCCGAGTGTCGGCGCCGATAGAGGAGCCGGCCACCCGGTTGAGGACGAGCGAGACTGTGGTGAGCGAGACACCGGCGCGCTCTGCGACATGCTTCAGCGTCACCCGGTTGAGTTTCGTCCGGTGTGGAGTCCCCCTCGTTCGTGCTCCATCGCCTCGGCCCATGGCGCTCCAGTCTACTCTCCCCTCACAGCGCGTGGAGTGCGTCGGGGACGAGTTCGCGTGGGATGAGGTCGGCATGCGCGGCGAGCAGGTCGTCGACGAGGGCGTGGATGGCGTCGAGCGTCAGCTCCGACGACGTGTGCGGATCGAGCATGGCGGCGTGGTAGACGTGTTCCCGCTTGCCCTGGAGGATGGCGGCGACGGTGAGCTCCTGGACGTTGACGTTGGTGCGCATGAGTGCCGTGAGTTGAGGCGGCAATGCTCCGACCCGCACGGGCTGGACGCCGTTCTCGTCGACGAGGCAGGGCACCTCGACGCAGCAGCCGTCGGGGAGGCCGTCGATGAGGCCGTGGTTGGGGACGTTCCCGTAGATCACCGCGGGCCGGCGCGTCTCGATCGCCTCGATGATCGTGGCGCCGTACTCGACGGAGCGCTCGACCGCGTGGAACCGCTCGAAGCCCTCGAGCGTGTGGGCGATCGTCCTGGGCATCGCTTGCACGTTCGCCGTGCGAATCGCGCGGCGGAGATCGTCGTGATGGAGGCTGCCCGGCTCGCGCAGCTCACGCTCGACGAACGGCCACGTCACCTCGGAGAGCTGACAGCGCCCGAGGTACTCGTCGAGTGGGATCGCGAAGCGCTCGAGCAGCTCGGGGTGCGCCTCTTTGATGAACCATGGGACGTACTCGGCGAAGTGTTCGCTCGATTCGGTCACGAAGTAGCCGAGTCGCTCGAGCATCTCGTAGCGCACGCGGTTCCACTCCGGCGCCCTCCCCTCGGCCCGGACCCTCCGCAGCGCCGGATAGAGGTCGACGCCGTCGCGCTCGAAGCGCAGGTAGAAGGCCATGTGGTTGATGCCCGCAGCCAGGAAGTCGATCTCGGCCGCGTCGACGTCGAGATCGGCTGCAAGCTCCTTGGCCGTACCCTGCACGCTGTGGCAGAGACCGACCGTCTGCACGCTCGAGCTCGCGTTCAGGGCCCAGGTGACCATGGCCATCGGGTTGACGTAGTTCAGGTGGAGCGCGCTCGGGCAGAGCCGCTCCATGTCGCGCACGACGCCCTGCATGACCGGGATCGTGCGCAGCGCTCGCATGATGCCGCCCACGCCGAGCGTGTCGCCGATCGTCTGCCGAAGGCCGTAGCGTGCAGGAATCTCGAAGTCGCGCACCGTGCCCGGGCGGTACCCGGCGACCTGGATCATCGAGAGCACGTAGTCGGCGCCATCGAGTGCGCGCTCGCGGTCGGTGGTGGCGGTGAGTCGCGGCGATGCGCCGAGCGTCTCCGCGACGCGGTCCGCGACCGACTTCGAGAGGTCGAGCCGTTTCGGGTCGATGTCGAAGAGACGGATATCACTTCCCGCGAGCTCCGGGGTCGAGAGGACGTCGCCGAGCAGGTTCTTGGCGAAGACGGTGCTGCCGGCTCCGACGAACGCGATGGTGGGGTTGGGCATCAGGGCTCCTGGTCGGGGGTGCGGACGCACGGGGGTGCGGCGGCCGCGGGGAAGGAGGGGCGATGGGGTTGGGCGGCGCATCTCGGATGACGCGGAACCTGCGAGGCAGGGAACCGACACTCGGACGGCGCGGCCTGGACACACGTCATGGCTCATCGCCGCCAGGCCTCGCGAGTCCCCGCCACCTCGTCGCGGCAGCGAGCAGCAGCACCATCTCGCCGGTGTTCCAGACGAAATGGACGACCGGACGCGGAGCATCGACGAGGCCGGGAACCGCGGAGCACCACGACGCGAACGGCGACCCGGCGAGCCAGCCGTCGCGGCCGAGGATGCCCGGGAGCGCCTGCTCGGCGCCGAGCGGGGGGAGGCCCAGACGCGACATCTCGGCGCGCACCTCGAGATAGCGCGCGAACAGGTAGACGTGCTCGCCGGCGTGGAGGAGCGACCATGCGAGAAGGGCCCACGCCCAAGGCCCGCGGAGGCCGGCGGCGAAGAGGAGTGCGACGCCGAGCATCACGCCCAGCGACCACGCGGCGTGCACGCTCTCCTGGTTCGCCGCGACCAGGAACCCTTGTGCGGCGACGCCAGGGAGGTCCTGGACGAGGAGCTGCGTCATCTGAACGACGTGCTCGACACTGTGGCCGGCCTGGGCCACCACCAGCGTCATGAGCAGCGCAAGCGCGGGTGTCCCCACTCGGGCGACGGCGAGTGCGTAGAAGCCGACGCCGACCAGCAGGACGACGAGGCCCGGGACATGGAGACCGTATCGAAGGGACCCGACGCCGGCGCCCACGGCGATGACGGAGGCGAGGAGCAGCAGGCCGCCGACGAGGTCGGGGGCGGGGACGAGCAGACCGAAGATGTGACGCGCCGGTCGCGGCGCACGGCGGGTCGCGAGGGGTCGGAGGGTCGTCACGGGCGGTTCTCCGAGCGCGTGACGACGGCGTGCGTTCCGGGGAGCACCGTGACCTCGCTGCGCGCGCCGTCCGGCCAGAACACCGTGAATGCGACCGGCGCGTCGGTGCTTCCGACACCGACGTGCAGCCGGGGGGGATCGCCGCTCAAGTAGCCCGCGCCGGCACGGACCGTCCTCGAGGGTCGTCCGAGGCCGGGGAGCTCGGCGACGACGCGAGCACCGACTGCGAACGGGTTGGCCGTTCCAGGCCAGCGGAGGTCGAGTGTCACGGCCTGTCCCCCGCAGATGCGGTTCTCGAAGACGAGCGCGGGCGTGTCCAGCGTGTTGACGACGACGTCGAGCCGCCCGTCGCCGCTCAGGTCCGCCAGGACGACGGAGCGGCTGCTCGCGAGCGTGTCGCCGCCCCAGCCGGGATGCGCGGTGAAGTGGCCGGGAGCTCGGGCCCCGCGGTTGCGGTAGACGACGTTCGGTTCGATCAGCTCTCCGTCGGGCAGGTGGGCGAAGAGGTCCTCCGCGATCATGCCGGTCGCCACGTAGAGGTCGAGCCAGCCGTCGTTGTCGAGATCGCCGAAGCGCCCTGCCCAGCTCCAACCGCTCGCGTCGACCCGGCGCGCCGTAGCGACCTCGCTCCAGCGCGCGCCGTGTGGGAGCGCTGCGACGTGGAGGGCGTTCTCCGCGCGTTGCCCGTCGCCCCATGCGTCGCGCTCGTACGTCTTCTGCATGAGCGGCATCCATGCCGCGAGGGTGGCGGGGTCGCGACGGACGGGCTTCATGTCCGTGGCGAAGAGGGCCTCGCGCCCGGTGTTGGCGACGTCTCCGCCATCGAGGCTCATGGTGTTGGCGCTGGTGCGCGCGAAGGGACTGAGGCGCGACCAGGCACCGTCATCGCCACGGGCGAAGACGTCGTCCTGGATGTGGAAGTCGTGGCCGACCACGATCTCCTGACGGCCGTCGTCGGTGACGTCGAAGAGCAGCAGCGCCAGCGCTTGTGCCCCTTCGCGCAGCCGATGCGACTCGAAACCGCCGTCGCGGGCGTAGAAGACCACGACGCCGCCCGGTGCGCCGAGCAGGGCCCCACCGCGCTGCTCCCGCTCACGTTCGACGTCGTACGAGGCCACCACGACGTCGAGTCGGCCGTCGCCGTCGAGGTCGCCCCATGCCATTGCGTAGGCGGGCACTCGGATACCGGGGATCGGCTCGAAGGCGAACGTCCGATCCCCTAGGTTGCGCAGACGCGCGACGCCACCGCCGCGCTGGGTCGTGACGAGGTCGAGCCGCCCGCTCCCGTCGACGTCGACGGCGACGATCGCCTGAGCGCCCCGGAGCGGGAGGACCGCGGCCTCGTAGGTCCACGGTCCGCCGGCCGTCGTTTCGTTCCAGAGGACGGTGAGCGGTCCTGCGAGGTCCCCGAGGACCACGTCGAGTCGGCCGTCGCCATCGAGGTCCGCGACCGCGAGCCCGGCGCCGTTGGAATCGAAGAGGACGGTGCGCGCACCGCGAGCCCGGCTCACGTGAGGGAGTTCGTGTCGCATGAAGGTGCCGGTGCACGGTGCAACGGCGTGTGGTTGCGTGGACACGGTGGCATCGACGCGCTCTTCCGCCGCGGCTGCAGTGGTGGCGTCCGTTCGTGCGGCGAGGATCGTCAGCACGACCGCGATGCCCGCTCCGGCGAGGAGCGTGGAGCGCACGAGGTCGCGCCGACGGCGCAAGAGGTGGTGGGGGACGGGGTTCTGCGGCATGGTGGTCTCGGGAGAGCTGGGTCGGGATCGCAAGATAGACGAGCGTGCGGAACGTCGTGAGGGTGTCATGGGGGCGGGGTTCCCCCTCCGTGCACCGGGCCACGCCCAGCGCACGGAGGGAGAGTGAGGCCTCAGCGGAAAAGCGCGTTGACGTCGCGGTTCGCCCGGGTGAGCGCGGCCTCGGCCGGCTCCTGGCCGAGGAAGATCGAGGCGACGGCGTTCTCCATGATGGAGGCGATCTCGGAGGCAAAGTCGGTGATCGGGAAGAGGAAGGTGCCGCCCTCTTCGAGCGCCTGCTCCGTGAAGGCACTCACGTCGAGGCCGCGCTCCTCGAAGTTGGCCAGTGCGAGGTCGACCCCCTCGGGGACCGCGGGGAACACGACACCGGAGGCGCCGACGATGCGCTGGCAGTCGGGCGACGCCAGGTGACGCACGAGGCTCCAGGCTTCGTCCTGATGGCGCGAGCCGACCCAGATGGAGTCGGCGAGACCATTGAACATGCTCTTCCGGCCTTCCGGGCCGAGCGGCAGGCGTGCGAAGCCGACGTCGAAGGGGGAGTTGTCGTCATAGAACCCGATCATCCATGAGCCGTCGGTCAGCAGGGCCGTCTGCCCTGCCGTGAAGAGCGCGTTCCCGCCCAGGCTCGAGATCTCGGCGAAGGAGGGGGCGTAGCCGTACTCGTTTATGAGACGCGCGACCCAGTCGAGCGTGGCGGCGAGGCGGGGATCGTCGTAGTAGTACGAGGTCGCGAACATGCCGTCGTTGAACGCGAAGCCGAGCGAGTAGGCGTAGTGGCTCCACTGCGTCTGGCCGGTGGCTCCGCCGGAGTCCGAGCCGGGGAGCGTGAAGCCGTACTGGACCACGTTGGCCTTGTCGAAGTCGTCGGACAACCCGTCGTTGCCGTTGGCATCGAGGGTCAGGCGGGCGATGATGTTCTGGAAGGTGCCGCCGTCGTCGGGGTTCCATGTCGCCGCGTTGAGTTCCTCCTCGGTGATGCCGGCTGCCGCGAGCATCTCGGCGTTGAAGACCACCGCGACGGTGTCCCAATCCTTGGGCAACCCGAAACGCGCGCCGTCGCGCGTCCACAACTCGGCGAGGCCGTCGATGTAGATACCGAGGTCCAGTCCGTCGCGCTCGACGAACGGCTGGATGTCGACGAGCTGTTCGTTCGCGGCGAACTCGACGTACCTCTGGAGGTGGTTGGTGAACACGTCGGGCGCGGTGCCGGAGACGAAGCCGGTCGTGATGCCGGTCCAGTAATCGCCCCATCCCATCTGGGTGACGCGGACGGTGATCCCTGGGTTGGCCTCTTGGAAGTCGGCGGCGCACTGGGTGTAGGGCTCGAGTTGGTTGGCGTCCCACAGCCAGTAGTCGAGCGTGACCTGAGAGGAGGCGAGTCCGCTCAGCACGAGGGTGGCGAGGAAGATCGTGAGAGTGCGCATGGATGGGGCTCCTTCGGAATGGGTGTTCGCTTCGGCTACGGGCGGGAGCGTCGAACGCGATGCCTAGGTTGGGGTCGTGCTGCCTCCTTCCGCCAGAGTGGGCCCGGCGCGTCTGGTCACTTGAGGCCACTGAACTGCAGCGACGCGATGACCTGGCGTCCGAGGACGACCAGCAGGATGAAGATGGGGATGACCGAGAGGAACGTGGCGGCCATGAGCCCCGACCAGTCGGGAGCACCTTGCGGCGTGGAGGACTGGAACGACTGCAGCGCCACGGTGAGGACGCGCACGTCGCTCTGACGGGCGACGATGAAGGGCCAGAAGAACTCGTTCCAGGCCGTGATCGTGGTCAGGATTCCGAGGGTCACGAGCGGCGTGCGGCTGATCGGGAGGATGATGCGCCAGAAGGTGCCGAAGGGCGTGGCGCCGTCGAGCCTGGCCGCCTCTTCGAGCGAGATGGGGATGCCGAGGAAGAACTGGCGGAGGAAGAAGACCGCGAAGGGCGTCATCAGCACGAACGGCGCCACCATGCCTTGAAACGTGTTGAGCCAGCCGAGGTCGCGGATCAGGATGAAGTTGGGGATGAACAGCACGATGTTGGGGATCATCAGCGCCGACAGGTAGCCGTAGAAGAGGAGGTCCTTGCCGATGAAGCGCATGCGGGCGAACGCGTAAGCGGCCATCGAGCTGAAGAAGACCTGGCCGAACACGACGAGCACGGTGAAGATGACGGTGTTGCGGAGTGCGCGCGGGAAGTCGATGAGGGCTCCCGTGCCGCCGGCGGCACGGGTCGCCTCAGGCGACAGCAGTCCCAGGACGCGCTCGAAATGGAGCGTCGTCGGCTCGAGCGGCGCGAGCGAGCGTGCTTGCTGGAACAGCGTCCCGGGGCCGCTGATGGCGGTCTTGAACATGACGTAGAAGGGCAGGACGGTGATCGCGACGAGGGCGAGGAGGAGGAGCCAGCCGATGATCCTGCCGATGGGGATGCGTACCAAGGTTCTCTGCATGCCGCTCACTCCATGTCCGATCGGTTGCCCTGCAGCAGGCGCATCTGCAGGATCGTGATCGAGATCAGGATCATGAAGAGCACCACCGAGAGGGCGGAGGCGTAGCCCATGCGGAAGAACTGGAAGGCGTTCTCGTAGATGTACCAGACGATCGCGCGTGTAGCGTTCACGGGTCCGCCCTGCGTCATCACCGCGATCGTGTCGAAGATCTGGAAGGACCCGATCACGGAGGTGACCAGGACGAAGACCGTGACCGGGCGCAGCAGCGGCAGGCTGATGTGGAGGAAGAGCCGCCCCTCGCCCGCGCCGTCGATGGTGGCCGCCTCGTAGAGCGATTTCGGAATCGACTGGAGGCCGGCGTAGAAGAGGAGGGCGGTGAAGCCCATGTGGCGCCAGATGTTGATGCCGGCGATCGATGCGAGCGCCTGATCCGGTGATCCGATGAACGGTTGGCGAGGGATCCCGAACCACCCCAGAAGCATGTTGGCGGTGCCGAGTATGGGATCGAGGATCCACAGGAACGCGAGACCGATGACGACGTTCGAGACGAGGTAGGGGAGGACGAGGACGCCGCGGATGATCATCGACTGCGTCAGCCGGTGCATGGCGACGGCGAGGAAGAGGCCGAGCACGACCTGGATGGGGATGTTGTAGAGCACGTACAGGCCCGTGACCTTCATCGCGTTCCAGAAGAGCGGATCCGCGAGGAGGCGTTCGTAGTTGTCGAGGCCGATGTTCCTCGGTGCCCGCAGCAGGTTCCACTCGGTGAAGCTGATGATGACCGCGCGCACGGCCGGCACGGCGTAGAAGGTGGTGAAGCCGATGAAGCTCGGCAAGATGAAGAGGTACGCGGTCAGCGCCTCGGGGCCGAAGGCACGCTTCTTGATAGAGCGCCACGTCAGCGTGTGCGGTCCAGCGACTGGCAGTTGTCCTCGGATCACGTGCCCCTCCTCGACGTACCGAATGCACATACCACCGATTTCCGTCGGCGCGTGGGTGGCGGGGATAAAACGCTTTACTAGGCTGTTGGACGAGAGCTTACAGAACGACGGAGGGCGCTGTCAAGCCGTCGCGTCCACTCAGTTCGTTTGTTACCGGAGCGGGGCCCGTTCACCCAAGCAGGACGTTCCCGGAGGTTCGCGGTGGCATCGAGGGGACGGAGCCGGACCGTGGCTGCTGGACGGGAGTACGTGCAGATGATGCATGGGCGTGACGCGCTCCCTCTCCCGCGTCGCGTTCCGAGTCGCAGCTACGGCAACTACGAGAAGGCCGAAGCCCTGGCACATGAGCAGCGATTGGCCTTGTGCTGGACGCCCTGCGTACCTGACACCGCCCAACGACAGTCTGGCCGAACCTGAACCACGACATCTCGCCGGCGACGGCACCTCGATCATGCTCAATGCCGCGACCTCGACTCTGGCGCTGGCGCGACGGCTTCGCGGCCAGCTCCACAACCTCGCCATCGCAACGAACAGCCTGCCGAGCATCGCGAGTCTCGGCTCCGTCGCCGACGTTGACGCCGTCCCTGTGGGAGGCGCTGCACGGGAATATACTCCGGCATGATCCGTTTGCTGACGGCCACCGTCCTCCCTCGCTTCCACGCCGACCGTCTCGCCCTCTGCGCCGAGTGGCGGCACGTTGAAGCTCTGACCGGAGACCTGCCCCTTCCGGCGGACATAGGGTGCGGCGTCAGCGCGAAGGGCGTCCCGACGGTGGACTCACACGACGGCGTTCGCTGCGCTCGGACCTCCTCGGAGGTGCCACGTCGGCGAGTGGCACGACCGCGTCCTCCGGAGAGCGCAACAACGTGAGACCGCTCCGCATGGCCCTCGTCGGCGCTGGCCGGATGGCGCAGGCGCACGCCGCCACCGCGGCTGGCATCGCTCAAGTCGACGTCGTTGCCGTGTACGACGCTCTGCGTGAACCAGCCGAGCACCTGGCTGAGCGCATAGGCGCCAGGGTCGCTCTCTCGCTCGATGAGTTGCTGGGCGCGAGCGACGTCGAAGCCTTGCTCATCACCACTCCGACGCCGACCCACGCGGACGTGATCTGCTCCGGTGCCGAGGCTGGCAAGGCGATGTTCGTGGAGAAGCCCCTCGCCGACACGCTCGCTGCAGCGGATCGCGCCGTCGATGCCGTTGATGCGGCAAGCGTGGCATGCCAGGTCGGCTTCCAACGCCGCTACGATCCGGCCTACATCGAGGCGAAGCGACGAATCGAGTCGGGGGAGATCGGCCGGATCGAGGGCTTTCGCGGAGTCGGTCGCGATCCCCAGCCGCCGGCCTTGGAGTTCCTGCTGACGAGCGGCGGCCTGTTCGTCGACATGGGCATCCACGACCTCGATAGCGCCCGCTTCCTCGTGGGGGAAGTCGCCACGATCAACGCGATCGGAGCTGCCACCGATCCGCGGCTCGCCGAGCACGGTCTCTTCGACATGGCTGTGGCGACCATGCGATTCGTGAACGGCGCGCTCGGCACACTCGAAGTAGGACTGCGAACGGCGTACGGGTACGACATCCGGGCCGAAGTGCTCGGGCAGCACGGGCGCATCCACATCGAGCGTGATATCCAGCACCACATGCTCGTCTACACGAGCGGCGGCGTGACCCATGACCGACCGCAGTCGTTCGCCGAGCGCTTCGCGGAAGCCTATGCGGCTGAGATTCGCTCCTTCGTGCATGCGGTGCGTCATGATCTGCCGGTGACTCCAGATGCGCACGACGCGCGGGAGAGCCTCCGTCTGGCACTGGCAGCGCAGCAGGCGCTGGTGACAGGTCGCGAGGTCGTGCTCGTCCCGACTGCTTGAGTTGGTGGGGAGATCTTCCAGCAAGTGGCCAAAACGTTGCTGAAGAGCCGCAGAACGATGTGCTCGTCGGTCCGTCAGTTGGCGTGAGGGTACCCGAGCCCATGTACGCGTTGCTCGGCAACCACGCCGATCATCGCGACATGCGACGCCTCGACGCCTTCGCGGGGCCAGGGGTGGTCTCAGGTGTGGCCACGCCCATCAACCTGTCCCGACCATGAGTGCGCCGAGCACGCCGATGACGCCGATGCCTGCGAGGATGAACACCGGTACGCGCGGCATGTCGCCGCCACCCTCCATGGCGCGACCGAACATGAAGAACACCAACGGGTGCACCAGGAACGGCATGGCGAACACGAACGCGATCAGGGCCGCCGCGCCGGCGCCGGCCATGCCGCCTTGGATGGCAGCGAAGAGGCCGAAGTGCGACAGCGCCGAGCTCGTGGCCATAAAGGCGCCCTCGATGCCCATGCCCGACGCGGCCAGCAGCAGCAGGCCGCCGAAGACCGCGGTGAGCTGCCAGCCGAACGAGAACTGCATCAGCGCCTTCACCTCACGCTCGTCGTCGCCTCGCGCCGCCGCCAGCGTGCGCAACGCGATGGCGGTGATCGCCAACCCGGCGCCCACCACGAGCAGCGACGGCCACAGCACCAGCCGACCCTGCTCGATCGACACTGCGAGGATCGAGAACACGAAGACGTGGCCGAAGAAGGGGATGTTGATCATGATCGGCGCGCGCTTCGCGGCGGTCTCGCCGAGGTCGCCGGCCGTGCAGGCGCCCGTGAGGCCCGCGTGCGAGAGCGAGCCCGCCATGCCAGGGCCCAGGTTGCGCACCGCGGCGGTCCGGCCGATGAGGATGAGCAGCGCGATGCCGCCGAACATCCACAGCACCTGACCGAAGAAGCCGTACGCCAGCACGGCGTTCATGCCCGTGAGCGTGAAGGCCTCGCCGATGCGCGAGCCGCCCACCACGAAGTTCGCTGCCAGCACGACGGGGATGCCGGCGAAGAGCAGGCAGCGGATGGCGGGGCCGTGGCGCCAGCGGTAGAGGACGGCGCCCAGACCTGCGGCGATGAGCATGACGAAGAAGATCTGCGGCAGGGCGACGAGCGGCCGGATCCACTGCGCAAAAAGCGCGCCGAGGATCAGCACGACGGTGATGGTGCCCATCTCCTGCACGCCCTTGGCGAGGTAGCGGCGCTTGTTGGCGATGGCGGCCTTGTTGTCGATCAGGATGACCGCGATCACGAGCCCCATGTAGGCGATCACCGGGTAGTAGCGCCCCAACGTGGTGTCGGGGACGGTGCCGAGGACCACGCGCACGAGGGCCTCGATGCCGATCAGCAGGAAGAAGGCACGGGTGATGAAGACCAGGTGCGTGCGGCCGGTGCCGAACACCACCTGGTCGGTCGCGTACGTGACGCTGTCGTCGAGGGGCACCTTGCGGCGTCCGAAGATCCGGCGCAGCTCCTGGCCCCCCACGAAGAAC
>REEJ01000178.1 GCA_007695125.1 Trueperaceae bacterium | reverse complement strand
GGTACGCCTCGGCCGGGTAGAACACGACGGCGTCGACCACCTCGGTGACGATCGGCGCGCCGAAGACGCCCTCGGTGTCCAGCTCGGCGATCACGCGCTCCGCGTCGGCGCGCTGCTCGGCGTCGTGGACGAACACCGCCGAGCGGTACTGCGTGCCGACGTCGTTCCCCTGGCGGTTCACGGTGGTCGGGTCGTGTGTGGCGAAGAACACCTCGAGCACCTCGGCGTACGAGATCACGGCGGGGTCGAACGTGACCTGCACGCCCTCGGCGTGCCCCGTGGTCCCCTCGCACACCGCCTCGTAGGTCGGGTTCGTGACGTGGCCGCCGGTGTACCCCGACACCACGGACGACACCCCCTCGATCTCGGCGAAGACGGCCTCGGTGCACCAGAAACAGCCACCGGCGAGGGTGGCGACGGCGTGCTTGGGATCGGCAGCGGTGGTCATGCTCCCATGCTAGGCGTGCATGCGGCGCGGGGTGGGTCGTGCAGGATGCCGGCGGTGCCACCCCCGGTCCGCGCGCTCACGCTTGGCGCGCCTTGCGCCAGCGCGCGGGGCTGGTCCCCGTGGCCTCACGGAACGCCCGGGAGAACCCGCTCGGGTCGGGGATGCCCGACCGCCGTGCGACGTCGTGCACGCTCAGGTCGGTGTTGAGCAACAGGGCGCACGCGGCACGGATGCGCGCGCCGCGCAGCAGCGTCGAGAACGACGCGCCGCACGCTTCGCGCACGACGTGCCGGCAGCGCTCGGTCCCGACACCGAGCACACGCGCGAGGTCATGCAAGGTCACCCGCTCGGCGTGGTGGTGTTCCAGCCAGCGCTCTACCTGAACCCGTCGCGACGCCCCGCCGTGGCCCACGCCAGCATCAGCGGCGTCGCGCAGTGCGCAGCGCAGCCGTGCGCCGAGTTGCCGCAGGTGTTCGCGCGCGCCAGCGAGTTCGGTCGGGTCCAGCGTGCGCAGCTGGTGTCGGCCGGTGAGATCGACGGCCGCACTCGGTTCGTCCGCCACGTCGATCAGGTCCTCGGCGCCCATGCGCGCGGGTCCCGCGAAGAGCATCAGGATCAAGCGCCCCGCCTCGAAGACCGGTTGGACCAACTCCACGAGGCCGGCATGGCAGCGTTGGACGCGGCCCCTGGGCCAGCGTCGCGCCTCGGCGCGAAGGTCGTGACACTCGAAGGCGACACACCGTTCGGCGTCAGGGCCAGCCTTGACGGCGCGGCACACGGGCTGATGGTGACGGAACCGATCGGCGGGAAGCGCGTGCCACAGTGCGTGCTCTAGGTCGTGCACGACGATCGGGAGGCGCAGGGTGCGCTCGGTGAGGGCGAGCGCCTTCTCGAGGTCGTCGGCCATGGACCAGTCTAGCCGCATCGACCAAGAACCTGACCGCTTCTCCGCTTGCCGCGTGCGCCGCTGCGTCGGTACGCTGAGAGGCGCGCCAAGCGCGTTGGAGGCCGATCCTGAGCGCAGCCGAAACGTTCACGCTCGAGCGGACCATCCCGCTGCAACGGGGCTACGACCTGGTGGTCGCCGGTGGTGGGCCCGCAGGTTGCGCCGCCGCCGTCGCCGCGGCACGGCTCGGCGCCCGCGTCGTGCTCGTCGAGGCCACCGGCTGCCTCGGTGGGATGGGCACGTCGGCGCTCGTGTCCGCCTGGTCGCACATGTCCGACGGCCGCGCGAGCGTGATCGGCGGCCTGATGCTGGAGCTGGTGGAGGCGATGTACGAGCGTGGGCACATCGCCCCCAGCTACGACCGCTCCTTCTGGACGACGCGCCACAACCGCGGCCTCGGCTACGACCCAGAGGGCTACAAGCGCCTCTTGGACTCGTGGTGCGACGACGCAGGCGTCGAGGTCCGCTTCTTCACCAAGGTGATCGACGCGGACGCCGACGTCGCCGCGGGCCACGTCGCGGGCGTCGTGTTGCACGGCGTGGAAGGCTACGCGTTCGTCGCCGCCGAGGCGTTCGTCGACGCCACCGGTGACGCGGTGCTCGCCGAAGCGTGCGGTGCGCCGAGCCTGCGTGCGGGTCGCGACACCGAGCGGATCATGCCGCCGACGCTCTGCGCGGTGCAGACCGGCATCGACTACGACGTCTTCGACCGCGGCCTGCAGCAAGCGGCGGTCGAGCGGGCGATCCGCGGCGGCTTCTTCAGCCACGACGACCGGCACGTGCCCGGGCTCTTCCGCAGCGGACGCGACCACGCGATCATGAACGCCGGGCACGTGTTCGGCGTGGACGCCCTCGACGGGGAGAGCCTCAGCGCGGGCATGCGGCGTGGTCGGGCGCTCGCTGCGGAGTACACGGACTTCTTCCGGCGCTACGTCCCCGGGTGCGCAGACATCACGCTCGTGGCCACGGGCTCCCTGATGGGGGTGCGTGAGTCGCGGCGCGTGGTCGGTGAGTACGAGCTCTCCTACGACGACTACCGCGAGCGCCGCCACTTCCACGACCAGATCGCGATCTACTGCAAACAGGTCGACATCCACGTCTACGACGACTCGCCGGAGGAGTACGAGCGCTACCTCCGCTCCTTCGAGGAGCGCGACGTGCTCGCCCCGGGGGAGTCGTACGGCATCCCCTACGGCGTCCTCGTGCCACGAGGCTGGTCGAACCTGTGGGTGGCGGGACGCTGCGTCTCGAGCGACGTCATGGTGCACGGCGCGATCCGCGACCAACCCGCCTGCGTGATGATGGGCCAGGCCGCGGGCACCGCCGCCGTGCAGGCGATCCGCCACGGCGAGCGCGCCAGCGAGCTCGACACCCGCCGCCTGGTCGAGACCCTGCGCAGACAGGGTGCCCACCTACCGCAGACCGACCTCGATCCGACGATGACGCGCCGCGCGTCGCCCGCGACCTCGCCGACGTCCTGAGCGCACGTTCGGGTGCGTCAGTACGCCTCGATGCGTGGCCAGGCCAACTCGATCCCGTGGCGCACGAGGTCGTCCTGGAACGAGGCGAGTTCGCCCTGGTCGGCGTGCAGCGCCTGCGGCGTGAGGTCGCGGCGCAGGCAGCGGTCGGCGAGCAGCGCAGCCACCTCGCCCACGTTCCACTCGATCGGGTGGAGGCGGTAGGCGCCGTTGGTGATGTGGGTGGTGCCGATGTTCTTGCCGGCAGGGAGGAGGTTCTCGACGCGCTGCGGAACCAGCGCCCCGAGCGGGATCTGGAACGGGCACGTGGTCAGGTCGACGTACGAGCGCCCGCCCGTGCAGGGATGCAGGTCGATGCGGTACATGCCGATGCCGACGCTGTCGGCGTAGGCCAGGGCGCCATGCTCGCCGCGGACGTCGAAGGCGAGGTCCTGCTCCTTCACCGTGACCCGGGCGCGGATGCGCCGCCCCTCGCGGACGTAGGGTTCGACCGCGAGCCCGTCGGCCGTGCCGAAGACGTCGTCTCGCAGCCGCAGGCCGGGATGGCCCGTGCCGCCGTCGGGCCGTGGCGCCTCGGTCTGCAGCCAGTACAGCAGGCTCAGCGACAGCTGCTTGGCGTCGCCCACGTGGCGTTCGCGCGTCTCGTCCGGGACGTCGACGATGGAGCCGAGCCAGTAGTCGTTCTGGGGCCAGACGACCATGCTCACGTCGCGCATCTCCGTCGCGAAGTGGCGCTGGTCGAGGATGCGGCGGTAGCTCCACAGCACGTAGCCATCGCGGTTCGAGCGGCCGACCGCCGCGTCGAACTGGCGCGCGTGCATGCTCGGGTCGAACAGGCGCCCGGTGAGTGGGCGCATGGTCATCGGGTCGAGCTGCCGGAAGTCGAGCAGCGGTCCCGGCCAGAAGTCGGGCCGGTAGGTGCGCCAGCGATCGAACTGCTCGGGCCGGTCGATCACGTGCTCCTCGCCCTCGCGGTGCTCGAGCGCGAACGCGACGGTGAACGACTGCATGCTCTGCGGTTCGGCCGGGCCGCTGAGCGCGTGCGGTTCGCCGGTCTCGGCCTGCGACTCGGCGCCGGTGACGTACTCGACGCCCGCGAGCGGCAGCAGGTCGCCCGTCTCGGTGGCGTCGAGGACGAAGGCCGCCGCCACGTCCACGTCGCGCCCGCCGGCGCGCGAGACGCGCACGCCCTCGACCCGGTCGCCGATCACCGACACGGCGCTCACGTGCGCGTCGCGCCACACCGTCACCAGGCCGCTGGCCTCGAACGGTGCCAGCAGCGCGTCGATCGCCTGCGCGGCGACGCGCGGCTCGTGCGCGAGTCGGCTGACCCAGGCGTTGCCGGGGTTCAGGAGCGGGTCGCGGCGCGCCTCGTCGGTCAGTGGGTAGTGGCGGCGGTAGTGCGCCCGGATGGCCTCGCGCAGCGCGCGGTAGGAGGCCGTCGCCCCGAGGCGCTCGATCCAGCGGTGCTCGTCGGGCGGAACGCCCTGGGTGGTGAGCTGCCCGCCGAGCCAGGCGTGGCGCGAGACGAGCAGCGTGCGACGGCCGACGCGGCCCGCCGCCAGCGCGGCGGCGACGCCACCGAGGCCGCCGCCGGCGACGATCAGGTCGAAGCGCTCCATGTCAGCGGGCCGTCCAGGAGGCGGAGCAGGGTCGGGGGGCGGGTGATGGATGCATTGCGGGGTCGACCTCCGGTGGCGCCGCGGCGCAGGTTCCGGTCACTGCTTCACCGCGCCGGCGGTGAGGCCCGAGATCAGGAAGCGTTGCAAGGCGAGGAACACGAGCAGGATGGGGACGATGTTGATGAGCGAGGCGGCCGCCGTGAGGCGGAAGTCGGACTCGTCGGGTCCCAGCAGCATGTAGGTGCCCACGGTGAGCGGGAAGATCGACGGATCGCGCAGGAGCACGGAGGCGAGCGCGAACTCGTTCCACTTGCCCACGAACAAGATGATGAAGAGCGAGGCCAGGCCCGGGACGATGACCGGCACCAGGATCCGCCACAGGGTGTAGAGCTTGCCGGCTCCGTCGATCCAGGCCGACTCGTCGAGCTCCTTCGGGATGGTGTCGAGGTACCCCTTCAGGACCCAGACGCCGAAGGGGATGCTGACCGCGCCGTAGAGCAGCACGATGCCGATCTGGGTGTTGAACAGGTCCAGGCGCTGCATGAGGATGTAGACGGGGATGGCGCTGATCAGCGCCGGCATCAACTGCACCATCAGGATGAGCAGGAGCGTCGTCTGCTTGCCGCGGAACTCGTGCCGGGACAGGCCGTAGGCCGCCACCAGACCGACGAACACGGTCAAGAGCGTGCCGCCGACCGCGTAGACCACGCTGTTCAGGAGATACGTGGGGAACGGCGTGCCGGTGAAGATGCGCTGGTAGACCTCGAGCGTCGCACCGTCCGGGATGAGGGTGAGCGGTTGCCGGTAGATCTGCCAGGCGGGCTTGAGCGACGCGCTCAGCAGCCAGATGAGCGGATAGACGAACAGGAGCGAAGCGCCGATCGCCAGGAGGTGGTCGAGCCCGAAGCGCAGTTGCGCGCGTCCCTCGCGCTGCCACCGCGGCCGTGCGCTGGTGACGCGTCTCACGCCCGACCGCCACGGCGGTAGAAGCCGACGCGCAGGTAGAGCACCGTGAAGGCGAGCGTGAAGACGAACATGAGCATCCCCATCGCGGCGCCGCGACCCAGGAGACCGAGGCCCTGAGCCTCGCCGCCGCCGAAGGCCGTGCGGAACATCTGGTAGCCGACGGTCATCGTGGCGCGACCGGGGCCGCCTCCGGTGAGCGAGACGATCAGTTCGTAGACGTTGAACGTGGCGATGGTGGTGAAGATGAGCGCGATCGTGATGAGGCCGGAGAGCAGCGGGAGCACGATGTGCCGCAGCCGCTGCCAGGCGCTGGCGCCGTCGATCATGGCTGCCTCGACCAGCTCGCGCGGGATGGTCTGCAGCCCACCGAGCATGAACACCATGATGTAGGCCGACGAGCGCCAGATGTCGACCAGGATGACCGAGATACGAGCGGTGGAGGGGTCGCTGAACCAGGCCACGGCAGGCAGCCCGAGGTTGCGGAGCATGCCGTTGACGACGCCGGCCGAGCTCTCGTTCAGCAGCATCTGCCACATGTAGCCGACGATCAGCGACGAGATCACCCACGAGGTGAGGATCGCGGTGCGGTAGACGCTGCGCCCGCGCAGCGGCCGGTTGAGCAGGAGCGCGAGCGAGAAGCCGACCAGGAACGAGAGGGCGACGCTGCCGACCGTGAACGTGAAGGTGAAGCCCAGGCTGCCGAGGAAGCTGGCGTCGGTGAAGATGAAGCGATAGTTGTCCAGGCCGACGAAGCGCGCCTGGCCGATGGTGGCCGTGCGCATGTCGGTGAGCGACAGCCATGCCTGGTGCGCCATCGGGTACGCCCGGAAGAGCGCCAGCATGCCGATGGCGGGGACGAGCCAGGGCCACGGCCCTGCGATGAAGCGCTGCAGCGTCATGCCGTTGCGGCGCCGTGTCGGCGCGGGGGGCGGGGCTGCGGGAGTGGTGGCTCGCATGGCGTCCTTCCGTCGGAGCGTCGCATCTGGGAGGCGCCGCGCTCGCGGCCGGCCCCCGGCGGGGCGCCGCCGCGACGGCGGCGCCCCGGGTGGTGCCTCCTAACCGTTCCTCAGCGGGCGGCTTCGTACTCGCGCATGACGGCGGTCTCGGCCTCGGCGAGGGCCTGTGCCACGGTCTGCTGCCCCGTCACGACCTGGGCGATCGCCTCGTTGAGCGAGGTGACCACGGCCGGGTACAGGGGGTTGAAGGGGACGACCCAGCCGCCGGCGTTCAGCGCGGAGACGGTGGTGACCATGAACGGGTCGTCGGCGTAGAACGGGTCGGCTTCGATGACGCCAGGGCGGGTCGGCACCCAGCCGCCGGCCTTGTTGGTGTCGCGTTGGGCGTTGACGTCGGTCATGTGCTCGATCCAGGCGGCGGCCGCGGCCTCCTTGGCCGGATCGGCGTCGTTCGCGGCGAGGGCGATGACCCAGCCACCGGCGACGAAGCGGCCGGCGTCGGCGCCGTCCGGGTACGGGAGGGGGGCGGCCGACCAGTTCTCGACCTCGCCCGGCGGCAGGTTCGGTCGGAGGTAGCGCAGTTCGGCGTTGTTGTTGCTGACCATGGCGACCACGTCGCCGGCGAAGACGGGCGGCATCTGCTGGTCGTGGTTCGCCGCGGCGGAGCTCGCTGGCGCGAAGCCGAGGCCGTAGATGGTGGCGTAGTGGTCGAAGATCTGCTCGAGCGCGTCGCGGTTGGCGCCCTCGAACAGGACGGGACGACCGTTGGCGTCGAAGATCTCACCGCCGAGGGCGGCGAACATGCCCATGTTGTACTGGGCCCAGTTGCGGATCGGGTAGCTGATGGCGTACTTGCCGGTGTCGACGAAGACCTGCTCGGCCACCGCGCGCAACTCCGACCAGGTGGTCGGCGCCTCGCCGATGTAGGTGGTGTCGAAGAAGTAGAGCGGCGTGTCGGTGTTGTGCCACAGGGCGCCGAGGCGTCCGTCGACCGAGCGCAACGCCTCGATCGTCCAGTCGAAGAAGGCCTCTTCCGCACCGTCGGAGAGGTAGTTGGTGAGGTCGGCGAAGAACCCGGCGGCCTGCCAGTCGGCGTACCAGGCGTGGTTGATCCAGATCGCGTCGGCGTCGCCGTCGGCGAGCGCCTGTGCGATCGAGACCTGCGAGCCGGGGCCCACGACCTGCTCGAGGCGGTACTGCGGGTAGCGCAGGTGGAAGGAATCGATGACGCTCTGGAAGGCGATCTGGCGCTCGATGCGGGTGTCGCGGCTCGACGCCCACTGGGGGACCAGGTAGCGTACGACGGTCTGCTCGCCGGTCTGCGCCACGGCGGTGGCGTGCAGGGCGAACGGCGTCGTGGCGAGCGCGAGGAGGAGCAGGGCGATCAGCGGTCGGGTACGTCGCATGGTGTTCCCTTCGGTCGTGATGGCAGGGTAGCGGGCGGGCGGGGGAGTGGCTGGATGACTCGTGTGGTGGACCTCCTCGCTGATGGGGGGCGGACCGCTCAGGGTGCGAGCGTTGCGACCGTGTGGCCGGAGACGAAGTCGCACGACAACGTGCTGCGCAGCGGCCCTTCGTGGCCGTCGAGGACGCGGGCGAGCAGCCGTACGGCTTCGACGCCGATGGCGTAGAGCGGGATGCGGAAGGTGGTGCAGTTGGCCAGGCTGTCGGCGGCGCGAGGCGGCTCGCCGAGCAGCGCCAACGAGAAGTCCCGGGGCGCGCTCAGGCCGAGCTGCCGGGCGACGCGCAGGAGAGCCACCGCGAGGCGGTGGTGCTCGCAGACGATCGCGGTCGCACCGCCGTCGAGGAGCGCCTGGAGGTCGTCGGCGCGGAGCGTCTCGGGGTCGACGTAGCGAACGCGGCGTTCGTCGAGCGCCAGGCCGAGGTGCTCGTGCGCCATGCGGTAGCCGCCCTCGCGATCGCGGTACGACACCGATCGGTCGGGGGCGCCGAGGTACGCGATCGAGCGGTGAGCGTGCCCGACGAGGTACTCGATCACCTCGAAGGTAGCGCCGGCGTAGTCGGTGGCGACGTAGCTGATCGGTCGGTCGGTCTCGACGCGCCCGATCGACACGAAGGGGTAGCCCTCGTCGTGCAGTCGGGCGACCTCGTCGGCGGCGACGTCGCGGCCGAAGACGATGCTGCCGTCGGCCATGAGCAGTTGGTTCACGCCGTCGCGGTAGACGCTGCGCCGGCCCGCGTAGCGACGCGAGCGGGTGAAGAGCAGCAGGTCGTAGTCCTGGGCTTCGACCTCGTCCTCGATGCCGACCAGCACGGGGAAGTAGAAGTTCTCGCTCTGCAGTGGGAAGACGCTCTCGTAGGTGAACACGCCGAGGATGCGGTTGTGGCCGGTCGCGAGGCTGCGGGCGATGGGGTTGGGCATGTAGCCGAGCTCCCGCATCGAGGCCTTGACGCGCTCGACCGTCTGTGGGCTGATGCGGATCTTGTCGTCGGTCTTCCCGTTCAGCACGAGCGAGACGATGGCGGGTGAGACGCCGGCGTGCTTGGCTACGTCCACTTGACGAGGTCGCCGTTTGGCCACGAGACCGCTCCGTTCGGGGCAGGTGCGAGAGGCTAATGCGCTTTAACTAATGCGCTTTAGTCTAGACATACGACCCGATTCCCGTCAAGACCCCGAGCCATCGCAACCGGTCCACGCGGGCCCGGCCCGCCGCCGCCGTCACGCTGCTGTCACGTGCCGGTCACGCTCGCTGCCCTACCATCGCGCCCGAACCGGCAGCGTCACGCGTGCACCGACCTGGCCGGTGAGGGGAGGTCAGCCATGCGTCACGCTCGCCGCCAGGTCGTCAGGACCAAGGCGGCAGCCGCCACACCCACGACGGCAGCACCAGGGCGAGCCCTGCCAGTCCCAGCACGACGTGGAACGCGGCGCGCGGCCGCAGCGGCGGCCCACGCCGGTCCCGAGCGCCGCTCAACACCAGCAGCGCACCCACCATGACCAGCGTCAGCCCCGCCATCGTCACGACGGCCAGCGCAGCGCTGGCGGCAGGCCACCACGTCGGATCGAGCGCCAGCGAGCGTTGCGCCGTGTCGACCGCGCGGAACGTCACCACGAGCCACGCAACGACCGCGAGCGCCTGCACGCGGGCGGCCCAGCGCAGCACCTGCAGGCTCGACCCCGGACCGCTCGAACGCGGCCCACGGCCGCGCCACCTGAACCACGCCCCGAGTGGCCACGACACCAGCGCGACGAGCGCTGCCACGGCGGCCGCGAGCAGGCACGCCAGCAGCACCTCGAGGCGCTCCAGCGGCGGTACCCGCTCCAGCGTCGCGGGCAGTCCCAGCCAGCCGTGGAGGCGTGGTTCGCCGTCGGGGCCATGGGTCGCGGCCAGGACGTCACCGCCACCTGCGCGTACGTAGGCGCCGGCGGCGCCCGGGTGGTAGCGCCGCGGCGGTGAGGCATCGGCCGGGGTGGCGACCACCACGCTGCCGTCCGCCTCGACGCGGACCGGGAACTGCGCCAGGCCCGTGAGCGTCAGGAAGGCCTCGGGTCCGGTGCGCGAGATGCGGTCCGGCCGGTAGACGCCGCTCTGCACCCGACCGTCCGCCGGCAGGGCCGAGGCCGGGACCGCGGGCGGCGCCTCGCGGGCGTCGCCGAGGAAGCGTTCCACGATGCGCTCCGCCAGCCACCAGCGCGGATCGCGGATCCCGTCGACCGTCTCCCACGCGCCGGTCTCGCCCGCCGGTCCGTTGACGTGCACGAACAGGCCGAGCGCGTAGCCCGGCACGATCAGCAGCAACGAGTGCGTGCCCGGGAGGTCGCCGGATTGCAGCACCACCTCGTGGCCGAGCAGCCACCCCTCGGCCATGCCGAGCGTCGTGCCGGCCGCCTCGGGGTGGGCGCGCGCCGCAGGTGTCAGCAGCGCGGTGCGAACGTCGTTGCCGAGCGGCCCCGTCGGCTCCTGCGCGGTGAGCGCGGCGAGGAGCGTCGCCGCGTCGCGCCCGCTCAGCCGCAGACCTCCCGCCGTCGCGTCGAGGACCGTCGGCGTCGTCAGCGGGCGCAGGGCGCCACCCGCCTCGCGTGCGTGGCCAGGGACCGTCGCAGCCTCGTAGGCGTCGTCGGCCGGGCGGAACAGCCGCGCCGACTCGAGTCCGAGGGGCTCGAACACCAACTCCCGCAGCGCCGCCTCGGCGTTGCTTCCCGTGACGGTCTCCAGCAGGAGACCGAGTGCGTGGTGACCGGCGTTGCCGTAGCGTGGACCGCTCCCGGCGCCCTCGACGCGTGGCGGCAACGCCAGGCTGGCCAGCGGCGGGCTCGGACCGGCGTCGAACGCGGCCGTGCCGAGCAACCGCTCGTCGAACCCGCTGGTGTGCGTCAGCAGATGCCAGGGCGTGAGCGGTGTGTCGTCGCCCGCGGGGGGTGGTGGCACGGAGCCGGCTGGCAGCAGCGTGTCGAGCGGGGCCGCCAGGTCGAACTCGCCGCGCGCGGCCAGGTCGAGCACGGCGATGCCGGTCAGCGTCTTCGTGAGCGACGCCAGCCATAGCGGATCGTCGAGCGTCAGCGTGCGCGCCGCTGCCACGTCGGCCGTGCCGTACGCCTCGGCGACCAGCACCTCGCCGCCGAGTGCGATCGCCACCACCGCGCCGGGCACGCCCGTCGCCGTGAGCATGTCGTACACGATCGTATCGAGCTCGAAGCGCGCCGCAGCGCGTTCCACGGTGGCTGCGTCGAGCTCCTCGGGTTCGAGGGCTCGAGGGCTGAGGTCGGGCTGCGCGAAGGCGCCGGACGAGGTGGCGACGGCGAGCGCCAGCGCCACAGCGCACACCACGCAGAGCGGCGAGCGGGTCCACGCCGGGCGATCCGCGCGGTTCGTGATGGACATGCCCGATGGTATCGCCCCGGGGCAGGCCCAGGCGCAGGTGCGCGCCTGCGGGCCGCGCGCCGAGTCGCTCGCGGGCGCCAGCGCTCTGCCATGATGCACGACATGGCCCCCCACGACGCGCTCACCCTCCCCGGTGCCAACGTCCAGCGCGTGCGCGAAGCCCGCTTCGTGGTGCTTCCGCTCGGCAGCGTCGAGTACCACGGCCCGCACGCGCCGCTCGGCGTCGACACCACGCTCGCCGTCGGCTTCGCTCGAGCGCTGGCAGAGCGCGCCGACGGTCTCGTCCTGCCGCCCATCGCCTACACGTTCGCATCGACGCTCACCAGCGCCCGGCCGGGCACGCTGTCGGTGGCGGCCGAACCGTTCCTCGCGTACGTGCGTGAGGTGCTCGCCGCGCTCGTGCGGCAAGGCGTCACGCGCGTCGTGGCGCTCAACGCCCACAGCGAGAACCAACACGCGCTGCGCCTGGCGGCCGAGACGGTCGTGGCCGGCGCTCCGGCTGCCAGCGTGCTGATCGTCGACTGGTGGAAGCTCGTCCGGCCCGAAGATGCCCCCGCGTTCAGCGAGGCCGGCGGCCACGGCCACGGTGGGCCGGTCGAGGTCTCGACCACGGCGGCGTTCGACCCCGCCGGCGTGCTGCGCTCGGCGGCGCCGGACATCGCGTACGAGGCGCCGTGGTGGCGCGGCGCCGCCCAGGTGGTCGGAGCCGGTCAAGCACCGCGTGGCTTCGACGGGTACCACGGGCGCGTGTCAGAGATCGACGCCGCGGTGGGCGCGGCGATCCGGGACGCGGTCCTGCAGCGGCTCGAGCGACTCGTGGACGAGTGGCTGGAGCGCGCGGCCGGCTGAGCCACCCGCGGCAGCGAGCAGCATGTCCGCACGATGGAAGCACGCGTGCGGTCGTTGGGACCGCCGGCGGTGCACGTTCAGGGCGGTGAGGTGATGCTCGATGCCAGCCTCTACACGACCGAGGCGTGGCTGGGGCTGGTCGAGCGCGATCCGGAGCGCGCTGCCGCCCGCATCGAGACCTTCACCGAGCGAATGGGGCGCATCGCCGACGTGTCGATCCCCCGGACGGTGCTGCGTTCGGGTGCTTCAGCCGCTTCGGTCCCCCCGAGGAGGCCGTGGCGTGTGGAGGCCCTCTATGAGCGCCTCACGGGACGACGCTGCCCGAGGTCGGATCAGGTCGACGACGAGGCGCTGTTGGGGCTCGTCGACCGGGTCCTGTCGCGCCGGTGACGGAGCGCGACCACACGATCGGCCACGTTCGCGCTGGCCGCGGTCCGGCCTTCACGGGCGGTTCACGCGCCCCTCCGTACCCTCGCCACACAGCCGGTGCCTGCCCTGGCACCCGTTGCGGAGGGGAGGCGAGCCATGGGCACGTTGAGTCCGTTCACGATCGACGTCTATACCGTGACGTTGGAGCGCGAGTTGGTGGAGCGCCGGCGCGCCGCCGCCGAGCAGCGGCTGCTCGCGTTGCCCCGCGACCGGGACCAGCGACCGCCAGGAGCCCCCGCGCGGCCTCGTCCGCACGGGCGTGGCCGACTGACGGTTGCCCGCTGAAGTGGGTCGTCGCGAGCCCGCCAACGGGTGCAGCGGTCACGTGGCCGATGGGGGTGTCAGGACGCCGCCTCGAGCGGTGATGCGGGGGTGTCGGGCTCCGTGTGAGCGAGTTCGGCGCGCAACACGGACCAGCGCGGCAGTTGCCGCGGCGCCCTCGCGAGCGCGTGCGACGTGCCGTGCACGGCGCAGCGGAGCGCCGAGCGCACGGCCATGCCGTCGCGCAGCGCGCTCAGCAGCAGCGCGTTGAACGTGTCGCCGGCGCCGACGGTGTCGTTCACGCGCACCGCCGGTGCGCTCTCGATCACCTGATCGCCCGCGTCGAGCAGGCCCGCGCCGCGCGCTCCGAGCTTCACCACGCTGCGGCCGGCGACGCGCTCCGCCAGGCCGGCCAGGGCCGTGTCGACGTCGGCGTGCGGCGCGTCCAGCAGGCCGCGCGCCTCGTCGAGGTTGGGCAGGAACAGGTCGGCGTGGGCGAGCGTGGCGGTGAGCTCGGCGCGGACGGCGGCGCTCCAGCCTTCGGTCGGCCAGCCCGTGTCGAGCGCCGTCCTGACGCCGCGTTCGCGCGCTCGCGCGAACAGGGCCGGCAGGGCTGGGCGCCAGCGTGGCAGCAGGAAGCTGCCGCCGACGAGCAGCAGGTCGCCTGTGTGTGCGGTCTCGATCGCGTTGGCCAGGGCGTCGGGTTCGCTCTGGGCCAGGTGACCGAGGTGGGAGACGAAGGTCCGCTCGCCGCCGGGGTGGTTGAGGGCGACGGTCAGCGACGTGGCGCCCTCCAGGACGCGCGGTGGGTCGCCGGCGGCGGCCATGCGGTCCGTCAACCAGGTGCCGAGCATGTCGTCGCCGACGTCCCAGACCAGCCGCGCCTCGACGCCGAGCTGCGCCAAGGCCAGGGCCGTGTTGCCCAGCGCGCCGCCGACGCGCCAGGTGGAGCGCTCGACCACGACCTCGGTACCCGGGGTGGGCCACGGGGCCAGAGGGCCGAGCAGCAGGTCGACGCTGGCGTTGCCGGCGACGATCAGCCGGGCCGAACCGCCGGCGGGCTCGTCGGAGGCGGCCGCATCCTGGCAGGAGCCGGTCACCCCTTCACGCCCGTGAGCACCACGCCTTCGATGATCTGGCGCTGGAAGATGATGAACACGATCAGCACCGGGATGATCGCCAGCGCCGAGGTGGCCATGATCAGGTGCCAGGCGGAGCCGGCTTCGCCCGAGAACAGCGCGATGCCGACCGGCACCGTGCGCATCGAGGCCGATTGCGCCACGATCAGCGGCCACAGGAACGCGTTCCAGTTGCCGATGAACGCGAAGATCCCGAGCGCCGCCAGGCCTGGCCCGACGAGCGGCAGCCCGATGCGCAGGAACAGCCCGAACTCCGAGACGCCGTCGATGCGGCCGGCGTCGAACAGGTCGCGTGGCAGCGTCTGGAAGAACTGCCGCATCAGGAAGACGCCGAAGCCGGGGATGAGGCCGGGGAACAGCAGGCCCCAGTAGGTGTCGATCCAGCCGAACTGAGCCGACATCACGAACCAGGGGATCACCAGCATCTCGGTCGGCACCATCAGCGTCGACAGGATCGCGATGAAGATCACCTGCTTGCCCGGGAAACGCATGCGTGCCAGCACGTAGCCGACCAAGGCGCAGAAGAACAGCACCGAGGCCGTGTTCAGGACCGCGACGATCATCGAGTTCATGAACCAGCGTGGGAAGGCGGTGCGCGTGAGGACCTCGACGTAGTTCGCGAACGTCCATTGGCTGGGCAAGATGGCGGGCGAGAGCACCTCGCGCGCGTCCTTGAACGAGCTGACGACCATCCAGGCGAAGGGGAAGACCATGATGACGGCGCCGAGCGTGAGCAGCACGTAGGCCAGGATCGCCCAGCCGGTAGGACGGCGGCCACTGGTGCGTACGCTCTCGTCGAGACCGCGGCGCAGGCGCCTGCTCTCGCCGAGCATCAGTACTCCACCCGCCTCTGCGTCACGCGCAGCTGTATGAGCGTGATGACCAATATGATCAGGAACAACACCACGGTGACGGCCGCGGCGTAGCCGAGCCGGGCTCGGCTGAACGCCTCTTGGTACATGTACAGCGCGATCGACAGGGTGCGCCCGAGCGGTCCGCCCTGGTCGGTGAAGTTGATGTTCACGATCTGGTCGAACAGCTGCAGCGCGTTGATGGTGGTGATCACGATGGCGAAGACGAGCACCGGGTTGAGGAGCGGGAAGGTGATGTGGCGGAACAGCTGCCAGGGGTTGGCACCGTCGATGCGGGCGGCCTCGTAGAAGACGCGGGGGATGCCTTGGAGGCCGGCGAGGAAGATGACCACCTGGAAGCCGAGCTGCTGCCAGATGATCACCACCGCGACGGCGGGCAGGGCCACCTCTGGGTCACGCAGGAAGCGTTGGGGGTCGATCGCCAGCCACGGCAGGCCGATCCCCTCCACGAAGTCCCACCACTCGATGATGATGCGGTTGAAGATCCCGAAGTTGACGTTGTACATCCAGCCCCACACCCAGGCGATGGCCACGGCGGGCGTGATGTACGGCGCGAAGTAGATGGCGCGGTACCAACCGCGCCCGATCGTGATGGCCTGCAGCAAGATCGCGATGCCGAGGCCGAGGCCGATGGACACCGGCACGGTGATCGCGGCGTAGAGCAGCGTGTTCTTGAGCGCTTGGTGGAAGACCGGGTTGGCGAGCAGCTCCTGGTAGTACTGCGCGCCCACGAAGACGCGCCTGGCTGGGTCGACGTGCCAGGTGAAGAGCGACAGGCGGAACGACTGGAGGGCAGGATAGAAGCGGATGGTGGCGAAAAATACGAGCGGTACCAGCAGGAAGACGTACGCGTAGATGGCCTCGCGCTGCGTGAGCGAGAGACGCGAGCTTCGCTTCGCGCGCGGTTCACGGATCACGGCGGTGGGCCTCCGGTGAAGGGTGGGGTGGAGTGGGGGAGGGTCGTGGGGGGGGGGGGGGGGGGGGGGGGGGGGGGGGGGGGGGCCGGCGCCCCCCCCCCCCCCCCCCCCCCAACTAGGCGGGATCACGTACGGTCGTCGATCAGTCGTCGAAGTCGTCGAGCAGGGCTTGGTCGGCCTGCGCGGCGATCATGATCGATTCGGCGGGATCCATGCCTTCGAGCAGGACGCGGTTGAAGGCGTCGATCATCACCTGGCGCTGGGCGGCCTCGTCGACGAACTGCGTCGCCTCGGCGTACGCCAGGCCGGCGATGAAGGGGCCGTTGACCGGATCGCTCACGAGCGCCGGGTCGCCGACGAGCGACCGGGCGGCCGGCAGCTCGCCGACGACCTCGAGCCACAGCTGCATGGCCTCTTCGCTGGTGACGAAGGTGATGAAGCGGGCGGAGGCCTCGAGGACGGCGGGGTCACGGTAGGCGCGCGGGGTCACGGCGTTCATCCAGAAGGAGCCGAAGTTGGACTGGACGCCGTTGTCGAAGGTCGGCAGCTCGGTCACGCCCCAGTCGAACTGGGCGTTGTTGCGGACCTGGCCGATCGCGAAGGAGCCGTCGACGATCATCGCGATGTTCTCCTGGTTGATGAAACCGTCGCGGTACCCACCGCTGCCCGGGATGAACTCGAACACGCCGATCTCGTCGACCAACTGCCAGTCGGTCCAGATGCGCAGCGCCTGCTCGCCGATCTCGTTGCCGTAGAGCACCTCGCGGTTGTCGGCGCTGTAGGGCGGCGTACCGAGCTGGTTCATCAGCACGGTGCGGATCAGGTGGTGGTCCTGCCCGCCGGGGCCGTAGCCGATCTGCGTGAAGAGCGGACCGCGCTGCACGGTCAGCGCCTTACCGGCTGCGACGAACTCGTCCCACGTCTGAGGTGGCGCGTCGGGGTCCAGGCCGGCGGCGCGGAACAGGTCCTTGTTGTAGAAGAGCGCCAGCGAGCGCACGGCGGTCGGCAGGCCGTAGTACTCGCCACCGACCTTCACGGACTCGACCATCGGGATGAAGTACTCCTCGATCCAGGCGTGGTCGATGTGCTCCTGCGGCAGCGGCTCGATGTAACCGGCGCGCTGCCACGAGCCGACCCAGCCGTAGAACAGCTGGACCACGTCGGGGCCCTGGCCGGCCGCGGTGGCGGCCGCCACGCGCTGCTCGTAGGCGTCGTACGGGAAGGTCTCTTGCACCACGATGACGTCGGGGTTCTCGGCGTTGAACTGCTCGATCAGCTGGTTCATGGCGTCGATGCGGGTGCCGAAGTCGTACTGCCAGTACGTCAGCGTCACCTGCGCCAAGGAGAGGCTCAACCCCGTGAGCAGGCCGAGCACGAGCGCGGTCCGAAGGATCCTCTGCATATGTCAATCGTCCTTTCCCGACCCGCGCAGCTGTTGCCGTGCGGTGTCGATGCGAGCGGTCATGCCGTCGACCGCCCCATGGTAGCGCTCCGCCCGTCCCCGCAACGCACGCAGGTGTACGCGTACGGCCACAGGTGCCGGTCCGCCGAGGCCGGTGCGGCGCGCCACGAACGCGTGCGGCGCGAGGGCCTCGCGCAGCACGACCGGGTCGAGCGGCGGCCCGCCCGCTGCCACGAGGTCGGCCGGTTCGGCCTGGCCGAGGGGCCGCCCCTCGCGCGCCATGTGCGCGAGCAGGGCGGCGACGTCACGGTGGGCCTCCGGGAAGGTGCGGCCCGCCGTCCGCACGAGCTCGTCGGCGAGCTCGGTGGCGGTGGTGTCGGTGGCGGCGACCGAACGCGCGAGCGCCGCCGTGTCGATGCTGCAGCCGCGCAGACACGCGGTGCTCAGCTCCAGCGCGCCGAGCAGGAGCTGGTGCAGGCTCTGCAGCGCGCCCTGGGCGTCGGGTCCGAAGTCGTTGAGGTCGCCGAAGGGGATGTTGTGGCCGGGGAGCGCGACCGCCTGCGCGACGCCGAGCGTGCGCGAACAGCGCGTTCGGGCGTGCTCGAGGGCGACGGGGTTGCGCTTCTGCGGCATGATGGACGACCCCTGGACCAGGCCGTCGTCGAGTCGCAGCACGCCCGCGCTGGCCCAGGCGATCAGGTCGGTGAGCAGGCGCGAGAGGGTCAGCGCGACACTCTGCGCGACGTGGGCGACGTCGACCTGCCAGTCGGCGGCGGAGACGGCGTCGTACGTCGAGGCGACGCTCGCGCGGAAGCCGAGACGCTGGGCGCTGGCCTCGCGGTCGAGCGGGTGCGAGGTGCCGGCGAGGGCGGCGGCGCCGAGCGGGCAGCGGTCCAAGCGCTCGAGCGCCTGGAGGGCGCGCTCGACGTCGCGCTCGACGGCGGCCGCCAGCGCGGCCAGGTAGTGCCCGACCGTGGTCGGCTGGCCGGGTTGGTGGTGGGTGCTCGCGATCATCAGGGTCTCGACGTGCGCCTCGGCGAGGTCGAGCAGCGCACCGTGCAGCGCGAGGAGCGCTCGCAGGCGCTGCAGCGCCGTGTCGCGGGCGCGCAGCACGTACACGGTCATGTCGAGGTCGTTGCGCGACAGCCCGAGGCGCAGCCAGCCGAGCGGCGCGCTGCCGACGTCGACCTCGAGCGCGCGCTGCAGCGCGTAGTACAGGTCGGGGCAGGCGTCGGGTCGGGGCGGCAGTGCGGCGGTGCGGAGGCGCTGGAGCCCGGCCTCGAGCGCTGCGAGCTCGCCGCCGTGCGGCTGCGCGAGCGGGAGCGCCGCGACGCCCCGTGCGTGCGCGACGAGCGCGTCGAGGAACAGGTCCCGGAGATGGCGGTCCGCGAACGCGTAGTCGGGTGCGAGCACCCAGTCGCGGTAGGCGGGGTGCCAGCTCACGGTGCGGCGTCCGCTCCGGCCACGGGTTCGAGGTCGATGCCCAGGAGCCTGGCGGCGTTGCCGCCGAACACGCGCGCGATGTCGTCCTCGCGGAGGTTGAGGGAGTAGCAGATGCGCAGCTGTTCGTCGAGGTAGCGCTGCGCGAAGCCGCGCGGGAACGCGGCCGAGTCGGTCCCGAAGAGCACGCGCTCGGGACCGATCGTCTCGAAGGCCTTGCGGAAGAGGTCTTCGAGCGTGAGCGGGTAGGGCATCCAGCGGACCCACTGGTTCGAGCCCGAGCTGTCGACGTAGACGTTCGGCAGGCTCCAGCACAGGGCGAGGAGGTCTTGCCAGTAGCCGGCGCCGAAGTGCGGGACGATGAAGGGGATCTCGGGGAAGTCGCGCGCCACCTCGAACAGCGACAGCGGGCTCATGCGCGGGTGCGCCACCACGCCGCCGCCGCGGCCCAGGTAGCCGAAGTGGATGAGCACCGGTAGGCGGCGCTCGGCGCAGAACTCCCAGACGTCGCGGACGGCGGGGTCCTCGAAGGGGACGGGCGTGGTCGGGCCGAGCAGCTTGTAGCCCGTGAGTCCGAGTTCGTCGACGGCGCGCCTGAGTTCGGCGCCTGCGCCGTTCTGCAACTGGTGGTGGGCATAGCCGATGAAGCGCTCGGGATGGCGCCGCACGACAGCGGCGAGCAGGTCGTTGGTCTGGCCCGTCACGAACACGATCTTGGCGATGCCCTTGCGGCCCAGCTCCGCGGCCCAGCGGTCGGCCATGGCGTCGACCTGCTCCGGCGTCTCCGCCGGCGGCTCGCTGAGCGCCGTGCCCCACTCCTTGTTCATGCGCCCTTGCCTGTCGGTGGCGTAGCTGGTGAGCAGCGGGTGCCGCTGGACGGTACCGAAGGTGGGCGAGCCGATCGTGTTGGCGACCGGGAAGTGGGCGTGCGCGTCGAGGATCGGGAACGGGCGGCGGATGGCGTCAGACATGGCGGCTCCTGGGATCGGGGGCGTGTGGCGCGGCGGCGAGGTGGGCGTCGCTCTCGGGGTCGGGGCGCGGGCCGCGGGCCCGGTGGCGGCAGATCTCGACCTCGATGTCGTCGAGCGCGAGGTGCGCTGCTCCCCTCGCCGCCCCGTCGCGTCCGAGTGTGCCGTGAACGATCGGCACTGGTCGCGGTCCGCGCCAGATCGCGCCCAGGCGCTCGGCGAGATGGCCGTCTGGGTCACCGGGCCAGGCGACCACGAGGAGCTCGGGGTCGAGGAGGCAGGCGACGTCGTGGAGGGCGGGTGCGAGGAGGCGAACGAGCTGGTCGAGGGCCGCCTGGGCGCCGGGCGCGTCGCTCGCGAACCGACCGTCCTCGCTCAGGCAGCCCTCGGCGGCCGCGACGACGCAGCGCTCGAGCGGTCCCGGCTCGCCGGGCGCGTGGGGGCGGTCGGCGTCCTCGGCACGGGTCAGGACCGAGCCGATCTCGCCGGCCGCGGCGTGGGCGCCGCGGTAGAGGCGGCCGTCGATCACCACGCCCGCGCCGACGCCTGAGCCGATCGCGACGTAGATCACGTGCCGCCGTCGCGCACCGGCGCCGTAGTGCAGTTCGGCGAGCGCGAGCGCGTTGACGTCGTTCTCGAGCCGGACGGGGACGCCGAACTCGGCCTCGAGGCGGGCGGCCAGGTCGAGGCGGTGCCAGCCGAGCGCCGGGGCCAGGTCGACCCGACCGTCCTCCGGGTCGATCACGCCGGGCACCGCGAGCGCCAGCCGCCGAACGGACGGCTGGTCGGGAGCCTGGAGCAGCGCTCCGAGCCAGGCGATGAGCTCGTCCGTGCCGCCGGGCCGCAACGCCGGGCCGGTGTGCCGGGCGCGCACGCAGCCAGTGAGGTCCACGCGGCACGCGTAGGCGTGGCGTCCGGAGAGGTCGATGGCAAGCACGTGGCCGGCGTCGGCGACGAAGCGCACGCGCTGCGCGGGGCGCCCGCCAGTCCCGTCGTCGCTGCCCCCCTCGACCACGAGGCCGCGAGCGTGGAACTCGGCGAGGATGGCGGCGACGGTCGGGGACGACAGGCCCGTGCGCTGCGCGAGGTCGGTCCTGGTCGCGACGCCACAGCTCGCCAGGGCGCGGTACACGCCGTGCCGGTTGGCTTCGCGCACGTGCTCCGTCTGGTAGGGCGTGGCCACGGCGGCTCCTCGAGGAGGGCGAGAGGGGACTTACGAAACCTCTTTTGCGAACTGTGTGGTCATGCTACGCGGACACGCGCGGTGCGTCAAGGCGAGCGGGAGCGAGTGGGGCCAGGCCGTGTACATGGTGACGAATCCCGAGTAGAACACTGTATAAGGGACATTCATACCCATAGGTCAGCTTCTATGTGTGAGACGACTCACGAAGACCGATAGAGGGAGGTCTATGTATGAGGATGTCTCGCAGGAGCTTTCTCAAGGCCTCGGCGGCGACCGGCATCGGCGCAGCGTTGCTCCACGGCAACGCCCGCGCGCAGGCCAGCGCCACCGACGACGACAGGCCGCTGCCCGACGGGCCCGGCGGCCCGCTCGCCCAGGGTGAGTGGAAGCCGCTCGGTTGCGCCGGCTGCACCAGCTGGTGCAGCAAGGAGGTGTACGTCCTCGACGGCCGCATGATCAAGGTGCGCGGTAACGCGCGCTCCAAGGTGAACGGCGGCGCCGGCTGCGTGCGCTCGCACCTGATCCTGCAGATGGTCTACGACC
>REEJ01000121.1 GCA_007695125.1 Trueperaceae bacterium | reverse complement strand
GTGGACAGCGCGACCGTCGACCTCGACGCCGGCAGCGCCGCCGTGACGGGCTCCGCCCCCGTCGACGCGCTGATCAAGGCGATCAGCGACGAGGGCTATACGGCTGCGCCGGCGTCGTGATCAGCGCGCCGGTCGACACGTCGGTCGCCGACGGCGAAGGCGTCGAAGAGGCGCTGGCGCACATCGGCGCGCACGACGACTGCCTGCACCTCGACGCCGCGGTACGCGAGGACGCCTCACGCCGACTGAAGAGCGTGCGGGGCCACGTCGAGGGTGTGTTGCGTATGCTCGACGACCCGAACGTGTACTGCGTGGACGTGTTGAAGCAGGTGTCGGCGGTCCAAGGCGCGCTGCGTAAGGTGAGCGACGGCGTGCTGCGCTCGCACATCCGCGACCACGTCGTCACAGCCGCGCAGCGCGGCGACACGGAGCACATCGTCGACGAGTTGATGGAGGCGTTGAAGTACAAGGCCTGAGACGGCCCGACTGCGCAGCGCCAGCGACGACACATACCCCCACCCCGGGTGGGGTAGGATGGCCCTCATGAGCGACTCCGCCGCCGCGACCCCTTCCACTGACGCCATGCTGCGTGTGCACGTGCGCGGCATGACCTGCGCCGCCTGCTCCGCTCGCGTCGAGCGCACGCTGGGACGTACAGAAGGCGTTGGCGACGCGTCCGTGAACCTCGCCACCGAGCAGGCCACGGTCCGCTACGACCCGGCGCTGGCCACGCCCGTGGCGCTCCTCGACGCGATCCGCGACGCCGGCTACGAACCCGTGGTCGACCAGGCCGAACTCTCCGTCACGGGCATGACGTGCGCCGCCTGCTCCGCTCGCGTCGAGCGCGCCCTGCGGCGCGTCGACGGCGTGCTCGACGCCGACGTCAACCTGGCTACCGAGCGCGCGACGCTGCGCTACCTCCCCGACGTCGCGCCGCTCACGAAGCTCGTCGACACCGTACGCGCCGCCGGCTACGACGTGCTCGAGGGGGCCGAGCGCAGCGACCGCGCCGCTGCCGAGCGCGAGCGCAAGGATGCGGAGCTGCGGGAGCTGCGGCGGGCCGTGTTCCTGGCGGCAGCGCTCACCGTGCCGATCTTCGCGCTCGACATGGGCGCGATGGCGATCCCACCGGTCGGCGCCTGGCTCCACGCGCTGGTGCCGATGCCGGTGCTCGCGTTCGCCTTCTTCGTCCTCGCCAGCGGCGTGCAGTTCGGCCCCGGTCTGCGCTTCTACCGCAAGGGCTGGCCGGCGTTGCGGCGCGGTGCTCCCGACATGAACTCGCTCGTCATGATCGGCACCTCTGCAGCCTACGGCTACTCGGTCGTCGCGACCTTCGTCCCCTGGTGGCTGCCGGCCGGCACGGCGCACGTCTACTTCGAGGCGTCCGCCGTCATCGTGACGCTGATCCTCGTGGGCCGCTACCTCGAGGCGCTCGCCAAGGGGCGTACCGGCGACGCCATCCGTGCGCTCATGTCGCTCCAGGCGCGTACCGCGCGCGTGGTGCGCGACGGTACCGAGCGCGAGATCGACATCGGCGACGTGCGCCGCGGCGACGAGGTGCTCGTGCGCCCGGGCGAACGGCTCCCGGTCGACGGCAGCGTCGTGTCGGGCGCGTCCTACGTCGACGAGTCGATGATCACCGGCGAGCCCATCCCCGTCTCGAAGCGGCAGGGCGACCGCGTCGTGGGAGGCACCATCAACACCACCGGCGCGCTGCGCTTCCGCGCCACCGCCGTCGGGGCCGACACGGTCCTGGCGCAGATCATCGCCATGGTCGAGGCGGCACAGGGGGCGAAGCTCCCCATCCAGGCGCTCGTCGACCGCGTGGTGCTCTACTTCGTGCCCACCGTGCTCGTGCTCGCCGCGATCACGTTCGGCGTCTGGATCGCCTTCGGACCGGCGCCCGCGCTGACGCTGGCGCTCGTCAACACCGTCGCGGTGCTGATCATCGCCTGCCCCTGCGCGATGGGCCTCGCTACGCCCACCTCCATCATGGTCGGCACCGGCAAGGCCGCCGAGACGGGCGTGCTGTTCCGCAACGGCAGCGCGCTGCAGAGCGTCGGCGACGCCCGCGTGATCGCCTTCGACAAGACCGGCACGCTCACCAAGGGCGCACCCGAGCTCACCGACCTGCACCTAGCCGAAGGCTGGGACGAGGACCGCGTGCTCGCCCTGGTGGCCGCCGTGGAGCGCGACTCCGAACACCCGATCGGCGCGGCGCTGGTCGCCGCCGCCCACGCACGGCAGCTGACGATCCCCGCCACGAGCGACTTCGAAGCCGTGCCAGGCTTCGGCGTCCGCGCGCAGGTCGACGGCACGCGCGTCGCGGTCGGAGCCGGACGCTTCCTGACACAGCTCGGCGTGGCGTCGCGTGGCCTCGAGTCGGTCGCGGGTGACTACGCCGAGGAGGGCAAGACAGCTGTCTTCGTCGTGGTCGACGACGCGGCGGTCGCGGTGGCGGCGGTCGCCGACCCCATCAAGCCGTCGACCCCAGCCGCCATCGAAGCGCTCCACGCCCTCGGGCTGAAGGTGGCGATGATCACCGGTGACGACGAGCGCACCGCGCGCGCCATCGCGCGCCGTCTCGGCATCGACGAGGTCCGCGCCGAGGTGCTCCCGGACGGCAAGGTCGCCGCCGTGGAGGCCCTGCAGGCCGGCGGCACCAAGGTCGCCTTCGTCGGCGACGGCATCAACGACGCACCGGCCCTCGCCCAAGCCGACGTCGGACTGGCGATCGGCACGGGCACCGACGTCGCCATCGAGGCCGCCGACGTCGTGCTGATGTCGGGCGACCTGCGCAACGTGGTCAACGCCATCGCACTCTCCAAGGCGACGCTGCGCAACATCAAGCAGAACCTCTTCTGGGCCTTCGCCTACAACACCAGCCTCATTCCCGTCGCCGCCGGTGTGCTCTACCCCGCCTTCGGCCTGCTGCTCTCGCCGATGCTCGCCGCCGCCGCGATGGGCCTCTCCAGCGTCTTCGTGCTCACCAACGCGCTGCGCCTGCGCCGCTTCGCGCCGCCGCTCGCCGCCGACGTCGGCGGCTCGAAGGGCGCTCGGTCCGGCGACCCGCGCGGCGAGACAACGGCGGTGCCGGCATGAGCGCGCCCCAGACCACCACGCTCGGCGCTCGCCTCCGCGAGCGGCTCAGCGACGACGTCGAGCGCAGCATCGTGGTGATGCTCGCGGCAACGGCGCTCGTCGCGCTCGCCTTCGCCACGGGGCTCGGTCAACGCGCCATCGAGCATGGCGTGCACGCGGCCGACGCGCACGCCGCGGCATCGCACGCGGCCGAGGTCCGCAACGAGGCCACCTTCATCGCCGCCATGCTCCCGCACCACGAAGAGGCCGTGACGAGCGCCCAGGCGATCCTCACGCTCACCGAACGCGACGAGGTGCGCGCGCTCGCGGCGGACATCGTGGCGGCGCAAGCTTCCGAGATCGGGCAGCTGCGCGGCTGGCTCGCGGCCTGGTACCCCGAGCAGGGCCCGGTGCGCTACGACCCGATGATGCGCCCATTCACCGGGCTCCGTCCCGCGGAAGCCGACCAGATCTTCGTCGCCGACATGATCCACCACCACGAGGGCGCCATCGAGATGGCCGAGGCCTATCTGGCGCTACGCGGGTCGAAGCGGCCCGAGGTCGAGGCGCTCGCCGACGAGGTGATCCGGGTCCAGCGCGCCGAGATCGCCGCGCTGCAGCTCCTGTTGCGCATGTGGGGCGTCGCCGAGCCGGACCACGGCGGCCACTGAGTCACGCCGCGTCGAGCGCGTTCGCGGCCTCGTCCACACCCACCTGCCAAACCGTCTCGGTGAGCGCCAGGTGAAAGCCCAGCGCGTCGTTGATGGCCCGCATCGGGGCGTTCATGCTGGAACTGTCGGTACGCACGAGGCGCACCTCGGGGCGCTCGCGCAACACCCGCTCGAGCATCGCCGCCTTCAGCCACCGTCCGATGCCTCTGCCCCGCGCCTCCCGCAGCACCATGGTGCCGAGCTGTACCATCACGGCCGGATTGTCGGGCGCCCATAGCGTCTCGGTTGCACCGACCAAGACGCCGTCCGCGCGACGACGCGCCACGAGCGTCCAGCGCTCGTCACCGCGCTGCCGCCGGGCCGCCTCGAGGTCGCGCAGGGTCGCTGGCGTAACAGTCCGATCGGTGATCTGCAGGTCGCCGAGCGGGATGTCGTTCATCGCGCGCATCACCACGGACAAGCCCTCCAGAGCGCCCTCGGGGTACGGGCTCCCGAGCCACTCGAGTTCGACGTCGGGTGCACGCTCGGGGCCCGCGCGCAGCCATCCATCGAGCTGGCTCGCGGCGACGTTGCGTACGGTGAGTTCGAACACGAGCG
>REEJ01000050.1 GCA_007695125.1 Trueperaceae bacterium | reverse complement strand
GGAACACCGCCTCTTCGATCGAGTGCGTCACGTACAACACGGTCTTGCGCTGCTCCTCCCAGAGCTGCAACAGCTCCTCTTGCAGCACCGCGCGCGTCTGGGCGTCGAGCGCGCCCAACGGTTCGTCCATCAGCAGCACCTGCGGGTCGTTGGCGAGCGCGCGGGCGATCGAGACGCGCTGCTTCATCCCGCCCGAGAGCTGCGCCGGGAAGTAGTCGGAGAACCGCGTCAGGGCCACCTTGTCGATCCAGCGCTTGGCCTCGGCCTCGCGCCGCTCGCGCGACCAACCGCGCATCTCGAGCCCGAACGCGACGTTCTGCAGCACGGTCTTCCACGGGAAGACGGCGTACTCCTGGAACACCACGTTGGCGAGCGGCTGCTTCGGATCGGGCCCGGGGCTGATGCGCACCTCGCCGGCGGTGGCGTGGTCCAGGCCCGCCAGGATCCGCAGGAACGTCGACTTGCCGCAGCCGGACGGCCCCACCAGGCACAGGAACTCGCCCTCGGCGATCTCGAGGTCGAAGTCGCGCAGCGCCGTCATCCAGCCCTGACGGGTCTGGAAGCGCTTCTCGGCTGAACGGGCGACGATTTTCGCGGTCATGGTCGGCGCCGACTGTACCCCGCGCGCGGCGACGCGACCGCGCTGCAACGGTGCCGGGGCCACCCGAAGGCGGCCCCGTCGTCACGTGGCGCATGCGTCCGCGCCCGAGGGTGTCGTCGCGCTACGCGGCGCTCAGTCGACGCGGCCGAGCTGCTCCAACGCCCACTCCATGAACGCCGGCTCGACCACGCTCGCGAGGTCGATGGGGGTCTCGTAGGCCGTGCGGCCGTTCTCGCGGTGCACGCGCTCGACGTCGGCGAGGCCGTCGACCGGGATCTCCTGGTTCGGGTCGTACACGACCGGAGCACCGCTCATGAGCGCCTCGGCCGTGGTGCCCGGGAGGTAGGTCAGGAACGCGTCGACGTTCTCGGTCGAGAACAGATCGTCGCCCTGCATCAGCCGCGACGCCTCGAGCAGGGCCAGGGCGAAGCGCCGAGCCACCTCTGGACGCTCCTCGACGAAGCGGCCCGACCCGACGAACGCCACGGTCATCAGGCCCGGCGTGAGGTCCTCGGCGAAGGGGACGGCGGCGCCCGTTCCCTCGGACTGGTCGGCGAACGGGGCACCGAGGATGCCGGCGTCGATCGCGCCGGACTCGAACGACAGCGGCATGTCGGCGTTGGCGACGTTCACCAGGTTCACGTCGAAGATCGTGAGGCCGCCGCGCTCGAGCGCCTTCGCAGCGAGGTACTCGCCGCCGGAGCCGGGGCCACCGGCGACCGCGACGGTGCGACCGCGCAGGTCCTCGATCGAGGTGATCGTGTCGGCCAGGTCGGCGCGCAGCATCAGCTTGGTGGGGCTCCCCTCGAACGGCTCGAGACCGCCGGGCGCGATGACGCGCAGGTCGAGACCCTGGTCCCAACCGTTCCAGAGCGACACGACGATGGCGATCCCGCCGACGTCGATCTGCCCCTGCTCGAGGAACGCGATGGCCTCGGTGCCCGACGCGACGCGGTCGATCTGGACGTCGAGGCCGTAGGCGTCGAAGATGCCGCGCTCGGCGGCGACGTAGAGCGTGCCGAACTTCGTGATCGACACGTAGGCGACCCGCACCGTCTCGCGCGGCGAGAGCGGTTCGGCGGCGCCGCCTTGGGCCAGGGCGATACCGGCCAGCAGTGCGGCTGTGGCGATGAGCGTGCTCAAGACTCGCATCGTTCCTCCTCGGTCGCCGCCGACGCGCACGACGTTCGGCCGAGCGGCGGGTCCGATGCTACACCGCCGGCACGAACGGCGCCCGTAGGACCCCGGCCCCTGTGTCCTGCGGCGGGAACGTACTATGGTCGGGTCTTGAGCGTGCTCACCACCGTCACCACACCAGCCCCTGCGCCCATGCGCCCCACATGACGCCCACCCTCGGCGTCGCCTTCGTGGCCGGCGTGCTCTCGTTCCTGTCGCCGTGCGTGCTCCCGCTGGTGCCCACGTACCTCGCCTACATCGGCGGTTCCGGCGCGGCCAAGCGCGCCCTGGTGCTGCGCAACGCGGCGCTCTTCGTGCTGGGCTTCAGCCTGGTGTTCATCGCGATGGGCGCCTCGGCCAGCGCACTCGGTTCGATCCTGCGCGAGCACCGCTCGGTGCTGATGATCGTCGGCGGCGTGCTGGTCATCGCCTTCGGACTGGTCATGCTGGGCGTGATCCGCCTGCCGCTCCTCTACCGCGACACGCGGCGCCCGCTCGGCGCCGACGCGAACCCGCAGACGCCGTGGGGCGCGGTCGCCCTCGGCAGCGCCTTCGCGTTCGCCTGGACGCCGTGCATCGGACCGGTGCTGGGGGCGATCCTGACGATCGCCGGCGCAAGCGGCACGCTCACCACGGGCGTGGGTCTGCTCGCGGTCTACTCGCTCGGCCTGGCGGTGCCGTTCATGCTCGCCGCGCTCGCCTTCGAGCCGTTCTTGCGCATGTCCCGCGGCCTCCGGCCCTACCTGCCCTGGTTCGAACGCGTCGCCGGCGGCCTGCTCGTGATCGTCGGCATCATGATGGTGACCGGCACGTTCACCGCCCTCAACAACCTGCTGCTGCGGCTGACGCCGGACTGGCTCTTCCAACGGATCTGACGTGCCTGACGACACCGCGATCGCGCTGCACGGCCTGGTGCGCGGCTACGGCCGGCGCGCCGTCCTCAAGGGTCTCGACCTCGAGGTGAGCCCGGGCAAGGTCGTGGCGCTCTTCGGCGCCAACGGCGCGGGCAAGACGACGCTGCTGCGGCTCCTCGCCACGCGTCTACGGCCGAGCGCCGGGCGCGCCCTCGTGTTCGGTCACGACGTCGTGGAGCACGGCCACGAGGTGCGACGGCGGATCGCCACGCTGGCGGTGTTCGGTGGCGCCTACGCCACGCTCACCGCGCGCGAGCACCTGCGCCTCGATGCCGCCCTGCGCGACATGGCGAGCGACGACGACGCCTTCACCGCCCTCCTCGAGCGAGTCGGCCTGGCGGACGCCGGCGACGCGCTGGTGCGGACGTACTCCAGCGGCATGCGCAAGCGCCTCGGCCTGGCGCGCCTGCTGGCCGCCGACGCCGCCCTGTGGCTGCTCGACGAGCCCCACGCCGCGCTGGATCACGACGGCCAGGACCTGCTCGACGCCCTCGTCGCCGAGGCGAAGGGCCGCGGCGCCACGGTGTTGATGGCCACGCACGAGCGCGATCGCAGCCGGCGGCTGGCCGACGCGAGCCTGGTGCTCGACGACGGACGCCTGCGCCTCCTGCAACCCGGGGCGTCACCGTGAACGACCTGCTGGCCGTCCTGTGGGTGGCGCGCAAGGACCTGCTGCACGAGACGCGCAGCAAGGCGACCACCGTGGCGACGCTGTTCTTCTCCGCCGTCACGTTGGTGGTGCTGGCGTTCGCGATCGGCCAGGACGCGGAGCTGCTGCGCGGCGCAGCCACCGGGGCGCTGTGGGTGGCGCTGGCGTTCGCCGGTGTGATCTCGGCGGCGCAGTCGTACCAGGCCGACCTCGAGGACGGCGCCTTCGACCACCTGCTCACCACGCCGGTTCCGCGCGCCGCCGTCTACCTCGGCAAGCTGCTGGCGAACTGGCTGTTCATGCTGCTGCTCGGGCTGCTCATGCTCCCCGTCACCTTCGTGCTCTACGGCGCGGCCTGGCCCGCCGCCTGGCCCTGGCTGCTCGCCACGCTGGCGCTCGGCACCCTCGGCTTCGCCCTGATCGCCGTGTTCTACGCTGGCCTCACCGCCAACCTGCGGGCGCGCGAATCGCTGCTGCCGGTCCTGATGTTCCCGATCGTCGTGCCGATCCTGCTCGCCTCGGTACGTGCCAGCGGCGCGTTGGTCGGCTCGGACGACCTCGCTCTCGCCCAGGGTTGGCTACGATTGCTCGTGGGGTTCGACCTCGTCTACGCTGTGCTCTGTACGGCGATCTACCACTTCGTCGTGGAAGAGTGAGCGGCATGATGCAAGGCGTTGCGTGTGGGCGCGGCCGGTTTCCACGGCACGGGCCCCGGAGGAGAGCGAGATGATGGATGCGAGCGTGCGGCTGCGGCGCCCGGCCTGGTTGCGGGCGTGGGGTGTGGCGCTTGTCCCGCTGTTCCTGGCTGCGGCCTACCTGGGCCTGGTGTGGAGCCCGCAGGACGTCAATCAGGGCAACCTGATCCGCATCATGTACGCCCACGTGTCCGTAGCCTGGATCGGCTTCGTGGCCGTGGGCCTCACCGCACTGTTCGGCGCCCTGTACCTGTGGCGCGGCAAACGTCGTGACGACGTGCTGGCGGTCGCCTCGGGCGAGATGGCCCTGCTCTTCTCGGCGCTCA